>JADHSZ010000049.1 GCA_016776635.1 Alphaproteobacteria bacterium
GGAAAAACGCACGTCCCGACTCATCCCCCGGTTCATCCTAGGTTCAGCATATGCGGGACAACATGGCATGAAAAAGCACAGCAATACTATTGGGTTGTTACATGCAAATGACCATAGCGCCTTGAATTATGGTTGCCAACTCCTTAGCAACCTTCTTAATAGAACATCTTAAAGATCAGTACAGATACAAGAACCCCACCGCCGATGGCCCCTGCTTCCTCCGGCCGGCGCCATCCAAATGCCGCCCGGTCTTCAAAGTCCATGACCACAGTCTTGACGAAACGCGGTGCCGTCACCACCATGCCGCCGGCCCGGTCTTCGCGACCAAAGATTCTTCGCGACCACCGGCTTTGGGGCCATGAAGGCTTGGATGTTTTTTTACAAAGCGGAACATGAAAATAAAGCCTGTCCACAGAATGCTCTTCGATAACGGCCCCCCTCTCCACCGGGGCGGATTCCGTCTCGCCATGCTTTTGCTGGCCGTTTTTTTCCTGGCCGCAGGCGCTCTTTTCATGGCGGCGGGCGGCAATCAGGCCGAGGCCGAGGCGCTGAAAAAAATCCGCGTCGGCGCCCTGCAGTTCGGCACCGTCAACTGGGAACTGAATGTGATCAAACATCTCGGCCTGGCGGAAAAAGAAGGGGTGGACATGGAAATTGTCCCCCTGGCCAGCAAGAACGCCGCCGCCGTCGCCCTTCAGGGTGGGGCCGCCGATATTATCGTCACCGACTGGTTCTGGGTTTCCCGGCAACGGGCGGAAGGCCGGAAGTACAGCTTCGCGCCTTATTCCGTCATTGCCGGCGGGCTCATGGCGCGGCCCGATTCCGAAATCAACACTCTTGAGGATCTGCGCGGCAAGAGCATCGGCGTGGCCGGCGGCCCGGTGGACAAAAGCTGGCTGCTGCTGCGCGCCTACGGCAAGGAGACCATGAATGACGACCTGTTGGACTTTGTGGAGCCGGTCTATGGCGCCCCGCCCCTTCTCAACCGGCTGGTGGAAAAAGGCGAGTTTCCCGCGGTTCTCACCTTCTGGCACTATCAGGCGCGGCTCAAGGCCAAGGGGCTGAAAAAGGTCATCGACATCAGCGACGTTCTCGATCGGCTGGGCATCGCGCCGGGCGTTCCTATCGTGGGATGGGTGTTCAGCGAGAAATGGGCGCAAGAAAACGAGGACGCCCTACAAGGATTTCTCCGCGCCTCGGCGGCGGCAAAGAAAATCCTCGCCGACTCCGACGAAGAATGGCTGCGGCTCGAAAGCCTCATCAAACCGGGAGATGACGCCACGCTGATGGCCCTGCGCGACGGCTATCGCGAGGGCATCCCCGGGCATTTCGGCGCAGCGGAAGTCACCGCCTCGAAAAACCTCTATAATATTCTCTCCGAAATCGGCGGCTCCAAGCTTGTGGGCGACAGCAAGGAACTGTCGCCGGGCACTTTCTGGACCGGAGCCATCGAGTAAACGGCGGAGCACCACTTGTTTGATCTCAAGGTTTTATCGGGCAGCCCCTCCGGTTTCTGGCTGCGTTTCTTTTCTCTGTGCCTGCTCCTGCTGGTCTGGGGCGTGGTCGCGGCCATCGCCGATTCTTCCCTGCTTCCCGGCCCCTGGGCAGTGGCCGTCAACATGGTGGCTCATCTGCGGGAAGGAGATATTGTCTATCATACCGGGATCACCCTGGCCCGGGTGGCGGTGGCCTTCGTGGTGTCCATGATCATCGGTACCGTGATCGGTATTTGCATGGGCCACAGCAAGACAATGGATACCTTCTTCGACGGCTGGCTGGTGCTCGGCCTCAACATCCCGGCCCTGGTCATCATCATCCTCTGCTACATCTGGTTCGGCCTGACCGAGGTGGCCGTCATCGTCGCCGTGGCCATCAACAAGATTCCGCTGGTGGTGGTGATGGTGCGCGAGGGCGCGCGCGCCGTGGACCGGGAACTGTTGCAGGTGGCGCAGGTCTACCGCCTGTCCCGCACCAAGACCCTGTTCAAGACCTACCTGCCCCAGCTTTATCCCTATCTCATGGCGGCGGCCCGTTCGGGGCTTTCCCTGATCTGGAAGATCGTCCTGGTGGTGGAGCTTCTGGGACGCAGCAACGGCGTCGGCTTCCAGCTTCACAGTTTCTTCCAGTTCTTCGATATCGCCAGCATTCTGGCCTATACCCTGGCCTTCGTCGGCGTCATTCTTTTCTTTGAAATGGCCGTTTTGCGTCCTTTGGAAGTACGGCTGACACGGTGGCGGCTATGACCCTGGACGTGCACATCCGGGCCAAGACCTATCCCTCGCGCACCCCCGGCAAGGACCATACGGCCATCGCCGGAATCGACTTCTCGGTGCCCGAGGGCCAGTTCACCTGTATCGTCGGTCCCTCGGGCTGCGGCAAGACCACATTGCTCAATATCGTCAGTGGCCTGGAACAGGAGGTGGACGGAACTGTGTCCCTGAGCGGCCGCCCCACCGACGAGGCCCATCTCGGCTATATGTTCCAGACACCACGGCTGATGCCATGGCTGAGCGTGCTGGAAAACGTCCGACTGGTGATGGATGGCGGTGAAAACGGAGAAAAGGGCGACGAGGATCTGGCCCGCCGTTTACTTGAGGAAATGGATCTGGGCGATGTGATGGATGCCTTTCCCAGCCGCCTTTCCGGCGGCATGATGCGGCGTGTGGCGCTGGCCCGCGCCTTTGTGGTGAAGCCGCGCCTGCTGCTCATGGACGAACCCTTTATTTCCCTCGACGAGCCCGTGGCCAAGCGTCTGCGGAAACTGTTGCTGGCGATCTGGAACGAACGCCCCACCACCGTTTTGTTCATCACCCACGACCTCAACGAAGCCCTGTTCCTCGCCGACCGCATTCTCTTCATGTCGCCCAGTCCCGGGCGCATCGTTCACGATTATACGGTGCCGCTGGCGCGCCCCCGCGCCAAGCTGGCCTCCGACGACATCCGCAACCTGCGCCAGAACCTCCTGAAAGAACACCCCGATCTGCTCACCGGCCTCATCGGGGTGGAAGAGGAAGAACGAAGGGAAAGCGATAGGCGGCACCTTGCCTCCGGGAAGGAAACCGGCTAACGTCCCGTCATAATGAGTAAGATATTGAAACAAAAGCTGATTCGCGGATGGTGTTGCGCCCTGACTATGGCGCTGACCATGTTCCTGCTGGGGCTGCATCTGTCGGCCACCGCCGCCATGGCCCAATCCGGAGTTCAAGAATTCGCCCTTTCCGCCTCGCATCACAGCAGCGACTCTACGACTGTCGTCACCGATACCGGCGCGGCCCCACAGTCGGGGGAACATGCCTCCATGGAGACCGGTCCCGGCCAGGGAAAGTGCTGCGCCGTCATGGACCATTGCGGTCTTTCCTGTCCCGTCATGGTTTTTAACGGAGAGGAGGCCGTTTCTTTCCGGCCGTTCTTTCCCTCGCTCCAGACGCCCTTCCGTGCGGCCAGTATCGAGGGACAAACCCCTCCGCCTCTTTTCAGACCCCCCATCCTCTTCTCCTGAAATCTTTGAACCGGGCTGACTCCAGCCCCCTTCAATCCGTGGCCTGATCCACCGGACGCATAGACGGCGTTCCCGGTGAAAGGCCGCATTCTTTCCGGAGAAGCACCGCATTATGTTCGAGATACTTCCCAACTGGCACCCGCTCTTGGTGCATTTCACGGTGGCCCTTTACGCGGCATCGTTTTTGTTCTTCGTCCTGGCGCGCGTTTTTTCCGGCCGGACATGGGCCGGTGATTGCCGCATCGCGGCGTTCTCGACCCTGTGGCTGGGCGCCGCCATTTCGGTCCTTACCGTAGCCGCGGGATTTTACGCCTTCAACACGGTGCGGCATGACGCGCCCTCCCACGCGGCCATGACCGATCACCGCAACTGGGCACTGGCCACGGCGGCGCTGTGGTGGGTGCTGGCGTTATGGACGATACGGACATACCGTACCAGTCTGGAACTTAAGTCTTCCTTCATAGGCGTTTTTGTGGTGGCCGTGGGTCTTCTCATGACGACGGGATGGAAGGGCGGCGAACTCGTCTACCGGTATGGCCTCGGCGTTCTTTCGTTACCCGCCGTTTCCGAAAACAACAGTGACCAAGGTGAACCCCGTCCTGAAAACGGTGACGACGGCCATGAAAGTGGCGAGGAGCACCCCCATGATCACTAGCGGCAGCGAACAGGGGGGCCTATATCCAAGGGAAGGAATCTCTCCCCGAGCCTTAAACTCTGGACATAAAACAATGAATAGATTTTTTCATCTTCCGTGGCTTCCGTGGCTTCCGTGCGTGGTCTGGATTCTGGTGGCGGTGGCTCCGGTCACGGGCGCAACCGCCGGCGAGCTGCCGCTTGCCGAGGCCGAAACCCTGGCCGTGGACAGGGATCCCCTGGCCAGCCGTTTCCAGGCCAAGGCGGAAGCGCTTTCCGAGAAAGCCATCGCCGACGGCCAGCTGCCCGATCCCGAATTCAAGGCCGGGATCATGAACCTGCCCGAGAACAGTTTCAGCCGCACCCAGGAAGCCATGACCCAGCTTCAGGTCGGCGTCCGCCAGGCCTTTCCCCGTGGCGATTCCCTGTCGCTGCGCACCCGCAAAAGCCAGGCCCTGGCCGAGGGCGAACAGGCGCGGCGTCTCAACCGCCGGCGCAAGGTTGTTCTCGAAGTGCGTAAAAGCTGGCTCGACCTGTTCTACCTCACCCAGGCTACGCGTGTGATCGCCGAAAACAAGGTGCTGTTCCAGCAATTGATCGATGTCACCCAGTCGCTCTATGCGCTGGGACGCAGCAACCAACAGGACGTGCTGCGCGCCGAGCTTGAACTCAGTCTCCTCGAAGACAAGGAAACGGAAATAACGGCCATGCTGGAAATGACCAGGGCCGATCTCGGCAAATGGGTGGGGCCGCAACATGAAGACCGCCCCCTGCCCGGGAAACTGGCGGTTCTTCCCTCACCCCCGCCTTTGGAAAAGATCGAGGCCGACCTCCCCGACCATCCCCTGATGAAGGTGGAGGATGCGGATTTGCGCGCCAGCCAGACCGGCGTTGATCTCGCTAACGAGCTCTACAAACCGAAATGGATGATGGACCTGACCCACGGCTTCCGCGGCGGACATAATGCCGACCGCAGCAGCCGCGACGATTTTCTGTCCTTCATGGTCACCATGGACGTGCCCCTGTTTACGGAAAACCGCCAGGACAGGAGGCTGGCCGCGAGCAGGAAAGAGGCCGCCGCCGCCCGCTTCAAGCGCGATGACCGCCTGTTGGAGCTTACGCGCGTGCTTGCCCGCCAACACGCCGCGTGGACACGGCTGGGCCAGCGCGTGGCGCTTTACGACAGGGCGGTTCTGGCCCAGGCCGACCAGAACGTGGAGGCCTCCATCAAGGCCTATGAAAGCGATGTCACCGATTTCTCCGGTCTCATGCGCGCCCAGATCACCGATCTCGATACCCGTTTGAAGGGTCTGCAACTGCGCGTGGAACGGGCCAAGGCCCAGGCCGGACTTCTCTATCTCGCGGGGGACGCGCCATGACCACCTCGCGGATTTTTGCCGCCGTTCTTATCTTTGCCGGAGGCGCCGCGGCGGGGCTTTATCTCAGTTCCGACAGCGAACCTGATGGCGGTATGGGCGAGCCCGAGCCTCTTTATTGGAAAGCTCCCATGGACCCCAACTTCCGCAGCCACAAGCCCGGAAAGTCCCCCATGGGCATGGATTTGGTGCCGGTTTACGCCGGGGACACGGCGGGCGGCGATTCGGACTCCTCCATCGTGACGATTTCCCCACAGGTGATAAACAACATGGGCGTAAGGACGGCGGGGGTAACGCGCGGCGAATTGAGCCGGCGTATCGAAACCGTGGGCTACATTGACTACGACGAGACCCTCATTAGCCATGTTCACCTGCGCACCGAAGGCTGGATCGAAAAACTGGCGGTCAATTCCGTCGGCCAGCGTGTGACAAAGGGCCAGCTTCTTCTTGAGCTCTATTCACCCGAACAGGTGAATGCCCAGTCCGAATTCCTGCAGGTGCTCGCCACCAATCAGAAACGCTTGATTGCGGCATCGCGCGAACGTCTGCGGGCGCTGGGCATCAGCGGAAAACGCATCACGGAGCTGGAGAAAACACGCAAGGTTTCCCAGCGCATCCGCGTCTTCGCTCCCCAGAACGGCGTGGTTTCCATGCTCCACGTGCGCGAAGGCATGTACGTCAAACCCGCCAACGACATCATGAGTCTGGCCGATTTGCGCCGTGTGTGGTTGCTGGCCGACGTCTTCGAACGCCAGGCCGACTGGGTGCGTGTGGGACAACAGGCCGAGGTGCGGCTGCCCTATCTTCCAACCAAGGTATGGAAGGGAAAGGTGAGCTACATCTATCCCAGCCTCGACCCTAAGACCCGGTCTCTGAAGGTGCGCCTGCAATTCGACAACGCCGATGAAGAACTCAAGCCCGAAATGTTCGCCGACATCACCATCTTCGGCGACCCCCGGGCAAACGCGCTCTCCATTCCCCGTGAAGCCCTGATCGTTACCGGAGATTCCTCCCGCGTGGTGAAGGCGCTGGGTGAGGGGCGTTTCAAACCGGTGGAGGTGACGACGGGCATCGAGAGCGGGGACCGGGTGGAAATTCTCTCCGGTCTGGCCGAAGGCGACATGGTGGTTACCTCCGCCCAGTTCCTGATTGATTCCGAAAGCAGCCTCAGCGCCGGCCTGCAACGCATGGAGAAGGCCCCTGCCACAGAAACAGACATGGAGATGGACCCGGAAATGGACGGCGATATGAGCGGTGGCGAAACCATGAGCCCCGGTCAGGACATGGACGGCGCCATGGACATGGGACACTGACCCCTTGAGGACTTTCGCCACATGATTTCCAGGATCATCACATGGTCCATCACCAACCGCATTCTGGTGCTGTTGTTGGCGGGGATGCTCACCGGCTGGGGCTTGTACGCGGTCAAAAATACGCCGCTGGACGCCATCCCCGACCTTTCCGACGTCCAGGTCATTATCAAGACCAGCTATCCCGGACAGGCCCCGCAGGTGGTGGAAGACCAGGTCACCTATCCCCTGACCACCACCATGCTGTCGGTGCCGGGCGCGGTCACCGTACGCGGCTATTCCTTCTTCGGCGATTCCTACGTTTACATCATCTTCGAGGACGGCACCGACCTCTACTGGGCCCGCTCCCGGGTCCAGGAATACTTAAGCCAGGTATCGGGCGCCCTGCCTAGGGGCGTGAGTCCGGCGCTCGGCCCCGACGCCACGGGGGTGGGGTGGGTCTATGAATATGCCCTGATCGACCCCAGCGGAAATCACGACTTAGCCCAGCTCCGCACCATCCAGGACTGGTTCCTGAAGTTTGAGTTGCAAACGGTGCCCGGCGTCTCCGAGGCGGCCACCATCGGCGGCATGGTGAAACAGTACCAGGTGGTGGTGGATCCCGACCGCCTGCGCGCCTACAACATTCCTCTCGGCCACGTCCGCAAAGCCATTCAGCGCGCCAACCAGGAGGTGGGTGGCTCGGTCATCGAGATGGCCGAAGCCGAATATATGGTGCGTTCCGGCGGCTACATCAAAGGCGTCGAGGATTTGCGCGACATCCCCCTGGGCACCAGCGAAACCGGCACGCCGATCCTGCTTTCCGACATCGCCGACATCCGTATCGGGCCACAGATGCGCCGCGGCGTCGCCGAGCTCAACGGCGAGGGCGAGGTGGTGGGCGGCGTCGTCATCATGCGCTGGGGCGAAAATGCGCTGGCCACCATCGAGGCGGTGAAGGCGAAACTCGCAGAGCTCAAGAGGAGCCTGCCCGAAGGCGTGGAAATCATCGAGACCTACGACCGTTCATCGCTTATCGAACGCGCCGTAACCACCCTGAAGGACAAGCTGGTGGAGGAATTCCTTGTGGTCGCCTTGGTCTGCGTCGCCTTCCTGATTCACCTGCGTTCCTCTTTGGTGGTGATCGTCAGCCTGCCGCTGGGCATCCTCGGCGCCTTCATCATCATGTATTACCAGGGCATCAACGCCAACATCATGTCGCTGGGCGGTATCGCCATCGCCATAGGCGCCATGATGCCCGGCGCCATCGTCATGATCGAGAACCTCCACCAACGCATCGAACACCAGCCGCTGACGCCCGAGAACCGCTGGCGCATGGTGGAGAAAGCAGTGCAAGAGGTGGGGCCACCGCTGTTCTTTTCGCTGCTTATCATCACCTTCAGCTTCTTGCCGGTCTTCACGCTAGAGGCCCAGGAAGGACGGCTGTTCAGCCCCCTGGCCTTCACCAAGACCTATGCCATGGCGGTTGCCGCCGCGCTTTCCATTACCCTGGTGCCGGTGCTCATGGGTTATTTCATCCGCGGAAAAATTCTTCCCGGCTCCAGGAATCCTCTCAACCGGCTGCTGATTGCGCTTTACCGGCCGCTTATTCAGGCCACGCTCAAATTGCCCCGCACCCTCCTGGTTCTCGCCGTAGTGGTCGCCGTTTCCGCGGTTTGGCCCCTCAACCGGCTGGGCTCCGAGTTCATGCCCGACCTCGACGAGGGCGACCTTCTGTATATGCCCAGCACTTTTCCCGGTATCTCGGTGGGCAAGGCCCGTGAAATTCTGCAACAAACCAACAAGCTGATCGCCACCGTGCCCGAGGTGCGCAGCGTCTTCGGCAAGATCGGGCGCGCCGATTCCGCCACCGACCCGGCGCCGCTGACCATGGTGGAAACCACGGTCCAGCTCAAACCTCGCGAGGCGTGGCGGCCCGGCATGACCCGGGAGCGCCTCAAGGAGGAACTCAATGATCTGGTCAGGTTCCCGGGGCTGACCAATGTCTGGGTGATGCCCATCAAGAACCGCATCGACATGCTGGCCACCGGCATCAAGACCCCGGTAGGCATCAAGATCGCCGGCCCCGATCTCAACGTCATTGGCCAAATCGGGGAAGAGATCGAACAGGTAATCAAGGATATTCCCGGCACCGCGTCGGTCTATTCCGAGCGCGTCACGGGCGGGCGCTTCATCGACATCAAGATCGACCGCCGCGCCGCCGCCCGCTTCGCCCTCAACGTGGCCGACGTCCAGGAGGTCATCCGCACCGCCGTGGGCGGTATGAACGTCACCGAGAGCGTCGAGGGCCTGGAGCGTTATCCCGTCAACCTGCGCTATCCCCGCAACGTTCGTAATTCAGTAGCGAAGCTGCGCATGCTGCCGGTTGTCACGCCCACAGGCGCCCAGATTCCGCTGGGCGAAGTGGCGCAAATTTCGGTAACCGACGGCCCCGGCATGATCAAGAGCGAGAACGCGCGGCCCAACGGCTGGGTCTTCATCGACATCGAGGGCCGCGACCTCGGCTCCTACGTAGCCGACGCACAGCACATAGTGGCAAAAGGCATCGGCCTGCCGGAAGGATACTCCCTCAACTGGTCGGGCCAGTACGAATACATGGAGCGGGCCAAGAAAAGGCTCGCCACCGTGGCACCGTTCACCATCGCCGTCATCGTCCTGTTGCTCTTTTTCAGTTTCCGCAACCTCGGCGCAGTACTCATCATCATGGGCACCTTGCCGCTGTCCCTGGCGGGGGGGCTGTGGCTGCTGTGGTGGCTGGACTACAACATGTCGGTGGCGGTGGGCGTAGGCTTCATCGCCCTGGCCGGGGTCGCGGTGGAAATCGGCGTGGTCATTCTGGTCTATCTCAACGAAGCCCTGGGAAGAAAGCTGGAAACGGCCGAAAGGGAAAACCGCAAGCTGCGGCAAAGCGAGTTGAAGGACGCCATCATCGAGGGCGCCTTGCTGCGCGTGCGCTCCATCATGATGACCGTCACCGCCATCGTAGGCGGCTTGCTTCCCATCATGCTGGGAACCGGCACCGGGTCGGAGGTCATGCGCCGCATCGCCGCGCCCATGGTGGGCGGTATGGTCAGCGCCACCCTGCTGGCGTTGATCGTCATCCCCTCGGTTTTCCTGTTGTGGCAACGCTCGCATCTGAGACGCGCCGGAGAGCTTGAAACGAACTAGGCCCCTTCCCGCCGGTCACGCAACGCCGCGTTGAATTCGGCGCCAAGAATAAAGTCGGCGGCGCTGAACAAAAGAAACAACAGGGTCACGATGATGCCACCGAGAGAGCCATAGGTGACGGTGAAATTATCCACCTGATCGAGGAACACCGAGAACAGACCGGCCAGAACCAGCCAGCCGAGGCTTGCCAAAAGCGCGCCGGGAAGAATATCACGCCAAGCGGGACGCCAATCGGGCAGCCAGCGGTATAAAACCGTGGTCACGGCAAACAGAACGAGGCCCGCCAACACATACCGCGCGCCGTCCCAGAGCCATTCCCAGCCCGGTGCGTCATCGAGAACCGGCAGCCCCAACTCCCAGAGCACCGGCCCGATCACCGCCCCCAGCAAGATAACCAGAAAGGCCATCACGGCGAGAAGAACGAGAGCGATTCCCTGCAACCTCCGCCGCCACAAAGAGCGACCGGTGGTCGCGCCCCAGGCACGGTCAAGGGCGTAGCGAAAGGCTTCCACCCCCGCCGAGGCGGCCCACAAGGTACCCACCACGCCGATGGTCAGCATCCCGCCACGGCGCTGTGCCAGCAATTCTCCCATCAGAGGCTCCAGGGTGTCGGCCACCTCGCGCGGCAGGAAACGGATGGCAAAGGCCATGAGGGTATCCACGCCCTCCGGGTCGCCCACGAAACCGGCCAGAGCGCCGATAAAGATCATGAAGGGAAAAAAGGCGAGCAGAGAGGCGAAGGCGATATAACCGGCCCGCGCTATACCGTCGTTTTCAATGAAACGGCATAGGGTGCGGAACAACAACTGAAACGCCACGATCATGGCTCGTCCCCCGGAGCCTCCAGGGCGTGGCGTACGCGGCGGATGATTTCATCCTTGCCATAGGGCTTGCGCAACAGGTCCAGGTTGCGCGGCGCTCGGCTGCCCTCGACCCCGCCCTCCAGCGCCATTTCCGGATTGGCCGAGGCGAAAAGAACCGCCAGACCGGGGATCATGCCCCGCGCCCGCTGCGCCAGTTCCCAGCCATCCATACCGCCGGGCATGAGGATATCGGTAAACAGAAGGTCTATATCCTTCTCCGCTTCCAGCAGCGCCAGAGCGCCCGCGCCGTCTTCGGCTTGCACCACGTCATAGCCCGCCGCCGCCAGGACGCGCGCGCAATAACGGCGCACGCCGGGATCGTCCTCCACCACCAATATCCTGGCCCGGGGGCCGTCACCGTGGTCGCCTGCCGCAATATGGCCGGACTCACTTTCCTCCGCTTTCGGCTGCTCTTCGGTGCGGGGAAGGTAGAGACTGATCCTGGCGCCGCCCCCTTCCTCGCTTTCAATCCGCACATGGCCACCCGACTGGCGGGCGAACCCATAGACCATGCTGAGGCCCAGCCCCGTGCCCTTGCCCAGGGGTTTGGTGGTGAAAAAGGGCTCGAAGGCCCGCTCCCGGACCTCCGGGGTCATGCCAGCGCCGCTGTCGGATACCAACAACAGAACAAACTCTCCTGCTACGGCATCGGGATGCAGCGCCGCATAGTCGGCATCGAGGGTGACATTGGCGCTCTCGAGCCTCAGCACCCCGCCGCCGGGCATGGCGTCGCGGGCGTTGAGCGCCAGATTGAGGATGGCGTTTTCCACCTGCAGCGGGTCGGCCACGGCAAACCACAGATCGCCACCGATGACGGTTTCAATCTCCACCGGTGCGCCTAAAGTCCGGCGCAATAACCCCGTCATTCCCGCAACCAAAAGGTTAAGGTCCAGCGGCCGGGGCTGCAAGGGCTGACGCCGGGCGAAAGCGAGAAGACGGCGGGTCAGTTCTCCGCCGCGCTGGGACGCGGCCAGAGCCTCGGCGGCCAGTTCGCGCACCAGCTCGGGCGGGATGTCCTCCTCGCCCAAGAGCTCCACATTGCCCTGGATGATGGTGAGCAGATTGCTGAAATCATGGGCAATACCACCCGTAAGCTGCCCCACCGCCTCCATCTTCTGGGCCTGGCGCAGCTCCTGTTCCGCCTGTTCGGCCTGTTTCTCGGCCCGTTTGCGGGTTTCCAGCTCGCGCTGGTATTGGTGCCAGCGGCGATAGGCGAACCAGGCCAGGGCCAGGGCCAGGGCGAACAGAATGACCGGAGCCTCGTCGAGATTGTAGGCCTCGTAGCCCCGCGACCAGAGGTGAAATTTCTCATATATGTCGAAACTGGCCGCCACCACATAGCTGATGATGACGAACAGCCCCATCAGGACGATCTCGGAAAGCAGGGCACGGGCGTGACTCTCATCCCGCCTGCCGCCACTCTCTAGCTTCTTGGGAGCCGGTTTCATTTCCTTATCGCGCTGGTTCATGAGTTCCTTTTTCCCGCAATGGTCCCGAGTCCGCCAGAGAGTGCCGGAAAAACAAAAGGGGCCGCAATTCTTTTCGAATCACGGCCCCTGTGCCCGGGGGAGGAATAGGGGGGAACCCCGGATAGAAAACGGCCCTAGAAGACCAGCTGGTAATCCAGTTCCACGGCGAACACGCCCTGTTCCTTGGCTTTCTCGTCTTCATATTCCTCAGTCAGCGCCCAGGAACCCTGGAGCAGCCAGTTGGGGTTGAAGCGATAGCCCACATTGACCTCGTAGAGGTCGTCGCCCACGCTCTTGTTCACTTCCGCCTCGTCGTCGAAGTCATCCTCGAAGGCCTCAAGCTGATCCGCGTCCCAAGGCACGTGGATATCCTGACGGCTGTAGATGAAGGCCAACAGCCAGGGGCCGTATTTGCCCTGCAGGGTGGCCGTATAATAGTCGCGGTCGGAACGGTTGGCGTTGGCGATGCCGTTGAAGTTGTTGAAATGGGCGTATTCAAACATGGCCTTCATATCCAGGGGATAGCGGAATTTATCGCGCGGCAGGAAGAATGCCTTGTTATAGATAAGGCCAGCGGTCACGCCCACATCGTCATGTTTGGCGATATCGTTGCGGCCCGCGGCGAACTCGGTAGCGCTGTGCAGATAACGGAAGCCAAGCTCGTATTTGAGGCCGCCGATGGGCAGGTCCTCGCCCGACAGGTTGACGCTCCAGGACTGGGGGGTGCCGGTATTGGCGGGACCGCCGCCGATGGCCAGGACGCCGCCCTTGCTCAGTTCGTTCCTCTCGCGATAGGCGGGAAAGGTGGCCTGCAGGAAACTGTTATCCCTGTAAAAGGTGCTGGCGCGCAGGGTGTGTTCGCCCCAATGGGAGTCGGTAAAGGTGATTTCGGCGCCGCCGCCAATCATTTCCTTCATTTCATACTGTTCGGGAAATTCTTCCGAGAAAATGCCGGGGAACTCGAATTCCGAGCGCAGGCCGCCATTGACCAGGCCGAAGACGGGATTGAACTTGCCCGCGAAGAAGCCGATCTCGTCGATGAAATCCGAACGCACCAGATTGCTCGAGGAATACTGAATAAAGAATTCCTCGGCGTACATCTGCATGTCCTGATAGAGGACGTTTTCCTTGTCCAGTTCCTCTTTCTCCGGACCGGCCGCGATATTGAGAACGATGGCCAGTTCCGGAAACAGGCCGAGACGGAAAATACAGTCGTCGCATTCCGAATAGACATTGGTGTTGTGGGTGCCGGGCTGGCGCTTATCGACGCTGTAAACCCGGTTGAACTGGGTCTCCACCTCGATCTCGCCATGCAGTTCGGGACGGAACTCGCCCAGCAGACGTCCCGCCTGCGACGTTCCCGCGGCCATTGCGGCGGCAAAGAACGCCACCACGGCCATGAAAATTTTCATCTCGTTATTCTTTTTCATTTTTCCAGTTCCCTTGTCAAAGTCCGTACTAAATTAATTAAAGGCACATTGGGTTTCCGGCTTGTCATAACCAAGCGTGTCGAGTTTGCTTTCGGGATGGAGATACGCCTTATGGGGGGCCATGGCGGCGACCCAGTTATCGGTAGCCATGAGGATGGGCTGGCGCAGCTGGTTGTCCCAGGGGCGATAGCTGTAACCGCCGCCCTTGAAGGCATCGAGCTTGATGTCCTGATCCAGCAGGTGTTCCCGGATAGCGGCCAGTTCGGGTGATTTCCTGCGTAGCACCGCCTCGGAGACCGATTTCACCGCGATCCAGGCGGCCCAGTCGCGGTCGTCCATGCGGCGGCCGTATTTACGCTCGAAGCGGCTGTTGACCTGGGGCGCGCCGTGGCGCAGGAACGACCAGTGCCAGGCCCGCGGCGTCAGGCCGTGGGCGCCCACCACCGGACGCGGCAAAACCGTGCTGTAAGGCACGCGATAACTGAATTCGCCATGGGCGTCGGCCACGAACACCGCGTCATATGAATCGGCGTCACCCGAAGTCAGCTGCTCCACCCGGTTGGATTCCCGCGCCCGCGGGTCCTGGGTCAACAGGAAAGACCGCACATCCACGATCTTGAGGCCAAAACGCTTGGCGGCACGCCGGAACGCCGCCACCATCTTCTTGTCTTCTTCCAGCGGGCCTTCGAGAACCAGGACGCGCAGCCATTTCTTTACCACCAGGAACTGTACCAGGGCGTCCATCAGCATGGCGTTGTTGGGCAGGGTGTGGAACAGGTTGCCGGCACAGTCCTCGGCGCGCAGGGAATCGGCGAAAGACGACACATTGAACAACAGCACATCCATGCCCGCCGCCAGTTTCGCCAGCTCCGCCGTCACCGCTTGCGGCGCGTCCACCAGGAACACCTTCGCGCCTTGTTCGCCGTTCAAGCCCTTCAGGGCCGCCAATAATTCTCCGGCGGTTTTCCCCATCCTGCGTTCCAGAACGTAAGTAATACCCATGCCGCGCCCCAGATACTGGGCGTCATCGACGCCGATCTCGGCCCCGGCGAAAGGCCGGTGAGGAAGATAGTCGGGTAACCGCCCCATATCGGCGGGATGGCGGTTCCATTCCTCACTCGCCGTCCAGTCGCCTTCGAGATAGCCGATCACGAAGGGCGAGTTCTTTTCGGCCGCCACGGCGGGGGAGCCCGCCGCCACCAATAACAGCAAGGCCCCGAAAAAGAATGTCTGAACGCGGAACATGATCAACGCCACGAAAAAGGCCGTGATGGCCTAGTCGTCGATCTTGATGGTGTGGGGATAACGGCCCACGGGAATGGTTTTCTTCACCTTTTCCGATTCCACATCAACGATGGAAACATCGTCGCTGCCGGAATTGACCACATAGAGGGTTTTGCCGTCACCGGTAAAATCCAGGTTCCAGGCCCGCGTCCCCACCAACAGATATTTCCGCACCTTGCGCGTGGCCACATCCACCAGCGCCAGCCGGTTGGCGTGACCCAGCGTCACATAGGCGGTCTTGCCGTCGGGGCCGAGCGCGATACCCACCGGTGTCACATCGCCGGGCGCGCCCTTGGGGTCGAAATGAACCTCGTCGATCACCTCCAGGGTTTCGGTATCGATGATGCTGACAAAACCGCTGATTTCGTTGGTGACCCAGTATTCCTTGCCGTCGGAGGTGAAAAAGGCGCGGCGCGGGCGCGAGCCCACCAGAATGTCGGCCAGCACCTCCCGGCTCTCCACATCCACCACATGGATCATCTGCGACACCTCGGCGGTGACATAGACCCGTTTGTCGTCGGGGCTGAGCGTCACGCCCTCGGGCTCCACGCCGGTGGGGATCTGGGCGATGATCTTGTTATTGGCTATATCCACGAAGGAGGCGAGATTATCGTCTTCGTTGGAGGTGATCAGCAGCTTCCCGTCACCCGTCAGGGCGATGAGTTCAGGATCATCTCCGGGAAGGAGGTAATCAATTACTTCCAGCTTGCTCACATCGATAATGTCGATGCGGCTGTCGGCGCTGGCGGTAATATAAAGCAGGGATTTGTCCGCGTTGAACTTCATGTCGCGGGGACGGCGCCCGGTCTGGATATTCTTGACCACATCGAAGGTCTTGCCGTCGAGGACGGTGACCGTATGATCCTTTTCATTACTTATGAAGAGATAGCCCGTGCCCTTGGCCAGCGTCTCTTCGGACACGGCGAACGCGGCAAACAGAACAATAAATGACAGTAACCGTTTCATTCACACAGCCCTTCCCGATTGTGAATTTGAATACGCATGCCTCCCGACCCACTCTGGGCGAGAGACCCTCCCCCCTTGTTCAGGGGTGGCGAAGAGTAGCGGATTTTCATGTCAGGACAATGGTTTACAGAGATACACTTGGGTAAAAGTTATGTAACAATCCGGTAACAATATGGAGCCTCGTCAATCCTGACAGAGACGAAAGAAGGGCAGCCCCGAGGGACCGCCCTTCTTTTTTTGGCTGTTCCGGAGAATTCGGGGGGAACTCCGGCCCCTACAGGGAGGAAGTCAGGGCCGACAGCCAGCAATAATATAAAAAGAGCCAGAAACCCGCCGCCAGGGAGAACAGGACCGTATCGGATTTGATATTGATTCTTTTCACGGCATAACTCCTTTTTTCCTGTCATGGTTCCGTTATGCGCGAATCTTAACGAAATAAAATCTTTTGAAAAAGGGCACTTAGGGTAAGAATACTGAAACAATTGCAACAATTATGTGTCGCCTGTGTGTCACACCGAAGATACCGGTTTCACCCGGCTTTCCTTTTCATGGCAAAAGATTTATGGGAATAACCACGGGTGTTTTTCACCAATGGAATGGATGGAAAGATAAAGGCGCAATGGCCCCAGAGATAGAACAAGAGACGGAACAACAGCATATCCTCGTGGTTGACGACGAGCCCGGTATCCGCACCCTCCTCGAACGCTATCTGACGCGCCAGGGCTATCGCGTCACCGCCGCCGCCGACGGCAAGGCCATGGATGCGGTGCTGGAGCATGAAAAGGTGGATCTGGTGATTCTTGACCTGGTGATGCCCGGCGAGGACGGGCTGACTCTGACCCGGCGCTTGCGGGAATCCGCAGTGTCACGCGACGCCGCCATTATTATCCTGACCCTGAAGGACGAGATGGTGGACCGGGTGGTAGGGCTGGAGATGGGTGCCGACGACTATATGACCAAGCCCTTCAACACCCGCGAACTCCACGCCCGGGTCAAAAGTGTCCTACGCCGGGCTAAAGCTCCGCCGTCTGCCTCCGGCGCGGCGGTGGAAAATAGCCAAAAATTGGCGGAAATGGCGGATACGGCCTATCTTTTCGCCGGCTGGCGGCTCGACCACACCAACCGCGAGCTGACTTCGCCCACGGGCCGGCCTGTGGCCCTGACCAAGGGGGAGTTCACCCTGCTCACCGTCTTTCTGAGGAATCCCAACCGTCTATTGAACCGGGACCAGCTCACCGAACAGGTCCATAACCGCGCCTGGAGCCCCTTCGACCGCGGCATCGACGTCCAGATCGGACGTCTGCGGCGCAAACTGAAAGAAGAGAACGCGGAAACGCCGGAACTCATCAAAACGGTGCGCGGCGGCGGCTATATGCTCGCCACGGATGTGACGGAAGAAACCATCAGACGATAAGGGAACCATCAAGAGATTCCCGTGGCGGTGCGGAGCCGCAAGAGCGCAATATTGCCGGAAAGCCCCGTTTTTTGATTCATGGAGTCAAATTTTGATTCATAAAAACCACGAAATCACGTTTTGCCCCAAATCGTTGTATTTCTATCACACTCAAAAATCGGACCTGATTCGTTTATCCACGGAGCCACGGGACCGGAAATAACCTTGATATCCCCCGGTAAAAATATTATAACATACTGGTATAAAACACATATTTTATATGGTCACGGAAAACATCGTGTTCTGAAACCAGCCCCCGGCGGCGTCCTTTTAGGGATTTTTCCCGCTGCCGGGAAATGATGCATCTATGCAACAGTGTGTCCGGTTTTCCTTTGACAGGCATCCGGGAACAGGGGTAAAAATGGGGCACGCTTTATGAGAGGCGAAATGTCGCGGGCCAAATGGAACTGTGACAGGACAACAGACACTCGCCGCTCAGTTTCATTTGGTGTTTAACAATCCCATGGGGGAAGAAACAATGACTAAGACAAGTAAGATTACAGCGTTTGCCGCTCCGGCCATTATGGCCCTCGCGGTTGCCGCGCCTTCGGAGGCCAAGATCCTCCTCATGGGCGACGGCGGTTGGGAAGTGAGCTTCGACGGTTCCGTCAACTCCTTCTACAACTTCGTCACTACCGAAGAGCTCACCACAACGGACGTGGCCACCAACGCCACCCATACTGGCCAGGACGCGGACGGCGAAGACACCTCCCGCATCACCGTTGGTCTGTTGCCGGCGGTTTGGGGCATGAACGTCAAGGCTCCCACCACCAACGGCTTGGACATGTCGGCCCGTATCGGCCTCTATCCCAGCACTCAGAACAATCGCCGCAAGAACACCTCTCAGGCTTCGACCGGTGGTCAGAACGGTGGCAACCTTGATCTTCGCGAAATCTTCTTCGCGGTGGACGGTTCCTTCGGTCAGGTCCTTGTCGGACGCACCTTGGGCCTCTATCAGGGCAAGAACATCCTTACCGACATGACTCTGTTCGGTGTTGGCGCCGGCGCTGCTTCTGGCGGTGGCACCACATTGGGCCGCATCGGTTGGGGCTATGTCTATCCCAACTTCAACGCCGGTATCCGCTACACCACGCCTGACTTCAACGGCGTCAAGGCGCAGGTCGGCATCTTCGATCCCAGCACCCTCGGCGGTGGTGGCGGCGTCACCGAGACCAGCATGCCCCGCCTCGAAGCCGAGGTTTCCTACGCCGGCAACATGAGCGGCGTCTCAGTCAGCGCCTGGGCCAACGGCATGTTCCAGACCGCTCAGAGGAGCAACTCCGAGATCCAGACCCTCTGTGGCCTCGCCATTAACGGCGGCACCAGCGGCGGTGCCGATACCAACACCATTGCTTGCGGCGTCGACTCCAGCATTGACGTGGGCGGTGGTGCCTTCGGTCTGCAGCTCGGTTATGGCGGCCTCACCCTTACCGGTTCCGGTTATATCGGCTCAGGCCTCGGCACCACGCTGATGCTTGATACCGATGCCATCGACGCCAAGGGCCACGCCCGTGGCCATAACGGCTACATCGCTCAGGGCACCTACGCCTTCGGTCAGGGCACCAGCATCGGCGCCAGCTACGGTGAAAGCCGTGCCAAGGAGAGCAGCACTGATCTCCTGCAGCGCGCCAGCACCACTGTTGCCATTGAAAGCCAGGGTCTCCTGGACTTCATGGTCTGGCATGACATCAACAAGAACCTCCGGGTTGTTGCTGAATATGGCCTCCAGGAACGCGAGTGGCATGATGGCGTGAGCCAGGATTCCACTAACGTGTCTGTTGGCGGGTTCTTCTTCTGGTAGAACCGTTACTTGAGACGCGGCAAGCACCCTCAGTGGTGCTTGCCGTAGTCTTAATCGTCACGGCATCCATGGGGGAAGAGGAATGAATAAGACAAGTAAGATTACAGCGTTTGCCGCACCGGCCATTATGGCCCTCGCGGTTGCCGCGCCTTCGGAGGCCAAGATCCTCCTTATGGGCAGTGGCGGTTGGGAAGTCAGCTTTGACGGTTCCGTCAACGGCTTCTACAGCTTCGTCACTACCGAAGAACTCACCACAACGGATGTGTCCACCAACGCCACCCATACTGGCGCTGACGCGGACGGCGAAGACACCTCCCGCATCACCGTTGGTCTGTTGCCGGCGGTTTGGGGCATGAACGTCAAGGCTCCCACCACCAACGGCTTGGACATGTCGGCCCGTATCGGCCTCTATCCCAGCATCCAGAACAACCGCCGCAAGAACACCTCTCAGGCTTCGACCGGTGGTCAGAACGGTGGCAACCTTGATCTTCGCGAAATCTTCTTCGCGGTTGACGGCTCCTTCGGTAAGGTCCTCGTCGGACGCACCTTGGGCCTCTATCAGGGCAAGAACATCCTCACCGACATGACTCTGTTCGGTGTTGGCGCCGGCGCTGCTTCTGGCGGTGGCACCACATTGGGCCGCATCGGTTGGGGCTATGTCTATCCCAACTTCAACGCCGGTATCCGCTACACCACGCCTGACTTCAACGGCGTCACGGCGCAGGTCGGCATCTTCGATCCCAGCACCATCGGTGGATCGCAGACCGCTACCGAGACCAACCAGCCCCGTTTCGAAGCCGAGCTTTCCTATGCCGGCAACGTCAACGGTATATCGGTCAGCGCCTGGGTCAACGGCATGTATCAGGAGGCCCAGAGGAGCACCTCTGAGATTTCCACCACTTGTGGAAATTCCAGCAACTCTAAAGACAGCGCTACTGCTTGCGGCGTCAACTCCAGTGTAAAAGTTGGCGGCGGCGCAGGCGGCCTTCAGATCGGTTACGGCGGGTTCACGCTTACCGGTTCCGGCTATATGGGAACGGGCCTCGGCACCACGCTGATGCTTGATACCGATGCCCTCGACGCCAAGGGAACTGCCCGTGGTCATCACGGCTACATCGCCCAGGGCACCTACGCCTTCGGTCAGGGCACCAGCATTGGCGCCAGCTACGGTGAGAGCCGTGCCGAAGAAACCAACACCGACAAGTTACAGCGCGCCAGCACGACTGTCGGCATTGAAAGCCAGGGTCTCCTGGACTTCATGGTCTGGCATGACATTAACAAAAACTGGAGAGTCGTCGCTGAATACGGCCTCCAGGAGCGTGAATGGCATGACGGCGTCAGTCAGGACTCGACTAACGTTTCCGTCGGTGGGTTCCTCTTCTGGTAGAACCTCATCCGATCAATTAAGAGAGAGGGGTGCCTTCGGGCGCCCCTCTTTTTTGCCTCTTTTCCGTGATTCCGCTCATATTTTCCTTTTTCACCCCCTTTCTCGTCCCGTGGATTTCAGGTAGAGTGCGCCTCGCCAAATATATAAGGACTCCGGCTTTTTTCCGGACCCTCCCTTGGAGCCAATCATGATCAGAAGCAACAATGCTTCCCACATAAGCATTTTGAAATTCCTCACCCTTGCCCTCTTTATGGCGGGTGCTCTGGCGGGCTGTTCCCTGCCCAGCTTTGATTTTGGCTCCGATGATGACGAAGAAGTGGAGCTCTGGCATTCCCACGATGAATTCGTGCGCCTCGAGGCCCGCAATGGCGGCGCTCCCAACAACCAGCCCATCAAATTATCCCGTGAGCGGATCAAGGGCGCCCTGCGTAATATCTTTGTAAGGCAAACCATCAAAGACGATCCCACGCCCCTGTTTTCGGAAGTTGATTTACAAATTATTGGCCGCTACACCGAGGAAGGACTCGCCAAGGCGTCTCCCGACCAGGATGTGACCTTTGCCATAGAATCCTGGCATAAGGGGTTTTTCGGCCTCAAAACGGAAAAAGTCATCACCGGGCGGTTCTTTTACGTCAATAACCAGCTCAATCTTATTTTTGGTTCCGTCATGCGGGACGCCCCCATGCATGAAGGCTACGGCGAATTGAGCGCCAGAAACCCCGATCCCCGCCTTAACCCTTATGTTCCCGGTCTGCGCGCGATTCGGCAAAAAGCCGATGCTATTCTTTCCACGCCATCCAATTCAGGGATTTTCCGGGCCGCCTCGAACCGCTCCGACTGGCTTATTTTTTCCCCCCAAGCGCTGGTGGCGGGTGGTCCCGTGGCCGCTCCGGGAAAGAGGGCGGGCCGCCCCCCCGCAGGTTCCGCCACGGCGGCCACCGGCGATTATCGTCAACTGCGTGAGGAGGTGAACCGGCTCAAACAGGAACTCCGCAAGGGACGGCAGGGGATTCCAGGCCAACAGCAAACGCCGCCCGATTCCGCTACCATCGAAAAAAGGCTGGCGATTCTGGAAAAACTCCACCAAAGGGGGCTTATCAGCGCGGAAGAACTGGCGGCAAAACGGCAGCAAATCCTGCAAGGCCTCTAGAGTCTTTCTGGCCCATATTGAACCACTCTGATGGCATGTGGCTTGGCGGTCCGCCAGGCGCGCCGCGCGGCGCGATGTGGGGCATCGGGCAAACGGCGCAACACAGCGGACGCCCGCCACGGGCCACCCCAACGGGGCCGGCGCATTTGGGCTTGGTGGGCGTCGCGCTTATTGACCGTAGCGCCGCTACGCTCCGCAAAGCGCTCCTGCTCCAAGCCCAAATGCTCTCGGTCAGAGCGATTC
>JADHSZ010000050.1 GCA_016776635.1 Alphaproteobacteria bacterium
AGGCCGTGAACTCGGCTCCGCCGGTCTCCGCAAGCACCTTCGTGATCGCCGCCGTCAGCGTCGTCTTGCCGTGGTCAACATGGCCAATGGTGCCGATGTTGCAATGGGGCTTGGTACGCTCAAACTTTTCCTTCGACATGGGTCTTTTCCTTCAAACAATCTCAAAAAAAATCAGGCCGCCTTTTAAATCTTCCCCGTGAAAGCGGCGCCTTCAATCTGGAGCGGGTGATGGGAATCGAACCCACGTGACCAGCTTGGAAGGCTGGGGCTCTACCATTGAGCTACACCCGCTGTGGCTGGTTCTCCATTGCCCTTCCGGACCTTCCGGACCTTATCGTCCTTGCCTCCAAAACACCCCCCTCGACATAAATGGTGGAGGGGGTAGGATTCGAACCTACGTAGACGTACGTCGGCAGATTTACAGTCTGCTGCCTTTAACCACTCGGCCACCCCTCCGCGCCAAGGGTATATCAGCGCAACGGATTGGGAACTATGGTGATTTCCAAAGCGATGTCAACGTCAAAAAGATGCAAAAAAAGGGCATACCAAACGGTCCGCCCCGGATGCACCCGGCCCACGCAACTTGAAGTTTTAGCATATTCATATTAGGACCGATTTCCATGAGGCACAAGCACCAGAAACCACATCCCAAAAAACGTCCCCCCCGGCGCCGTTCCGGCTCCGGAAAAGGCCCTAAAGGCAAAGGCGTTCCATGGCTTTACGGCACTCATACGGTGCTCGCAGCGCTGGCCAACCCCGAGCGCCGCTGTCACCGTCTTCTGGTCACACCCGAAGCCCGGAGCAACATGGGGCCACGGCTGGAAGAACTGATCGCCGGAAACACCGGCATTGACGGTGGTGTCGACTCTGTGGAGGAAACCACGCGGGCCGGGATTTCAAAAGTACTGCCCGAAGGCGCGGTGCATCAGGGTGTGGCTCTGAATGCCGACCCCTTGCCGGAGATGTCGCTGGCGGAACTATGCGGCGAGGCCAAACTGGCGGGAAACGGCGTAGCGGTGATCCTCGACCAGGTGAGCGACCCCCATAACGTGGGCGCGATGCTGCGCACGGCGGCGGCCTTCGGCGCCCTGGCCGTGATCGTCACCGAGCGTCACGCCCCGGAGGCAACAGCCACCCTGGCGAAGGCCGCCAGCGGAGGGCTGGAGAAGGTGCCGCTGGTGCGGGTGGGCAATTTGTCGCGCGCCATGAAGGAACTCAAAGACAGCGGATTCTGGTGCGTCGGCCTCGACTCGCAGGCCGCACAGAGCCTTGCCGAAACCCCCATGAAGGGGCTGGTGGGCCTGGTTCTGGGGGCGGAAGGACGCGGCCTGCGCCGCCTGGTGCATGAAAGCTGTGACCTGATGGCGCACATCCCCCTGCAAAGCGGAATGGAAAGCCTCAATGTTTCCAACGCCGCCGCTATCGCCCTGTACGAATACAGCCGACGGTCATGATCTTCGCCGCCTTCCCGTCGCCGCGCCTGGCGCTCTCGTTTCGTCTTGCCCTGTTCTACGCCGCCGTCTTTCTGGTGGTGGGCGTGCTCATGCCCTTCTGGCCGCTGTGGCTGAAGGAAACGCGGGGCATGAGCGCCGAGGAAATCGGCCTGTTGCTGGGGGCGGGACTGTGGATGAAGGTTCTGGCCAATCCCTTTTTCGCCCATTTCGCCGACCGCCGTCCGGAAAAGCGCCGCCTGCTGGGGGCCCTGGCGCTGGGGGCCCTGGCGGGGTTTTCCCTGTTCCACTGGGCGCAGGGGTTCTGGCAATTGCTGGCCGTGACCCTGATCACTTTTTCCATGTTCACCGCCCTGATGCCCCTGGGCGAGAACCTGACCATGATTATCAGCTATGCCCACAAGCTCGATTACGGACGCATCCGGCTGTGGGGGTCGCTCACCTTTATCCTCGCCAGCGTCGGCGGCGGCGTGGTGCTGGTGGGGCTTCCCATCAGCGCGGTACTGTGGCTGGTTCTCGGCGGAGTGGCCCTGACCTTTCTCGCCGCGCTCCAGCTGCCGAACCCTGAAACGCCCGGAATCGGTGGGGGAATCGGAGGAGGAATCGGCGGGGACTCCCAGACCCCCGAAGCGCCCCTGCGGCGCATCCTCCGCGAACCCCGGTTCCTGCTTTTCCTCGCCGCCGCGGGGCTGATCCAGGCCAGCCACAGCGCCTATTACGGCTTCGCCACCCTGCTCTGGCGCGAGGCCGGTTTCGCCGATGATGTGATCGGCGCCCTGTGGGGCACCGGGGTCATGGCCGAGGTTCTGTTGTTCGCCTTCAGCGGCGCCGTCATGGCCCGGGTCACACCCTCTACCCTTCTTATGATCGCGGCCGCGGCCGGGGCGCTGCGCTGGTGCGTGATCGGCGCCACCGCCAATCCGCTTTTGCTGTTTCCCATACAAACCCTGCACGCGCTGACCTTCGGCGCCACCCATCTCGCGGCCATGCATTTCATCGCCCGCACCGCGCCGCCGGGATGTTCGGCCACCGCCCAGGGGCTTTATTCCTCCACCGCCATGGGCGGCCTGCTGGGCCTTGGCGTGATCCTGTCGGGGTGGATTTTCCAGACCACGGGCGGCGGCGGCGCCTTCCTTGCCATGGCGGGGCTGTCGTTGGCGGGCGGAGGCTGCGCCTGGCTGTTGCGCCACCACTTGCAGAGAAGCCCGCAATGACCTTTATTATCATCCGTCTTATTAATAATGCCGGCGTAGCTCAGCTGGTAGAGCAGGGGTTTTGTAAACCTCAGGTCCGCGGTTCGAGTCCGTGCGCCGGCACCATTTTTCCATTTTCACGAAAGTCCCGAATCCATGAAAACTCCCTTTCTTAAGACTCTCCTCGGCGCAGGCATTTTCAGCCTTCTTGTCACTGGCGCCACAACCGCCGCCGAATTGCAGATCGAGGATATCAGGATCGGCACCGGCATCGCCGCGGCCGATAACGATCTGCTGGCGGTGGATTATAAGGGCCATCTCGAGGATGGCACCCAGTTCGACAGTTCCTATAAGCGGGGCGAACCTTGGGAGTTCACCCTTGGCCAGGGACAGGTGATCCGGGGCTGGGACAAGGGCCTGCGGGGCATGAAGGTGGGCGGCAAGCGGCGCCTCGTAATCCCCCCGGAGATGGGGTACGGCGGGGAGGACAAAGGCCTGATCCCACCCAACTCCACGCTTATTTTCGAGATCGAGCTGGTGGAAATCCGCTAGAGCGAGCCGGGAGACCTTAACTTTACTCCCCGAAATTTATCCCAAAAAATTACCCCAAGGACACATCACCACCCCCCTAGAGCCAGCCCCATAGTGCTAAGCCACATATAGCTAAGCCACAGCGAAGCGGAGGAAATGCCCATGTCCATGACCCTCATCCACACCGTCGGACACATATCCTTCGTCCTGACGGCGCTTTCCTTTTATGTGCGCGATATCCTGATGCTGCGCGCGCTGGCCATCGTTTCGGGGATATTCGGAGTCTTCTACAGCTTTAACATCACCGTGGCGCCGCTGTGGCTGACCATCTTCTGGCTCTGCGTCTTCATGTCCATCAACGGCGTACGTATCTTCAATATCCTCAGGGAACGCCAGGGAATCTCGTTCACGGAAGAAGAGCAGGAACTGTTCGGCACCATCTTCCGCCAGTTCGCACCGGTGGAGTTCATGAAGGTCATGCGCATTGCCGCCTGGAAATCGGTGCAGCCCGGAGAAATCCTGGCTACCCAGGGAGAGGAGATGGATGACGTGAAGCTCATCTTTAACGGCGAGGTGGCCATCGAACGGGATGGCGGGGAAATCGCTCACTCCCGCGACGGCACCTTCATCGGTGAAATGTCCTTTATCAAGGGCGGCGCGGCCACGGCCACGGTGAAAACCCTGCGCCCCACCCGCTATGTGGTGTGGCCCAAGACGGAACTTGAAAACCTTCTCAAACGCAATCCCACCATGGACCTCGCCATGAAGGCCGTATTCACCATAGACATGGTGAAAAAACTCGGCGGGGATGAGAATGAAAGCGGCTGAGGAGCCGGGCGGAAACCATATTCCCAGAGCCGTATCCTCTTAAGGACCCTGCGTCACCTGGGGACGGAAACTCAACGCCCCGGCTTGGGCCTCGGCAATCTGCTGGCTGGTCATATGCTTGACCAGGATATCACGGTTCTGCTCGGCCTTGGTCTTGACGGCGTCTTTGGCATAGGCGGTGGCGATGAGGGTCCACATATAGGCCAGGGTATGGTCTCTGGGCACCCCCCTGCCCTTGGCGTACATACCGCCGAGATTGAGTTGGGCCGAGGCGTTGCCCTGTTCGGCTGCTTTCTGGAACCAACGCGCGGCCTCGGTATAGTTCTGTTCCCCCGCCCATTTCACCGCCATGTCATAGTTCTCGGGAATCTCGCGGCCAAAAGAAAGCAGGTTGCCGAGATTGTACTGGGCGGCGGCATAGCCCTGTTCG
Organism: Alphaproteobacteria bacterium; assembly: GCA_016776635.1. Classification (GTDB taxonomy): domain Bacteria; phylum Pseudomonadota; class Alphaproteobacteria; order UBA11136; family UBA11136; genus UBA11136. The sequence continues at coordinate 4,434 of JADHSZ010000050.1, forward strand.
GCGGATTTTTGGTACAACTCGATGGCCTTGGCGTAATCCTGGTCTACCCCCTTGCCGCTGTCATACATGGTGCCGAGAAGATTCTGCGCATGCATGTCGCCCTGGTCGGCGCCCTTGGTGATCCAGTCGGCGGCCAGGGCGAAATCCTGTTTCACCCCCCAGCCGTGATAGTACATCCTGCCCAGCTTGAACTGGGAAGAAGCATTGCCCTGTTCGGCGCCGAGCCGCAGCCATTTTGCCGCCTCGGCGTAGTCCCGCGGCACCCATTGGCCGCCGCTGTAGGCATCGCCAAGGACGGATAGCGATTCCCCGTCGCCTATTTCACCCGCTTTCTTGTACCACTTGATGGCTTCGACGAAGTCCTGAGCCACGCCGATACCCTTTTGGTACATGTTGCCAAGATAGCGCATGGAGGTGAGGTCGCCCTGTTCGGCGGCCTTGCGGAACCATTTGAGGGCCTCGGTAAAGCTCTGGGGTGCACCGAAGCCGGCGGCGTAAAGATAGCCCAGCCCCGCCTGCGCATTGGGGTCGCCCTGTTTGGCCAGGGGCGTCCAGATATTCAGCGCCTTGGAGTAATCTTCCTCGTCGAAGGCTTCCCGCCCGCTGTCGAATTCCGTGGCGAGAGACGCGGACGAGACGAAAATACAGATGAGAAAAGTGGTGAGCAGAGACTTCATGGATCAAATCTTGCCGATGTTCCGGCGGTGAGACAACCTTTCCTGCACTCCTGCGTGTTATTCCAGCCCAGAATTATTACCGGAATTAGTGTCAGAATCATGGCGGGAATCATTTCGGGAGTCTTCTTCATTTTCCTCTTCGTCGTGGAGAATCCGCTCCGCGGCGCCGTCGAGATCCTCGAACTGTCCCGATTTCAGCGCCCATAGAAAGGCCACAAGCCCGCCAAGCCCCAACAGCAGGGCGATGGGAACAAGATAGAGAAGCGCCTCCATCAGGATATGCCCGCCGCGCCGCGCCGCGCCGCCAGACGCAGGGAATTCCCCATCACCGCCAGCGAGGACAGGGACATGGCCACCGCCGCCAGCAGCGGCGTCACCAGCCCCGCCACCGCCAGGGGAATGGTGACGGCGTTATAGAGGAAAGCTAGGGCGAAATTCTGTTTCACCAACTGAGCGGAACGGCGCGCCACGTCCAGGATTTCCACCACCGGAGCCAGACGCGACCCCTGGAACACCGCATCGGCGGATGTCTGGCTGATATCGGGAGCGTCCGCCGGAGACAGGGAAACGAAAGCTCCGGCCAGCGCTGGCGCGTCGTTGAGGCCGTCCCCCACCATCATGACGCGATGGCCCTGATTTTTAAGTTCCTGCAACCGGTCGAGTTTTTCGGCGGGCGTGCATTCGGCCTTCCAGTCGGCGATCCCCAGTTTTTCCGCCACCGCCGCCACCGCCGCCTTGCGGTCTCCCGACAACAGCGACACCGACAAACCTCTTGCTTTGAGCGCCGCCACCACTTGGACGGCGTCCTCACGCAGGGAATCGGAAAAGGCGAAGCAGACGGGCGCAACACCGGGCCGCGACAGCCACAGCTCCGGGCCTTGTCCCGCAGTCCCGTCATTGGTGGTCCCGTCATCGGCCACGCCCGTAAAGGCGCGACTGCCAAGACGCACCGCGCCCGCCTCCAGGCCGCAGCCGGGAATTTCTTTCACTCCCATGGCGGCCACCACCTCCGGTGCGGCGCGGCACAGAGCCCGCGCCAAGGGATGGCGGCTTGCCGTAGCGAGAGCGGCGGCGGCCAACTCCGCCTCCGTCCATTCCCCTTCATGGAGGAGTTCGGGACAGCCCCCGGTAAGGGTGCCGGTCTTGTCGAACACCACATGGCCGGCCTCGGCCAGACGTTCCAGCGCGGTGGCCGATTTGAGGAGAATGCCGTTGCGCAGAAGGCGCCCGCAGGCGAGCACCTGTACCACCGGCACCGCCAGCCCAAGGGCGCAGGGACAGGTAATGATGAGTACGGCGATGGCGTTGAGCAAAGCCGCCTGCCAACCCACCTCCGAGAACGCCATCCATCCCATGAAGGTGAGCAATGCCAGGGTATGCACCAGCGGCGCATAGATCCGCGCCGCCCTGTCGGCGATGACCACATAGCGTGCGCGCCCCTGTTCGGCCAGTTCCACCAGACGGGCAATCTCCGCAAGCAGGGTGCCCTCCCCCACCGCCGTCACCCGCAACCGCAAGGCGCCGGTGAGATTGAGAGTTCCGGCAAAAACACGGTCGCCTTCGCCTATCGCCGCGGGCACGGTCTCGCCACTGATGAGGCCGGTATCCACGTCGCTTGCGCCATCGCTCACCACGCCATCCACCGGCACCTGCTCACCCGCCACCACCAGTACCGTCATTCCCGGCGTCACGCTTTCCGGTGGCACGATGCGCGAGGCGCCGTCATCCGTTACCACCGTCACCGCCACCGCCTTCATGGCCAGCATGTGATGGGCCGCCGAACGCACACGGCCACGGGCGCGGCAATCGAGATAACGTCCCACAAGAAGAAAGAACAACAGGGCCACGGCGGAATCGAAATAGACGTGCTCGGCCCCGCTCGCCGTCTGGAACAGACTCATCATGGCCGCCAAAAGAACCGCCAGCGAGATCGGCACATCCATGTTGATGGCCCCGTGGCGTAAGACCCCGGCGGCGGAATAGAAGAAGGGACGTCCGCTGTAGGCGATGGCGGGAAGCGCGATCAAGGCCGACACCCAGTGCAGCAGATCGCGGGTGACAGGTCCCATCTCCTGTCCATAGCCGGCCCAGACCGCGACCGAAAGCAGCATCACATTGGCCGCCGCGAACCCGGCCACGGCCAGCGCCCGCAACAAAAAACGTTGCCGTTGATCATCACCGGAATCGAGCGCCGCCGGGTCGAAGGGCACGAGACGATAGCCCAGTGCCGTCACCTTCTCCGCCAGAGTCACGGGATCGGTTTCGCCGGGCCGCCATGTGAGTCCCAGCCGTTTCGCCGTCAGATTGACCCGCGCCTTGACCACGCCGGGTTCCTTGGCCAGCGCCGATTCGATTCGCGCCACGCAACCGCCGCAGGTAACGCCGTCCACGAGGAAGGAAAGAGAGGCCGCGCCGTCGGGTTCTTCCCGAATATAGGGTGCCCAGTCGAAAACGGTGGTGGTGGCGGACTCCATGAATTAGCGGACCACGATCCGCTGTGTCACCCTGTGCGCGTTTCCATCCGCCCGCAGGGAAGCGCGGATATCCCAGACACCCCCCAGCGGCAACTCCACATGGGCTTGGTAAAGCCCGCCGCCACGGGATTCCAGAATCAGATCACGGTCGTAGCCTTCATGGGTGGGGCGGATAAAGCGGATTTCAGCCCTGGCCCCGTCGAGGGGAAGACCGTCGCCATCGGCGGCCTTCAGGATCACGGTTCCGGCCTGTGGGGCGCCCTCGCCGGAGTCGTCAGGCGCGAATTCAAGAACCACCCGCCATCCCAGGGCCGCCTGTTGCTTCTCCGTTTCCAGAACCCGGTTATAGGCAAGCCCCTTGCTGTAGGGCTGTTCGGTCTCGAGCCCGGTCCAGGAGTTCACGGCGAAATATACCAATGCGCCGTTGGCGAGAAGGACCACGGCAAAGAACCCCACAAACCAGAAGGGAATTAATGATCTCCTGCCATCCGTCATTTTCTCGCCCGGCCTCCGTTGTTCCATCTCTGTGGCCTTCCCGCCCCTTAGCGCGCCGGTCCCCGAAACACCGACTCATGGGTCACGGTTTCCCCCTGACCCGTTTCGGTGACAGAGAACGCCATTACGGTGGTCTCGTCCAGTACCGCCGCCTCCGGCGCGCGAAGAAAAATCCGATAGCTGGTCACGCTGTCAGGCTGCGCGGTCAGAGCCAGGGCGCCGGGAAGGGCTTCCTGGCCGGAAAGGCTTAATTCTGCCCGCGACAGCCCATGGGCCACAAGCTCGAAACTGCGTGACTCCCGGCTCTTGTTGAGAATCTTCACCGTATAACCGTTGCGGATGGCGCCGTCGGAAAGAGTCACATAGAGGGGGTTGCGGTCGCGCACCACATTGACGTCGAAGCTGGCGCGGGTCAGCAAGGTTCCCAGCATCACCAGCCCCACCACCGCGAACAGCCCAGAATAGATCAGGGTGCGCGGCCGTACCAGCCGATAACGGGTGGGACGGCCCTCGGCGCGGGCGGCGCTGCACGATATGGTGTCATAGGTGATGAGCTCGCGGGGCAGTTTGACGATGCCCATCACATGATTGCAGGCGTCGATACACAGCCCACAGCCGATGCATTCGAGCTGGTTGCCGTCGCGGATATCGATGCCGGTAGGGCACACGGCCACGCACTGGTTGCAGTCCACGCAATGACCCCGACCTTCCCAGTCCGTTCCCGCCTTGTGCTTGCCCCTGGGCTCACCGCGCCAGGCTTCATAGGTGACGATCATGGAATCTTCGTCGAGCATGGCCGCCTGGAAACGGGGCCAGGGACACATATAGGTACAGACCTGTTCACGGGCGATACCGCCCAAGACGTAGGTGGTGGCGGTAAACAGGCCGATAAAGAAGAGCGCTACCTGACCCGCCTGGAAATGAACGAGATCACGAGTCAGGGTCGGGGCGTCGGTGAAATACATGATCCAGGCGCCACCGGTGAGCAGGGAAATCACGAGCCAGCCTGAATGCTTGGCGATTTTTTTCAGCGCCTTTTCCAGCGTCAGCGGCCCTTCATCGAGCTTGATGCGGGCATTGCGGTCGCCCTCGACCCTGCGTTCCACCCACATGAAGAGATCCGTCCACACCGTCTGTGGACAGGCGAAGCCGCACCACACGCGGCCAAACAGGGAGGTAGCGAGAAACAGGCCCACGGCGGCGAGAATCAACAGACCGGCGAGATAATAGATTTCCTGGGGCCAGGTCTCGAGCCAGAAAAAATAGGCGCGCTGGCCCATCATATCCACCAGCAGGGCCTGGTCGGGAACGCCGGGGCCACGGTCCCAGCGTATCCACGGCGCGATGTAGTAAATACCCAGCAGGACCACCAGCGCCGCCCATTTGAAGCGGCGGAACGCACCCGACACGTCCTTGGGATAAATCTGTAAGCGCTTGGCGTAGAGAGACCCGCCGGACGTCTCGGCGGCCTCATGGGCTGCCTTGATGATTTCCTTTTGGACCTTGGCCGAAAGGACATCGACGGTTTCGACGCCGGTGGCGGGATCTTCTTTCATCACACAGGGACCTCCGGGGACTTCGGTCCGTTATTCGCCCCCGCCAAGGGAATGAACGTAAATGGCAAGCTGTTTGACGGTGCTGTCGTCGAGACGGTCCTTCCAGGCGGGCATAGCGCCGTTCCTGCTCTTGGTGATGGTTTCCACCACCTCTTGTTTGTCACCGCCGTAAAGCCAGATGGCGTCGGTGAGGCGCGGTGCGCCGAATTCACGGTTGCCCTCTCCGCCGTCTCCGTGACAGGCGGCGCAGTTTTCAGCGTATACCGCACCACCCCGCGCGGCGGCGGCTTCGTCCCCGCCGGTCCCGGACAAGGCAAGAACGTATTCGGCCACGTCGTTGATCTGGGCACCATCGAGCAGTTCGTCACTGCCGAAGGCGGGCATAGCGCTGTCGCGGGTGTCTTCGTCGCCGGGCCAGCGGATTCCGTGCTTGAGCGTGATATAGATGTCGTCCAGCGTACCACCCCACAGCCAGTCGTCATCGGCAAGAACTGGATATCCCGGCCCGCCGGCGCCACCCGCGCCGTGACAGGGCACGCAGTTATCGGCAAATGCGGTACGCCCCCCGGCGAGGGCGAAGTTCACCAGTTCGGGATCATCGAGCATGCCTTCCAAGGAAGCGGCTTCGAGCTTTTCCAGATAGACGGCCTGTTCGCTGCGCGCCTCGGCCATGCTCTCTTCCAGCTCCACCCTCTGCGAGAAGCCGAGAACACCCCTGGTGTAGCCGGCTTCCCCCAGCCACGGAATCGCGGGATAAAGAATCATGTAGATGACGGCGAAAAGGATGGTGGCGTAAAGGGTATAGAGCCACCATCTCGGCATGGGCGTGTCGAGTTCCTTGATCCCGTCCCATTCGTGACCAGTGGTCTCGGTTCCGGTGAAGGCATCCTTTTCAACTTTAGTTGGCATCTGCGCCTCCTCGTCCCCGTCTCATTCTTCGCGGAAGGGGATGTTGGCATGATCCGACATCTCCCGTTTCCGCGCCTGGCTGGGCCAGAAGGTCCAGACAACAATGCCCACGAAAAGAAGCATCAGCCACAGTCCCCAGAAGGAACGGAGCGTCGTAGCGAGTTCCTGAATGTCCATCACGCTCCCCTATTGCTGAAGGTCCTGGGTGCCGTAACGGGTGAAATCCACCAGCGTTCCCAGCATCTGAAGATAGGCCACGAGGGCGTCCATTTCGCTAAGGGGGCCGCGATCATCATCGAAATCACCGATCACCACCTTGGGATAGCGCGCCAACAGACCGTCGGTATCGGCGTCGGGATCGTCCTGGGCCTCGAGATCGGCACGGGCATTGGCGATCATATCGTCGCTGTAGGGAACGCCGGTGATGCGCAGGGCCTCAAGATGGGCGGCGATATCCTCATAGCCGAGAGGACGTTCGGCGAGAAAGGAATAGCCGGGCATGATGGATTCGGGCACCACCGCGCGCGGATCAATAAGATGGGCCACATGCCATTCGTTGGAATACTTGCCGCCGACACGGGCGAGATCGGGGCCGGTGCGTTTGGACCCCCACTGAAAGGGGTGGTCATACATGCTTTCGGCGGCGAGGCTGTAATGACCGTAACGCTCTACCTCATCGCGGAAGGAGCGGATCTGTTGCGAATGGCAGACATAACATCCCTCGCGGATATAGATGTTGCGCCCGGCCAGCTCCAGCGGTGAATAGGGGCGTACGCCCTCTACCTTTTCGATGGTGCTCTCGATGGTATAGAGCGGCACGATCTCGACGATGCCGCCGATGGAGATGGTAATCAGGGTGCCGATCAACAGCAGCAGAACGTTCTTTTCGAAGGGGGCGTTACTGAATTTCATGGCTGTTCCCTCCCTCAGGCCGCTGCCGCAACCGGCCGCAGAACATCGCCGCGAACCGTGCGCCACAGGTTATAGACCATGATCAGGGCGCCGATGAGGTACAGCAAACCACCCAGCATACGGATCACATAGAAGGGATGCATGGCGTCCACGGTCTCGGCGAAGGAATATTGCAGGAAGCCGAGACTGTCATAGGCCTTCCACATGAGGCCCTGCATGATCCCCGACACCCACATGGCGACGATGTAGAAGACGATGCCAATGGTGGAAACCCAGAAATGCGTGCCCACCAGTTTTTCGCTGTAGAGCGAATCCCGCCCCCACAGCCGGGGCACCAGGAAATAGATCGCGCCGAAGGTGATGAATCCGACCCAGCCCAGAGTGCCCGAATGCACATGGCCGATGGTCCAGTCGGTATAATGGGACAGGGCGTTCACCGCCTTGATGGACATGAGCGGACCTTCGAAGGTGCTCATGCCGTAGAAACCGATCCCGGCCACCATGAAGCGCAGCACCGGGTCGGTGCGCAGCTTGTCCCAGGCTCCGGAAATGGTCATGAGGCCGTTGATCATGCCGCCCCAGGACGGCATCCACAGCATTATGGAGAACGTCACGCCCAGGGTCTGCGCCCAGTCGGGCAGGGCCGTGTGCAGGAGATGATGGGGGCCGGCCCAGATATAGAGAAAAATCAGGGACCAGAAATGAACCACCGAGAGGCGGTAGGAATAGATGGGGCGGTCCACCTGTTTGGGGATGAAGTAGTACATGAGCCCCAGAAAACCGGCGGTGAGGAAGAATCCCACGGCGTTATGGCCGTACCACCACTGGGTCAGGGCGTCCTGGACCCCGGCGAAAAGGGAATAGCTCTTGGCCCCAAGGAAAGACACCGGAACCGACAGGCTGTGGACGACGTGCAAAACTGCGACGGTGACGATAAAGGCGAGATAGAACCAGTTGGCCACATAGATATGCGGTTCCTTGCGCCTGACAATGGTGCCCATGAAGGCAACCAGATAGGCCACCCAGACAACGGTGAGCCAAATATCCACGAACCATTCGGGCTCGGCGTATTCGTGCCCCTGGGTAACGCCCAGCACGTAGCCCAGCGCGGCCATGACGATGAAGAGCTGGTAGCCCCAGAACACGAACTGCGCCAGCCCAGACCCGCCGAACAGAGACGCGCGGCAGGTGCGCTGGACCACGTAAAAGGAGGTGCCGAGAAGGGCATTGCCGCCAAATGCGAAGATCACGGCGCTGGTATGAAGCGGGCGCAAACGGCCGAAGGAAAACCATTCGAGATCGAGATTGAAGACCGGCCAGGCCAGTTGCATGGCGATATAGACGCCAGCCAGGAAGCCGACGATTCCCCAGAACATGGTCGCCACCACGAACTGGCGAACCACGTCCTCGTTATATGATTCGGTCTGGCTCATTCCTTGATCTCTCATCCCATCATCCGCCGTAATGGCGGCGTGCGACGGATTAAAATCCATTTCGCGAAAAGTGGTAAGGGGTATTTAGATTTTTTTTAAAGAAACTGCACCACATTTTTATCCCTGAATCGCGTCAGATTGACGCAGGCCCGTGTTTCCGTACCTCCCGCCTCTTTGTTCCAGAGATATTGTTATTTGCTGAAGATTCAGTGAATATTTTTTTCACGGCTTTCTCATCCGCCACAGAACACCACCGAAAGAGGCCATGGTTCCGTTCCTTAAAGAGCTTTTCCTGCCCCCCGGGATTTTTATTGTCATCGGGCTGTTCGGCGTTCTCCGCATGGCCAACCATCCCCGGCAGGCGCGGCGCATTCTGATTTTTGTGGCCGTGTGTCTGTACGTTCTCAGCACCAAAGCCTTCGCCGCGTTGCTGATGGCGGGCCTGTACCAGCCGGCGCCCGCCTCCGCCGCGCAGATCGGTGACCCTGATATAGGCGCCATCGTCGTCCTGGGCGCGGGGCTTTACGAGGCGGCGGCCGAATACGGGCGCGACACGGTTTCGGGGGGCAGCCTGCAACGTATCCGCTATGGCGCCCATCTCCACCGCGCAAACGGCAAACCCATCCTGGTCAGCGGCGGACGGCCCGAAAACACCGAATTGAGCGAGGCCGAAACCATGCGTGCCGTCCTGGAAGACGAATTCAAGGTACCCGTGGCCTGGATCGAGGACCGTTCCCACAACACCCGGCAACAGGCGCGGCTGGTCTGGGATATTCTGAGCGGCGAGGGAATTAAAAAAATCCTTCTCGTCACCCATACCTCGCACATGGCCCGCGCCGCTGGCGCATTCGAGAGGGTGGGTTTCGAGGTGGTGCCGGCGGCCACGTCTTTTTGGTCGCACCCCAGGCACCGTCTTACTGATTATCTGCCCACGGCGGGCGGCCTGGCCATCAGCCGCCACGCCCTCCATGAAATTCTGGGATGTATGTGGTACGCAATCAGGAGTTAAAAAGGCGGGGTCAAAGGGGGCCTTGGGGCGTCTTTCATTAAAGACGGAGAATCACCCCAGAAGGGGCTGGAACTGACCCCGTGGCGCTGATAGAAAGAAGCACGCTCGGACCCCTGCCCCTTCCCGTATACCCATAGCGACAGGAAAGGCCCATAGAGAATGCGCGGAGCCGAACAGACCGCCTCACAACAGACTTCCCAAGACGCCGCCGCCGATTCCCCCGCCCCGCGCGAGATGGCAAACGCCATCCGGGCGCTGGCCATGGACGCCGTGGAACAGGCCAATTCGGGACATCCCGGCATGCCGCTGGGCATGGCCGACGTGGCCACGGTGCTGTTTACCCGTTTTCTTAAATTCGACGCTAGCGCTCCGAAATGGGCCGACCGCGATCGTTTCGTGCTGTCGGCCGGGCACGGCTCCATGCTGCTCTATGCCCTGGCCTATCTCATCGGCCATGAGGATATGGGGATCGACCAGATCAAGGACTTCCGCCAATTGGGCAGCCGCACCGCCGGTCACCCCGAATACGGGCTTGCCGATTGCATCGAGACCACCACCGGCCCCCTGGGTCAGGGGCTCGCCAACGCCGTGGGCATGGCCATCGCCGAACGCATGATGGCGGCGCGCTTCGGCGAGGCGCTGGTGGATCATCATACCTATGTGATCGCTGGAGACGGCTGTCTGATGGAAGGCATCAGCCACGAAGCCATATCCATTGCCGGGCATCTGAAACTGGGCAAGCTGATCGTGCTGTTCGACGATAACGGCATCACCATTGACGGTTCCACCGAGATTACCGTTTCCGACGACCAGCAGGCCCGCTTCAGGGCCTGTGGCTGGGATGTGCGCGGCGTCGATGGCCATGACGCCGAAGCCGTTACCGCCGCCATCGAAGCAGCACGCGCCACCGACACGCCTTCGCTCATCGCCTGCCGCACCACCATCGGCTTCGGTGCCCCCAATAAACAGGGAACCTCCGCCACCCATGGGGCGCCCCTTGGCGCCGAGGAAGTAGCCGCCACCCGCGAGGCCCTGGGCTGGGAGTCGCCGCCTTTCGAGATACCGGCTCCTCTCCTCTCCGCCTGGCGCGAGGCCGGAAGCAGAGGACAGACCGAACGGGAAGCCTGGAACACACGGCTGGCAAAGGACGCCAACGGAGACGCCTTTACCCGCCGCATGGATGGTGAGTTGACGGAGAGCTGGGAAACGGCGTTGGGCGCGTTTAAGGAAACCCTGGCCGCCGAAGCCCCCAAATGGGCCACCCGTAAATCCTCCCATGAGGTGCTGGAGGTGCTGACCGCGGCCCTGCCCGAGATGGTGGGCGGCTCGGCCGATCTTACCGGCTCCAACCTGACCCTGACCAAGGTTCAACCCCCCGTTACCCGGGATAATTTCTCCGGCGGCTATATTTATTACGGCGTGCGCGAACACGCCATGGCCGCGGCCATGAATGGAATCGCCCTGCATGGCGGCCTCGTGCCCTATGGCGGTACCTTTCTCGTGTTCACCGATTACTGCCGCAACGCCATCCGCCTTTCGGCCATGATGAAACAGCGCGTGGTCTATGTGATGACCCACGATTCCATTGGTCTCGGCGAGGACGGCCCCACCCATCAGCCGGTGGAACACCTGGCCAGCCTGCGCGCCATTCCCAATCTCTATGTGATGCGCCCCAGCGACGCCATGGAAACCGCCGAATGCTGGGAAATGGCCCTCAAGCGGGATGACGGCCCCTCGGTGCTGGCCTTGTCGCGCCAGGGATTGCCGGCCCTGCGCAAGGAAGCGGGAGAGAATTTATGCGCCCGTGGCGGCTATATCCTGGCCGAGGCCGAGGGAGAGCCCCGCGCCGTCCTGATGGCCAGCGGCTCGGAGGTGGAGATTGCCCTGGCCGCCCGCGACGCCCTGCAGGCCGACGGCATTCCCGCCCGCGTAGTGTCCCTGCCCTGTTGGGAAGCCTTCGACGCCCAATCCGAAGACTATCGCGACGAGGTTCTTGGCAAGGATACGGTGCGGGTGGCCGTGGAAGCTTCCTCCACCTTTGGCTGGGAACGCTATGTGGGTCTGGAGGGCACGGTGATCGGCATGACCGGTTTCGGCGAATCGGCCCCGGCCGGTGATCTTTATGAACATTTCGGCATCACGGCGGACGCCGTGGCCGAGGCCGTGAAGACCCGCCTCGGCGGCGCATGAGTCTCTCCCGCCCCCATGGCTGAGTTCAAAACGTTGGACGACCTTGAGGTTTCCGGCAAGCGCGTTCTGGTGCGCGCCGATCTCAATGTTCCCATGAAAGACGGCGCCGTCAGCAACGCCACCCGTATCGAACGCCTGGTTCCCACATTGAGCGAGCTGGCCGGGAAAGGCGCTCGGGTGATCGTGGCTTCCCATTTCGGACGGCCCAAGGGAAAAAAGGTGGCGGAGATGTCCCTGAAGCCGCTGGCCGGACCTCTGGGCGAGGCTCTTGGGAAGACGGTGGCCTTCGCCGAAGATTGCATCGGCGAGGCGGCGGCACAAACCGTGGATAGCGTGGAGCCAAGTAGTTTCGCCCTGTTGGAGAATTTGCGCTTTCACGCCGGTGAAGAGGCCAATGATCCTGATTTTGCTTCCCAACTGGCCGCCAATGCCGATCTTTACGTGAACGACGCCTTTTCCTGTGCCCACCGCGCCCATGCCTCCACCCATGCGGTGGCGGAGCTGATTCCGGCGTGCGCCGGACGGCTCATGGAGGCCGAACTCTCCGCACTGGCGGGCGCCCTGGAAGACCCGCAACACCCGGCCGCCGCCATCGTCGGCGGTGCCAAAATTTCCACCAAGCTCGATCTGCTGGGAAACCTGTGCCAGCGGCTCGATGTGTTGGCCATCGGCGGCGCCATGGCCAATACTTTTCTCCATGCCCAGGGCATGAATGTGGGCAAGTCCCTGTGCGAACACGACATGGCGGAGACCGCGCGGGCCATTCTCGGCACCGCGCAGGAGGCGGGATGCGAGATCGTGCTCCCCGTGGACGCCGTGGTGGCCGATGAACTGGCCCCGGGCGTTGCCACACACACCGTGGACATCAAAAATGTTCCCGCGGAGGCCATGATTCTGGACATCGGGCCACAGAGCGCGGCGCAGCTGGCGGAGCGTCTGGAGGGGTGCAAAAGCCTGGTCTGGAACGGGCCGCTGGGAGCCTTCGAGACCCCGCCCTTCGACGCCGGAACCAATACCGTGGCTGTCGCCGCAGCAGGCTTGACGCGAGCGGGAAAACTTGTGAGCGTGGCGGGAGGCGGCGATACCGTGGCCGCCTTATCCAATGCTGGCGTAGAGAAAGATTTCACCTATATTTCAACTGCGGGCGGGGCCTTCCTCGAATGGCTTGAAGGCAAGGAACTTCCCGGAGTCGCCGCATTGAGTGGCGGCACATGAACCAAGCGAAGATCATGACCAGGAGAACGCAATGCCACTGATTTCCATGAGACAAATGCTGGACCACGCCGCCGAGAACGATTACGGCGTGCCCGCCTTCAACGTCAACAACATGGAACAGGTCCAGGCCATCATGCGCGCGGCGGAAAAGACCGAGTCCCCAGTCATCCTTCAGGCCAGCCGCGGCGCAAGGTCCTATGCCGGGGACATCTTCCTGCGTCACCTTATTATTGCCGCCATGGAGAGCTATCCCGATCTTCCCGTCTGTATGCACCAGGACCACGGCAACAATCCCCAGACCTGTCTCTCGGCCATGAATTTCGGCTTTTCCAGCGTCATGATGGACGGTTCCCTGGAAGAGGACGCCAAGACCCCCGCCAGCTATGATTACAATGTGGAGGTCACCGCCAAGACGGTGGAGATGGCCCATATGGTGGGAGTCTCCGTGGAGGGCGAGCTGGGCTGTCTGGGATCGCTGGAAACCGGCACCGGCGACAAGGAGGACGGCCACGGATTCGAGGGTGAGCTCGACCGCGACATGCTGTTGACCGATCCCGACGAGGCCGCCGATTTCGTCGCCAAGACCAAGGCGGATGCCCTGGCTGTGGCCATCGGCACCTCCCACGGCGCCTATAAATTCACGCGCAAGCCCACCGGCGATATCCTGGCTATGGATGTGGTGAAGAAAATCCATGAAAAGCTGCCCAACACCCATCTCGTCATGCATGGCTCGTCCTCGGTGCCCCAGGAACTTCAGGACGTGATCAACCAGTACGGCGGCGCCATGCCCCAGACCTATGGCGTGCCGGTGGAGGAAATTGCCACCGGTATCAAGAACGGCGTGCGCAAGGTCAATATCGACACCGACTGCCGCATGGCCATTACCGGCCAGTGGCGCAAGGTGGCGGCCGAAGAAAAGGCCGAGTTCGACCCCCGTAAATTCAGCGTTCCCGCCTATGCGGAAATGGAGAAAGTCTGCATCAACCGTTACGAGACCTTCGGCACCGCGGGACAGGCTTCTAAAATCAAGGCGCTGCCCTTGAGCGAGATGGCTAAACGCTATTCCTCGGGCGAGCTGGACCCTAAAATCAACTGAGACCAATTAACTGAGTTCCATGGCATAAGGGGCCGAGACCATGAGCCAAGCCGTCAAGATCGCACCTTCCATTCTCTCCGCCGATTTCGCGAAACTGGGCGAGGAACTCCGCGCCATCGACGAAGCGGGATGCGATTACATCCATGTGGACGTGATGGACGGCCATTTCGTGCCCAACATCACCATCGGCCCGGCCGTGGTCAAAGCCATGCGCCCGCACACGCAAAAGCCCTTCGACGTTCATCTCATGATCGATCCCGTGGACCCCTATATCGAGGCCTTCGCCGAGGCCGGAAGCGATATCATCACGGTCCATGTGGAGGCCGGTCATCACATCGACCGCTCGTTGCAACTGATCCGTTCCCTGGGCAAGAAGGCGGGTATTTCCCTTAACCCCGCCACCCCGGCGGACACGGTGGAATATGTCATGGACAAGGTGGACCTGATCCTCGTCATGTCGGTCAATCCGGGATTCGGCGGCCAGGCCTTCCTGACCTCGCAACTGGAAAAGATCAAGCGGCTGCGCGCCATGATCGGCGACCGTGATATCGAACTGGAAGTGGATGGCGGCGTGACGGCGAAGAACGCCCCCGACGTTATCGCCGCCGGGGCCGATGTTCTGGTGGCGGGATCGGCTGTTTTTGACGCCGGAGACTATGCCGCCAATATTGCCGCCATTCGCGGTTGAATCGAGCGCCGGGTAAGGTCAGGCGCCCTGGGCGCCGCCCAGATCAGCGACGAATTTCTCGAGAATTTTCGTAATCCCCCGGTTAAAGGCTTCCACGGTGCTGGCCATGTCCCTGCCCGCCGGCTCTTCGGCCACGTAGGTTTCAAGCAGGACCAGAGAATTATCGCGGGCATCCGAAAGGCCGATTTCCAGCTCCACCACAGCCGAGAACCGTGACCCGTCGACGATCCGCTCGAGCCGCTTGATGCGCCCCGTCAGCGCGTAATCGGGCAGCAGCCGCATCTCCGGCGTCACCACATTGGCGGCCACGCCGCCGGAACGCAGATAACTCACCACCTGGTCCTGGATCATCTGCGGTGGCGGGTCGATCCAGTAGTGATAGTGGTATTGCTGGACCTTCAGCGGTGCATCAGTTGTGCTGTAGAGAAGCGAGCGTTCACTGGTGAGCCCGTTGCCGATAAAAGGCTCCACCACCAGGGAGCCGTCGAGAACCACCCCCTTGTCGGCGGGCTCGGCAGTCACCAGCCGGTAATAGTTTTCCTGTGGCAGCTTGGGCTGGGCACAGCCCGCCACAACAAGAAGGGGCGCCAACAGAATCAGGGTAAGAAAGGGGGTGTGTCTCATTACTTGGCCCTCCCCGCGGCTGTGGCTTCGGCCTCGTCGCGGGGTGGCTTGCCCCCCAGAAGCAGTCCCGGGTTCAAGCGTATCTGGCGGCTGAATTCATACATATGGCGGCTGCTTCCTTCCAGGTTGCGTGAAATGGCGTCCACATGACGGGCCACCGATTCCATGGAGTAACGCAGGTCAATCAGGGTCTTGTCCACGTTGCCCTTGTTTGCCGTCACCACGTCGTCAATGGAGGCGACCATGCGGTCGATATTGGCGCTGGTGGCCTGAAGATCGCCGGCGATGGCGACGAAATTTCCGGTGCCCTCTTCGATGTTTTCAAGGGAATTGTTCACCAGGGCGATGTTGCGAGCGTTCAGTATTTCGTCAACCTTGGCGCCCGTTGTATTTAGGTTCTCGGTGAAGGTTTCGAGATTGGCAAGAATGATGGGCGCACGCTCGGCGGCCACGGAGGCGGTGGAGGAAAGCTCGGTCAGCAAAGCGGGAATGTCCTTTTCCAGCATGACGCCGAGAAGGCCAACCTGTTTGTTGATATTTTCGAGCAGAGGTTTCAAGCCCGTACGGGTCACGTCGCCGGCGTCAGTTGCCACCTGGGAAACCACGTCGAAGAGGCTGGTGGAGACGCCCGGGGTGATCTGTCCGCCAGCCTCGATGGCCTCGGGATTATCCCCGGCGCTGATGGCGATAGTGACGGCGGAGAGCAGTCCCCCCGATTCCTTACGCGCTACGCTGTCAACGGGGATATGCCATCCTTCGACGATGCTCATATCCACCCGGAAATGCAGAGCGCCGTCTTCGATTGCCGGCGTGATCTCCTCCACCTGACCCACGTGGTAGCCCTCGAACAGCACCTTGGTACCGAATCCCACGCCCGAGACGTTGTCGTAGATCACGTAATAATCTTCGGTATCGCCGCTGTGACCTGAAAGCATGGCCATGGAAAAGGTCAGGGCGGCCAGCATGGCGATGACGAAACCGCCCACAACTACGTAGTTTATTTTCCGGCTTTTCATCGATATTCGCCCCTGTCCAAAGCCTCTCCGGTCAGGCGTTGCAGATATTCGTCCGGATCCAGTATGACATCCTCGGTGCGGCGATTGATAAGATTCTGCACCCGCTCGTTTTCGCTGTTCTTCAGTTCGTCCGGCGTGCCTATCATCAGAATCCGCCCCTTGTCCAGCATGGTAATACGGTCGGCGATGGTGAAGGCGCTGTCCAGTTCATGAGTGACGACGACGATGGTCATGCCCATGGCCTCGCGCAGGCGCAGGATCAACTGGTCGAGCTGGGACGAGACCACGGGATCGAGCCCGGCGGAAGGTTCGTCACAGAACAGCACCTTGGGATCCATGATGACGGCGCGGGCCATGGCCGCGCGCTTGATCATGCCGCCCGAAAGCTCCGACGGCATCAGATCCTCGAAACCGGCAAGGTCCACCACTTCCAGCTTCAACCGGGCCATGATCTGCATGGTCATTTCGTCGAGCTCGGTCAACTCGCGCAGGGGAAGTTTGATGTTTTCCCCCACCGACAT
>JADHSZ010000006.1 GCA_016776635.1 Alphaproteobacteria bacterium
TATAGGCGGGGTCCACCAGGTCTTCCTTGATGATGGTGTGAATCATGGCGTTGAGAAGCGCCACATCGGTGCCGGGACGGAACTGGAGCATATTCTTGGCATGGCGGCTCAGCGCCTGTGTGCGGGGATCGGCGACCATAAGGGTGGCCCCCTTCTTCACCGCGTTCTTGATGAAGGTGGCGGCCACGGGATGATTCTGGGCCGGGCGCGCGCCGATTACGAAAATCACATCGGAATTGAGGCATTCCGAGACCGGTGCGGTAACCGCACCGGAACCGATGGTTTCGATCAGCGCGGCGACGCTCGAGGCGTGGCACATGCGGGTACAGTGGTCCACGTTGTTGTTGTGGAAACCGGTGCGCACCAGTTTCTGGAACAGATAGGCCTCTTCGTTGGAACCCTTGGCGCAGCCGAATCCGGCCAGTACCTGGGTGCCCTCGCGGTCGCGCAGATGCCTGAAACCGCCGCCGGCCTGGTCCAGCGCCTGTTCCCACGAGACTTCGTGGAAATTGGCAAGAGGGTCGGCGGGGTTGAAGGATTCGTCTGGAATCTTGCGTACCCCGGCTTTGCGGACCAGCGGCTTGGTCAGGCGGTGGGGGTGATGCACGTAGTCGAATCCGAAACGCCCCTTGACGCAGAGCCGGTTCTGGTTGGCCGGTCCGTCGCGGCCTTCCACCGAGAGCAGCTTACCCTCGCGAACATTGAAGGTGAGCTGGCAGCCGACGCCGCAATAAGGGCACAGGCTGTCCACCTTGGTGTCGGCCTTGATCGAACCTTTGCCGTTCTCGTCAACCCGGGTCGCCTCCATCAGCGCCCCGGTGGGGCAGGCCTGGACGCATTCGCCGCAGGCCACGCAGGTGCTGTCCCCCATGGGGTGGTCGAAATCGAAAACGATCTTGGACTCGGCGCCGCGGAAGGCCATGCCGATGACGTCGTTGACCTGGACCTCGCCGCAGGCGCGGATGCACAAGCCGCACTGGATACAGGCATCGAGCTGTACGCTCATGGCGGGATGGCTGTTGTCGGCGGCGGGCATTTGGCGTGGGGGGAAGCGGCTTTTATCCACGCCCACGGCCTCTGCCATGCGCCAGAAATGGGACTCATCATCATGCGCCTTGTTTCGCGGCGGCTGGTCGGCGAGCAGAAGCTCCATCACCATTTCACGGGCTTTCACCGCGCGCTCGGCCTCGGTCTTGACCTTCATGCCCGGGGTGGGCGTGCGGATACAGGAGGCCGAGAGCACGCGCTCGCCTTCGATTTCCACCATGCAGGCGCGGCAGTTGCCGTCGGGGCGATAGCCCGGCGCCGGTTTGTGGCAGAGGTGAGGAAGGAGGATTCCGTGGCGTTCGGCCACCTGCCAGATGGTCTCGCCCGGCGCCGCCTCGACCTTTTTGCCATCGAGAGTGAAGGCGATGGTTTCGCTCATGCGAAATCCTCTTTGAAATGCTTCATCATGCACAATATGGGATTGCCGGCGGCCTGACCCAATCCGCAAATGGAGGCGTCGGCCATGGTGGCGCAGAGTTCCGTCATCAGGGGCCGGTCGAGTTTCTTGCCTTCGAGCAGTTTCACCGCTTTTTCCGTGCCCGTCCGGCAGGGCGTGCATTGGCCGCAGCTTTCATCGGCGAAGAAATGCATGAGGTTGAGGACGGCGTCGCGGATGTTGTCCTTGTCCGAGAGCACCATGACGGCGGCCGATCCGATGAAACAGCCGTGCTCTTCCAGGGCTCCGAAGTCGAGGGGAATATCGGCCAGAGAAGCGGGCAGGATGCCGCCCGAGGCGCCGCCGGGAAGATAGGCTTTGAACTTGTGGCCCTTGGCCATGCCGCCGCAGTACTCCGCCAGCAGTTCATTCATGGTGATGCCGGCGGGGGCCAGCTTGACGCCGGGTTCGGCAACCCGGCCGGAGACGGAATAGCTGCGCAGGCCCTTGCCGCCGTTGCGTCCCTGATCGGCGAACCAGTCGGCGCCCTTTTCCACCACGTCGCGCACCCAGTGGAGAGTTTCCACATTGTGGTTGAGGGTGGGACGGCCAAACAGGCCCACCGTGGCCACGTAAGGGGGGCGGTGGCGCGGCAGGCCACGCTTGCCCTCGATGCTCTCCATCATGGCCGATTCCTCGCCACATATATAAGCCCCGGCGCCGCGCCGCAGGTGGATGCGGGTGGTGATGAGTTCGGCGGCCTCGAGCTTGGCGATTTCCTGTTTCAGCAGCTCAAGGATGCCGGGGTATTCGTCACGCAGATAGATGTAGACGTCGCTGGCTTCCACCGCCCAGGCCGCGATCAGCGTGCCCTCGAGGAAACGGTGGGGATCGGAGTCGAGATAGAAACGGTCCTTGAAGGTGCCGGGCTCGCCCTCATCGGCATTGACGGTCACCAGGCGCGGGCCTGGTTCCTTGCGCACGATCTTCCATTTGGTGCCGGCGGGAAAACCAGCGCCGCCCATGCCCTTGAGCTGGGAGCCCTCGAGAGTCTCGATCAGTTCGTCGGGGCTGCGCCCGCCGTTAAGACAGTCTCGCAGCAGGGCATAGCCGCCGTCCTTTTCATAGGCCTCGAAAAGCCTGGCGTCGGGAATTTTAGGCGCGGTCTGGCCTTTGGAGATGGCGGTGCTTACGGATTTGGCCGTGGCTTCGGTAATGTGATTCCTGTGCACTTCGGCCACCGGCGCCCGGTCACAGCGCCCCATGCACGGCGCCCGCACCACCCGGAACTTATCGCTGCTGTTCTTGGCCAGGGATTCGAGGAGCTTTTTCGCGCCACTCATCTCGCAGGTGAGGCTGTCGCAGACCCGCACCGTAAGCGGTGGCGCCGACTGGTTGTCCTTGATGACGTCGAAATGGGCGTAGAAGGTGGCGACCTCGTAGACCTCGGCGAAGGAAAGCCCCAGTTCATGGGCTACCGCCACCAGGTGGGATTCCGAAAGGCAGTGAAATTCATCCTGTACCAGATGGAGAAATTCCAGCAGCATGTCGCGCTGTCGCGGCAGATCACCGAGAAGGGTCTGGACATCGTAAAAAGCCTGGCGCTTCGCCCGCAACCCCTTGGGGTGTGGGGCCACGCCCTTACGTTTTTCGGTGTTCTGTTTCATATTCTGCCACTTGGCATTAGGCTCTGACCCCTCGCTTCGAGGGATTGCGGGAGGGCGGCTTTTCGCACGAAGGACGAAAGAGCCATCCCGGAAAAAACGGGCGTAAATATATTATGGGGTTTTCCCCGGTGCGGAAACAGTATGAATGAGGTGTGCGACACAAGGTTACAGGGGCTTAGATTGAGGGGCGGGTTGATTTCCGGCGCGGGCTTCATATCAAGGCCCGGGCGGTAAGCCGTCCGGGACAAGAGTCTTTTTCACATGAATACGATGAGTGTCTCGTATATATAACGCCCCCCCCCCGCCTGCAAGAAGTTGCGTTGTTTTATGTGGCGGCGGAAAGGTGCAGGGCTCACTATCCTCCAAGGGGAATAGAGAATGTCTGAACGGGATCATCAGGGATCGGGCGGCGGTACGGGCGAGGGGCTTCCCCCCGAGGTTGCCGAACTGTTGTTTTCGCGGCTCTGCCACGATCTTGTCAGCCCCGTGGGCGCCGTTAACAACGGCATGGAGCTGTTGCGTGGAGAAAATCCCGGCGCCGAGAACGAAATCATGGACATGATCGCCAACAGCGGCCACGAAGCCGCCGCCCGGCTTAAATTCTTCCGCGCCGCCTATGGCCGGGGCGGGGAGATTGACGGGCTGAGCCACATGTCGCCGGTTCATGAAATCGCCGCCGGGCTTTTCACCGGGACCAGGGTAAGACTGGTCTGGCCCGAGAGCGGCCAGGAACTGCCCCGGCCGCTGTC
This sequence comes from Alphaproteobacteria bacterium, assembly GCA_016776635.1. Taxonomy (GTDB): domain Bacteria; phylum Pseudomonadota; class Alphaproteobacteria; order UBA11136; family UBA11136; genus UBA11136. Next base: position 3,840 of record JADHSZ010000006.1, read on the forward strand.
CAAACAAGCCACGAAGTTGTTGCTCAACCTGATTCTGCTGGCGGCCGCCGTGTTGCCCCTGGGCGGGGATATCGTGGTCCGCCTGGAGATGGTTGGCGACTCTTTCAAGGCCGAAGTCAGCGCCGTGGGCGAACGCGCGGCATTGAATGACGTTATGAAATCCACCATCAGCGGCACCGGAGATGTAAAAGATCTGGAGCCGACAACGGTGCAGGCCTATTTCACGGCCTATCTGTCACGGATTGGGGGAGGGAAGATTGCGGTTTCGGAAAGCGCCGGAGAGGGAAGCGGCTGCGCCACCATTCATTTTTCGGTGACGCTGGATTGAAACCGGGGGATTGAGGCCGGGGGATTGAGTTCGGGGGCTGAATTTTGGCCGGTTTTTTTAGGATGTTTAAAAAATTCCATAAAAATTGCGCTTTTACAGCTTGTTAAACCTTTTCTGACAGGTTCAACGGGTTGTGCCCATATATACTTAACGGGCGGTGAGCCCGAAGGGGCACTTTTACGTGACTTTGCATGGGGCCGGAAGCCACTTCCGGGAAGAGCAGGATGGATGATCTTTTAAGCGAATTTCTTACGGAAACGACGGAAAGTCTTGATTCTCTCGATAATGATCTGATCAAGCTCGAGGAGAATCCCAATGATCCCGATTTGTTGAGCAATATTTTCCGCCTTGTCCATACCATCAAGGGCACATGCGGATTTCTTGGCCTGCCGCGCCTCGAAGCGGTTGCCCATTCCGGGGAGAACGTTCTCGGCAAGATCAGGGACGGCGAATTAGAGGTTTCCGAACAGGCCATTTCCATCGTTCTCGAAGCTCTTGACCAGATCAAGGAAATACTCGGCATCCTCGAGGCAACGGAATCCGAACCCGAGGGTGACGATACGGACCTGATTACCCGTCTTAACGCCATGGCCAGCGGAGAGGCCGCGCCGCCTCCCGCAGAAGCGCCCCCCGCAGAGTCTACAGAACCCCCGGCTGAGGAGCCCGCTGCCGAGGAAGCGCCTGCAGAGGGAGATATTCACAAGGACGCCGGTGCCGCCGCCGCCGCCGAGGCCATGGCCGCTGCCGCCCAGGCCGAGGGTGCGGCCGCCACCGCCGATGCACTGGGCAGTCTCTATGACCAGTTGGAGGGCGAGGAGGCCATCACAAAAACAGTGGCGGGTTTCTATTCAAAGGTTCTGGCCGACGACAGTCTCAAAGGTTTCTTTGAGAACGTGGATCCCGATGTCCAGCAGGGAAAGATGGTGAAGTTCCTGTCCAAGGTTCTGGGCGGTCCCGATAATTACGACGGCAAGGATCTTGCCACCGCCCATGCGCCGCTGGTGGCCAAGGGTCTCAATGAAGATCATTTCAACGCCGTGGCCACCCACTTCCAGGAAGCCCTGGTGGAAAACGGCGCCTGGGGACCCACCGTGGAAGAGGTCATGGCGGTTGTCGCCACCACCAAGGATGACGTGCTGGGCCAGTCCGAGGCGGGCAAGGCCGCGGTAGCCGCGCTTGGCGCCGAAGCTCCCGTGGATGAAGCTCCGGCAGCCGAAGCGGCGGTGCCGGCACCGGCGGAGCAGCCGCAAGCCAAGGCCGTGGAGAAGAAGGCCGAAACCGCGAAGCAGGAGGGTGGCAAGGAATCCTCGGTGGCTACGTCGAGTATCCGCGTCACCGTGGACCTTCTGGAAGACCTTATGACCATGGTCAGTGAAATGGTGCTGACCCGTAACCAACTCATGCAGATTTTACGGCAGCAGGACGACAGCGAATTCGCCGCACCCTTGGAGCGCCTCAACCTGATTACCTCCGAGCTTCAGGAAGGGGTCATGAAGACGCGCATGCAGCCCATCGGCAATGCCTGGGCGAAGCTGCCGCGTATCGTTCGTGACCTTTCCCACGAACTGGGGAAGAAGATCGACCTTGAGATGCTTGGCGCCGAGACCGAACTCGATCGCCAGGTTCTGGAGCTGATCAAGGATCCGCTGACCCATATGGTGCGTAATTCCGGCGATCATGGTGTCGAAGACCCCGCCACCCGTCTCGCCGCCGGCAAGCCCGAGACCGGGACCATAACCCTCAACGCCTATCACGAAGGCGGTCATATCATCATCGAGATCAAGGATGACGGCGCCGGCCTGTCGGTGGAGCGGATCAGGGCCAAGGCCCTTGAGAAGGGCATGGCCACCGAGGCCGAGCTTGAGGAAATGTCCGACCACAAAATTCAGAGCTTCGTCATGGGCGCCGGCTTTTCCACCGCGGCCAAGGTCACCAGCGTGTCGGGGCGTGGCGTGGGCATGGATGTGGTGAGAACTAATGTGGAGAAGATTGGTGGCACCGTTGAGCTCAAATCCACCGAGGGCAAGGGCACCCTGTTCACCGTCAAGATTCCGCTGACCCTGGCTATTGTTTCCGCCCTTATCGTGGAATGCGCCGGAGACCGGTTCGCCATCCCCCAGATCAGCGTTCTGGAACTGGTGCGTACCTCCTCCCAGTCGGAGACCACCATTGAAATGATCAACGAAGCGCCGGTGCTGCGTCTGCGCGACCGGCTGTTGCCGCTGGTGTCGTTGCGCGACCTCATGGGACTCGAGGACGATGAGGAAGAAGAGGAAGAAGGGGCAGTGGCGGCCTTGCTCGCCGGGCCGAGCCTGTTCGAGAGGATCGGCGGCGAAGCGGCCGTCAATGCCGCCGTGGATCTTTTCTACGAGAAGGTCCTTTCCGACGTCCATCTCAAGGAATTCTTCGAGAACGTCAATCTGGATGTCCTGAAGGAGAGGCAGAAACAGTTCTTCGTTATGGTTCTGGGCGGCCCCGATGGCTATGAAGGTGCAGACCTTGCCACCGCCCATGCGCCGCTGGTGGCGCGCGGCCTCGATGATGTCCATTTCGACGCGGTGGCGGCTCATCTTACGGAAACCCTGATGGAACTGGGCGTTGAAGAGGAGTTGAGCCAGGAGGTTCTGTCCCTGGTGGACTCTACCCGCGATCAGATTCTGGGCCGCGCCGAGGCGCCCGCCGCCGGGGAAACCGCCGAGGAGACGAGCGATGAGGAGAATGATGAGACATTTATCGTGGTCTCGCAGGTGGGCAATTATACCTTCGGTATCATTGTCGATAAGGTTTTCGACACCGAGGAAATTGTCGTTAAGCCCGTATCGCCTATCCTGCGCGACATTGCCCTGTTTTCGGGGAACACCATCCTTGGTGACGGCAGTGTTATCATGATTCTCGATCCCAACGGAATCGCGGCGGCCACCGGTGAGACGGGCGTTAGCGACGAAGACGCCGAACAGAAAGGTATGGCGGTAAGCGACACAGCAGGAGAAAAGACCTCGCTGTTGTTGTTCCACGCCGGTGATGAGTCACCCAAGGCGGTGCCTTTGGCCCTGATCGCGCGACTTGAAGAGATCGAGCTGGACAAGGTGGAAATCACCCACGGCATGCCCATGGTGCAGTACAGGGGACATCTCATGCCGCTGGTCCCCATTAGCGAGGAGCAGGATATGAAGACGGAGGGGCGCCAGCCTGTTCTCGTCTTCTCCGACCGTGAACACTCCATGGGACTGGTGGTGGATGAAATCGTCGATATCGTCGAGGAAGTGACAAATATGGAACTGGCGGCGGAGCGTCCCGGTATTCTCGGAAGCGCCATCATTTCCGGCCAGGCCACCGACATGATCGACGCCGGATATTACCTGACCCAGGCTTTTCCTGACTGGTTCGGCGCCATTGACGGCGATTCGGAGGGCGTGGCCCCCGGAAGACACGTGCTTCTGGTGGATGACAGTCCCTTTTTCCGCAACCTGCTGACTCCCTTGCTCTCGGTGGCGGGATATCGGGTGACCACGGCGGACAGCCCCGCCCAGGCACTTGAATACCGCGATCAGGGGCGCGATTTCGACATTATTATCAGTGATATCGAAATGCCGGAAATGAATGGGTTCGAATTTGCCGAGAACGTCAAACAAGACAGCCGGTGGCAGAAGATTCCCATGGTGGCGCTTTCGTCACGGACGTCGCAGGAAGATATAGATCGCGGCCGCGAGGTAGGTTTCGCCGATTACGTGGCCAAAACCGACCGTGACGGATTGCTGGAAACACTGTCCGAAACAATCAACACTTAGGGGAGACTGAAAAATGTCTGACGCTGTGCCTGTGGAGACGGGTAACGATGAAAACGGCAATGAACTGGTTGCCATGGATACCAAGGATTACGTGTCCATGACCATCTGCGGCCAGTTATTCGGCATCCCGGTACTCACCGTTCAGGACGTATTGTCCGAACAGAGCATTACCCGCATTCCCTTGGCTCCCAAAGAGGTGGCCGGTGCGCTCAACCTGCGTGGCCGTATTGTCACCGCCATCGACATCCGCACCCGGCTTGGTCTTCCCCCGCGCAAGAGAGGCGAAAAGCGCATGAACGTGGTTGTGGAATATAAGGGGGAACTGTATAGCTTCATTATCGACGTGGTGGGGGAAGTGCTGAGTCTCCCCAGCAGTTCCTACGAACGCAGTCCGGCCACGCTGGACCCCAACTGGCGGGATGTTTCAGCCGGGGTCTACCGGCTTGAAAATGAGCTTCTTGTGGTGTTTGACGTGACGCGTCTGTTGGAGTTCGGCGAGCAGGAAGCCGCCTGAGGGGAGTGAGCATTAGCCGGCTCTTAACCGTCAGGTCTTAAGGGAGGCCGGCTCTTAAACGCCAGGTCTTAAGGGAGCCAGGTCTTGGGGAAGCCAAGCCTTAGGGAAGCCAAGTCTTAAGGGAATATAGTGGGGAAAAGGCATGAAGTCCTGTTTGATTGTGGACGATTCCAAGGTAATCCGCACCGTGGCGCGGAGAATTCTGGAGAAGCTGAGTTTTGAGACCGCCGAGGCCGAAGATGGGAAGGTGGCTCTGGAATATTGCCAGAAACAGTTGCCCGACGCGGTTCTTCTGGACTGGAACATGCCGGTCATGAGCGGCATCGATTTTCTACATGAATTACGCAAATTGGATGGCGGCGATAAACCCGTGGTGATTTTCTGTACCACGGAAAATGATCTGCGCCACATTCAGGAGGCGATTCAGGCTGGCGCCAATGAATATATTATGAAGCCCTTCGACAGCGAGATTATTGAATCCAAGTTTGCCCAGTCGGGTCTGCTTTAGCGGCGAGTAAAAAATGGCGGTTGTGGATGCCGGACCGGGTGGCGATGTGATAGATACGGAAGTCCCCGGGGACGGTCCCTATAGAGTGATGGTGGTGGATGATTCGGCTGTGGTTCGTGGCCTGATCGCCCGCACACTCGAATCCGACCCTCAGATTGAAATTGTTTCCTCCGTGGGCAACGGCCAGCTCGCGGTGGACTCGATCCTGCGCCATGGCGTGGAAATCGTGGTTCTCGATATCGAGATGCCGGTTATGGACGGGCTTACCGCCCTGCCGCTGTTGCTCGAGAAAAAGCCCGATATCCGGGTTATCATGGCTTCGACCCTGACCCTGCGCAATGCCGATATCAGCATGAGGGCGCTGGAGCTGGGCGCCATGGACTATGTCCCCAAGCCGTCCACCGCCCAGGGCTTGACCTCCGGGGAAGACTTCAAAAGCGCGCTTTCAAACAAGGTCAAGGTACATGGCGCGGCCCTGCGGCGCAGCCTCGGCACTACCCTGCCCATAGAAGAAATTGAAGAGGAAGAAAAGGCCGAAGCGGCGGGCGAACCGCCGACACTTTCCTCGGCGCCGGCCGTTTACGCCGAGGCCGAGGTTGCGCTGCGCGATATTCCCGCTGGGTTCGCCCCGGAAGTTCTTGCCATCGGCAGCTCCACCGGCGGCCCCCAGGCCCTTTTCAAGATGATGGCGTATATCCCGGCTTCTTTCACCCTGCCTATCCTCATCACCCAGCATATGCCGGCCACCTTTACCACTATCCTCGCCGAGCACCTGACCAAGACATCAGGGCGTACCTGCGCCGAGGCCATCGATGGTGAAAGAATCGTCAGCGGCAGGGTCTACGTGGCGCCCGGCGACTATCACATGACCGTGACCAAGGATGCCGAGGGTATGGTTCTTCGCCTTAACCAGAATCCTCCGGAAAACTTCTGCCGCCCCGCGGTTGATCCCATGTTCCGAAGCGTTTCCGAATGTTACGGAAGCAAGGTTCTGGCGCTTATCCTGACCGGGATGGGGGCCGACGGCAGCAAGGGCGGGGAGATGATCGCGGACGGCGGAGGCGTGGTGGTGGCCCAGGACGAAGCCACCAGCGTGGTTTGGGGGATGCCCGGTGCGGCCGCCACGGGCGGCATCTGTTCCGTTGTTCTGCCTATTTCCAAGATGGCGGACTATGTCTCGAAAACGGCCACAAGGACGGCGGCATGAAGCCCGAGGATTTCACATATCTCAGCAACATGCTGAAGGACCGGTCCGGCCTCGTCCTCACCGAAGAAAAGTCGTATCTGGTAGAAAGCCGCCTCATGCCCGTGGCCCGCAAGCACAGCATGAAGGGTCTGGACGACCTCATCCTCGAGCTTAAGGGGGGGCAGAGCCCAAATCTGCTTGAGGAAGTCACCGAGGCCATGACCACCAACGAGTCATTCTTCTTCCGTGACATCAAGCCCTTCGACCAGTTCCGCGACATTGTCCTGCCCCATCTTCTGGAAACCAGGGAGGACAAGAAATTCTTCCGTATCTGGAGCGCGGCCTGTTCCAGCGGCCAGGAACCCTATTCCCTGGCCATGATTATGCGCGAGTTGGGGGACAAGCTTTCCGGTTGGCGCTATGAAATTATGGCCACCGATCTTTCCACGGAAATGCTGGAAAAAGCCAAGTCTGGCATCTATTCACAGTTCGAGGTACAGCGCGGTTTGCCGATCCAGCTGTTGATGAAATATTTCACCCAGGACGGCGACAAATGGCGTATCGACCCCTCATTGGGCACCGATATCACGTACCGGGAATTCAATCTTCTGGGATCGCCCACGGGGTTGGGACAATTCGACGTAGTTTTCTGCCGTAACGTCCTGATCTATTTTGACCAGGACACCAAGGGCGAGGTGCTGGATCGTATTTCTTCACAGATGTCCGATGACGGGGCGTTGTATCTCGGCGGCGCCGAGACCGTTCTCGGTGTATCCGATAAGTTCAAGCCGGTGCCGGGCCAGCGCGGTCTTTACAGCCTCGACCCTGATGCTTACAGCGGCGCCGAACAGGCTGCATCCTGAAAAAAAGCGCCTTTAGGCGCTTTTTTTCTGCGATTCCTGGTCCGCTTCCTCGTCGGGGTCGCGCAACACATAGCCCCGCCCCCAGACGGTCTCGATATAATTAACGCCATCGGTGGCCTGGGACAGTTTCTTGCGCAGCTTGCAAACGAAGACATCGATGATTTTCAGTTCCGGCTCGTCCATACCGCCATAGAGATGGTTGAGAAACATCTCTTTGGTCAGGGTCGTGCCCTTACGCAGGGAAAGCAGCTCGAGAATACCGTATTCCTTTCCCGTCAGGTGGATGGAGCGGCCGTTAACCTCCACCGTGCGGGCATTGAGGTTGATCGTCAGCATGCCGGTCTTGATGACCGATTCGGGATGCCCGTGCGAACGCCGTATGATGGCGTGAATGCGGGCGATCAGTTCCTCTCTGTCGAAGGGTTTGGTGAGATAGTCATCGGCGCCGAAACCCAGGCCCTTGACCTTGTTGTCGGGCTCGCTCAGGCCTGAGAGGATGAGAATGGTGGTGGAGACCTTGGACGCCCTGAGCCGGCGCAGAACCTCGTAGCCGTCCATGTCGGGCAGCATCAGGTCGAGAATGATGATGTCATAGTCGTAGAGTTTCCCGATCTCAAGGCCGTCTTCGCCGAGATCAGTGGAATCCACAACGAACCCCTCCGGCTTCAGCATCAGCTCAATGCTTTTGGAGACGCTCTTGTCATCTTCAACCAGAAGTACGCGCATGGTAGGTTCCCAACAACTTTTCTCTAAAGCTGTTAACCATTTGGCTACATTTGACCACAGTAGTAAAGTAGGAAGTTAAGGTTTATTAACCAAGAATAAAGTCTTTCCCCTCATACTTTAGGCGTAATTTTCGACGTATTCTTAACCGTAGCCCCAGGCGCGGGGAGGGTGCGTATGAGAAATTTCCTCGGTGGAAAACCGGCTGACAGGACTGAATATGGCGCTTTCACTGAATAATCTGGTAACCACACTGGACCGTGTTCCCGAATTCCGCCTGTTCGGGCGGGTTACAGCGGTACAGGGGCTTCTTATTGAAGTTGGCGGTGTGGAGCGCACCCTGTCGGTGGGCGCCCGTTGTCACGTGGTGACAACCACAGAGGAGCGCGTGACCTGTGAGGTGGTCGGTTTTCGTAATGATCGCGCCCTGTTGATGCCGTTTCAGTCGGTGGACGGAATCGGCCTTGGCTGCCGCGCCGAGGTGGGTGAATCCCATCCTCACGTGAGTCCTTCCGATGACTGGCTGGGCCGCGTCATCAACGCCATGGGCGAGCCCATTGACGGCGGCCCGCCTCTGCACAAGGGACACCGTAAATACCGTATCCGCACCGCGCCGCCGCCGGCTCATTCCCGCCAGCGGGTCGAGGGCAAGGTGGATCTGGGCATTCGCGCCCTCAACACCTTCGTCACCTGTTGCAAGGGACAGCGCCTCGGCATTTTTTCCGGCTCCGGCGTGGGCAAATCCATAATGCTGTCCATGATGGCCCGCAATACCACCATGGACGTTTCCGTCATCGGCCTGATCGGCGAACGGGGACGCGAGGTGCAGGAGTTCATCGAGGACAATCTCGGCCCCGAAGGGCTGGCGCGCAGCGTGGTGGTGGTGGCCACCTCCGATGAATCGCCGCTGTTGCGTCATCAGGCGGCGCTCATGACCATGACCGTGGCCGAATATTTCCGCGACCAGGAGAAGGATGTTCTCTGTCTTATGGACAGTATTACGCGTTTTGCCATGTCGCAGCGTGAAATCGGCCTTTCGGCGGGAGAACCGCCCACCACCAAGGGCTATCCGCCTACCGTTTTTGCCGAATTGCCGAAATTGCTGGAACGGGCCGGTCCGGGAATCGGCAAGGGCAGCATCACCGGCCTGTTTACGGTTCTGGTGGAAGGTGACGATCACAGCGAACCGGTCGCCGATGCCCTGCGCGCCATTCTCGACGGGCATATTGTTCTTGAGCGCAGCATCGCCGAACGCGGCCGTTACCCGGCGGTGGATATCCTGCGCAGCATTTCGAGAAGTCTCCCCGACTGTAATGCCGATGATGAGAATGCGCTTCTCACCCGGGCCAAGGAATTGATCTCGGCCTATGAGGACATGGCCGAAATGATCCGTCTCGGCGCCTATCGCCACGGCAGTGATCCCAGAACCGACGAGGCCATCGCCTATTACGCCATGCTTGACGGTTTCCTGGCCCAGGGGATATGGGAAACCTGTTCCCTGGATGAGGGATACGCCCAGCTTGCGGAGATTCTCAACAGTAATCCCGCCGCCATGGCGGAAGGGGATGCGGTCCCGGAAGCCGCAGGACCGGCGGGCGCCGCGGCTCAGGCGGGTAGCGCTGAATGAAGGGGCTGTTAAACCTGATCCGTGTTCACCGCTGGCGGCTGGATGAAAAGCGCCGTGAGCTTGTGGAACTGGAACTTCTGGCCGAAGACCTGGTCAATCAGGGACGGCAGCTGGAAATAAATCTCAAGGACGAACAGGCCCTGGCCAGGACCGATGTGGAAAGCGGGTTTACCTATGGTGGATACGCCCGGTCGGTTATCGAGCGCAGGGAAAAACTCGCCGATTCCCTGGACCAGATTGGCGAGAGGATATCCACGGCCAATGATGAAGTGCAGGAGTTGTTCCGGGAGGTGAAGAGTTACGAGATTCTCCAGGAGACCAGCGAGCGCAAGGCCGAGGAAAAGGAAGCCAGGATGGAGCAGGAAACGCTCGACGAACTGGGCGGCGAGGTCTTCAGGCGCCGCCGCAAGGCGGTGTAAGACGCGTTCTACCCCCTTGGGGGTACGTTACCCCCCCAAAGGGGGGTGTTTTTCCAGGATTTTAATAGCGGCGGAGTCCGTCGAGAAGGGGCCGGTTGTCCCATTGCGGCTGGCGGTCCTCAACGGTGATGCTGTGACCGGCGAGGGCACTGCCGGAGTTGGCGTCGGTGGTGACGGTAATCCGGGTCCAGCGGGCCACCAGCTCGTTATTCACGTCATCCTGTATGGCCACGGCAATATCTTCCGGCGAAGGCCAGGCGCGTCCCCCCAGCGCCCGCGTATAGTCGAGAAACGACTCCGCGTCGAGAATCTGTTTGTCGGGGACATAGCGCAGCAGAACGTTTCCCGACCATCCATCGGGGGGACTGTCGACCCGGCTTTCCAGGGTCACTACATAATCCGTAGTCACCCCGGGATTGGGGGAGACGGACAGAAGCTCCCGGCGTTTAAGCGGATCGTAGATAAGGGCGCTGCTGTTGTCTGTCATTATGGTTTGTTCCCTGGAGTCTTATGGCGCGGGGGATGTCTTATACGGTGACGCCCAGCGTGCTTTCGGCCGATGTGACGGAGGTTTCATCAACCGGGATGGAGACGAAGTCGCGCGTCACCTGAAAATTTACCAGCCCCGTATATCCGGTTATTTCAAGAGAATTGGTGAAAATCGTGTTGATGTCCCCGTGCATGGCATGGGGAAGCGCTTGGTGGCTGCGAATGATCAGCTCGAAGACTTGGGGTTTGACGAGGCCGTCGAACTGGAGCTGGCCCAGCTTGCTCAGTTCAATATCAAGCAGAAACCGGGTGTAACTCTCCTGATCTTCCTCTTCTTCATCCTGTTTGCGGTGCTTTTTGGTGAAAAGACGGACCATGTTGAGCAGTTTACCGTCGAAAACCGGGATCATATAACTGCGCCATTCACTGGAACCGGGCTCACCGGCCAGCTTCGAGAGTTGGGCGAAGTCCTCGCCGAGACGGTTGAGAAGATCGCGTCTTCCCGCGCCTTCCAGGGTATTGATTGTCACCAGCCCCATCCATTTCTGGAGTTCGCCGCCGCGCAGGGCGGCGAGAAGAAAGAGCATGCTGGTGGTGAATTCCATCCCCGGGCGCGGCAGCACGGTGTTTATGAACTGTTGTCCGGCGGCGGCGTCAATTTGCGCCAGCGCGGCCATGGCCTCCCTCAGCGCCGGCCAGTCACGTAGACCTGAGAACAGGGGAGAGTGCAGGAGGGCGCCGGTGGACGCACCCGCCGCCGCTGGTCTCGCCCCGGTCCCCAGAATTTCCAGGGCCACCAGGCTGTTGCGGGGCAGGGGGGCCTTTTCGGCCAGGAGAAGCAGCCCCAGCGGAGTCTGTATATAGGGCTGGCCGGCGTTGTTGGTGCCGGTGACGGTTCCCGCCACCAGGGGCGTTCCCGCCGGGCGCGATTGCGCCATGTTCTGTAACAGAACCGCGGGGTCGCTCTTGGGGGCCGCATCCACGGTAATCAGACGCAGGCTGATCTGGCTTCCGCGCTCGGTGGTGGCGGTGGCGCTTTGCGTTCCGCTCTCAGGCGTTGCCGCCGGGGTGGCTGGGGTCTGGACCGGTGTCTGTGTGCTACCTGCGGCGCTTGCTCCGGCGGGCGTTCCCGCGGCCGCGGAGAGGGTGGCGGCCAGCGATGGCGGCAGGGTGCCGGTGACGGCGCCGGTCAACGGACCAAGGGCGTTGGGTGGTGTGCTGCTGATGACCGATGCGGTGAGAATACTGCCGCTGGTAACCACCGAGGGAGCCCTGGCCGCGCCTGGAGTTCCGGCTGTCGCGGCGTTTCCGCCAGGAGCACCTGTGGCACCGGCGGCGCCCGGTGTCGCCGCCGCCACCGCCATCACCCGGAAGATACTCCCCGGTCTGGCCCGCATACATGCCCTGGACGAGGTGTCCCACATCATTGTTTCCTGTCTCGACCATATTCTCGACGAGCCGCGCATCGTGGTCCGCGTCAACGAACAGATGCTCCTGCCCCTGCGCGACCGCGTGGACGACATCGCCACCCAGGCCGGATACAACGGGAGAATCACCCTGCTGGCCGGCGAAGGCATTGAACTCGGTGACTGCCGGGTGGAATGGTCCGACGGGTTTGCCGACCGCGACGAAGCCGATATCTGGAAAGAAATTGACAAAATCATCGACGCCTTCCTGCGGGGTGAGGATGACGACGACAGCGGCGATGGCGCCACACCCGCGGATGACGCCGGGAATACGGCCCCGGAAATGGCCCCGGAAACAATCCAGGACGCAATGCCCGAAGCCCAGAATGAAGCACAGGAACAAGGCGACGACCCCGCGTCAGGCGAAGACGTGGGGAATGGAGATGATGCGAACTCATCGACGGTGGCAGCCGCAGAGCCAGTGCCACCGCCCTCACCGGCCACTCCGCCGGATGAAGTAACAGAAGACGAAACCGACGTTGCAAGCGGCAACGAACAGCCATTGGGAGACTGATATGTCCGATACCACGGAAACCACCGAAGAAGCGGCGGCCGAAACACCGGAGGCCCCGCCCACAGAAGAAGCGTCCGCGGAAGCGCCGCCGGAAAACGGAGATGCCGCCGCGCCCGCGGATGATGACCAGAAGCTGGAACTGGCGGAACTCGAGGAAGAGACGCCGTCGGAGGCAGCCGCTGAAGATGCTCCCGACCCTGGCGGTGACATGGTCGATATGGCTGCGGCCATGGACCTGGATGAACCCCGCGACCCGGTCAAGGAACTGGACGACCATGCCGAGCCCGTCACCTTCGTCAATCTGCAATACGGCGACATTTCTGCCGACCGCGCGGCATTTAAGGAAAATACCGGCGTGGACATGATCCATGACGAGACCATCGAAGCGCTCAAAGACATGGACGGATTCGCCGCTCAGATATCGGCCATGGATTTGGTAGTCTCCATCGGCAATTCCACGGTGGAAATCGCGGGTGCCTTGGGAGTTCCGGTGTGGACGCTGGTTCAGTTTGAGCCCAAATGGGTATGGATGCTGGAACGCGGACACAGCCCCTGGTATCCCTCCATGCACCTTTATCGCCAGAGCGCACATGGCGACTGGGAGAGCATTATGGATCGCATGGCCGGGGATTTACGGAAAATGGCGGAACCCTCATGAGCCGCAAGAAACGTTCGGCAAAAACCCTGAAACAGGCGCATAAACCGGGCCGTAAGCAGGGCGGCGGCGCGGTTGTGAGCGCCCAGCTCCAGCAGATACCTGTGTTGCAGCAACAGGGGAAGCTGGCGGAAGCGCTGCAACTGGCCCAGGGCATTCTCGCACACCAGCCCCATAATCCCGATGCGCTCTATTACGCCGGCACGCTGGCCTACCGGTTGGGCCATGTGGACCAGGCCATCGCCACCATGGAGACGGCGGTGGCGGCGAACCCAAAGGATTTCGAATCCTTCAGCGCTCTGGGCGTCATGTTGAAAGCGGCGGGAAAACCCGACGAGGCCGAGGCCGCCTTTGGCCGCTCCCTAAAAATCAACCCCGGCTTCGCCGACGCCCATAACAACCTTGGCAACCTTCTTCAGTCACTGGAAAAACACGAGGAGGCCATCGAATCCTATGATCGCGCCGCCCGGCTCAAACCCGACTATATGGATGTCCATTACAATCTGGGCATTTCCCTCCATGCCTTGGGCAGGATGGATGACGCTCTCCAGTCTTATGAAAAGGCCCTCTCGCTTCACCCCGGTCTTGCCGAGGCCCACAACAACCGGGGCCGGGTACTGGAAGCCCTGGGGCGTTTTGATGAGGCCGAGGCGGCCTATCGCCAGGCCATGGCGCTGAGTCCCGACTATGCCGATGCCCACAGCAATCTGGGCATGGTGCTGTTGCTCACGGGCCGGTTCGCCGAAGGCTGGGCCGAGCATGAATGGCGCTGGAAAGCCGAAAAACTGGGCCTGAAGAAGCGTCCCTTTATGCAAGCTCCCTGGGACGGCTCGCCGTTGTCCGGAAAAACCATTCTGGTCTGGGGCGAACAGGGCATCGGCGATGAACTTCGCTACGCCGGATTTATTCCCGATCTGACCCAGCAGGGCGCCACCGTAGTGGTGGAATGCGATCCCCGTCTGGCGCCCCTGTTCGCCCGCTCTTTCGTTGGCGTGGAAAGTATTCCCCGCGTCAACCCGCCACATCCCCGGCTGTTCTCCGACGATATTGATTTCCAGAGTTCCATGGGTGGACTGGCCCGCTACCTGCGCCCGGATATGGAGAGTTTTCCCCGACATGAGGGCTATCTCAAAGCCGATGCGGAACAGGTGACGGAACTGCGGAAACGCTATGGCGGAGGCGGGGAAAAACTGCTTGTGGGAATCTCCTGGTACAGTTCGGTGACGATTCTCGACATCAAATGGCCGGCACTGGCGGCGTGGTCGCCGCTGCTCTCGGTGCCGGGGGGAATCACCTTTGTGGATCTTCAGTACGGGAACAGAGAAAGCGACCGCGCGGCCTTCCTCGGGAATACGGGCGTGGACATGATCCATGATGGGTCCATCGACCCGCTCAAAGACATGGATGGCTTCGCCGCTCAGGTGGCGGCCATGGATCTGGTGGTCTCCATCGGCAACTCAACGGTGGAGACGGCCGGCGCCCTGGGCGTGCCAACATGGTCCCTGATCCAGCGTCACTACAACTGGGTATGGTTGCTGGAACGCGAACACAGCCCCTGGTATCCCAGCCTGCGCCTTTATCGCCAGAGTGAACGCGGTGAGTGGGAGAGCGTGATAGAGGAGGTGGCCCAGGCCCTTCAGCGCAAGGCGGCGGAGAGATGAGCGGCGACACCCCCTCTCCGGGCGCTTCCACGGCGGCCTCTCTTCTACAGGAAGCGCTGGGTCATCATGGCGCGGGCCGCATGACCGAGGCGGCGGAACTGTACAGTCGGGTATTGAAGGCCGAGCCGGAGAACCCCGACGCCCTGCATTTGTATGGCGCGCTACGCTATCAGGAAGGCGCGCTGGAAGAAGCGCTCTCCCTGGTGGACCGCGCCATCGCCCTTATGCCGGAGGCGGCGGACTATCATAATACGCGGGGCCTGGTGCTGCGGGGTCTGGAGCGCCTCGACGAAGCGGAATCCGCTCTGGAACGGGCGCTGGAAATCGCCCCGGATCACGGCGAGGCGCGGGCCAATCTGGGGGCGGCGTTGACCAGACGCGCCGACCGTCTTCTCGAAGAGGAAGCCCATAAGGAGGCACAGGCCCTGTGCCGCCGGGTTGTGGAACTGACTCCGGACAACGCCACGGCCCACAACAATCTGGGCAAGGCCCTGACGGCGGCGGGTAAGGACGGGGATGCGGTGGCGGCCTTTGACCGTGCGGCCGGGCTGGATTCCTCCTTTGCCGCAGCTCATTACAATCTCGGCACCCTGTTACAGAAGAGGGGCGAGTCGCAACGGGCGGTGACGGTTCTGGGACGGGCGGTGGAGATTGATCCCGATTACGCCGAGGCGTGGAGCAATCTGGGGCAGGCGTGGCAGTCCCTGGGCCGTCATGAAGAAGCTATGGCCGCATTCAACCGCGCCATCGAGCTGAATCCCGAATGTGCCGATACCCATGCCAACCTTGCCCTGCTATTTCTTCTCACCGGTAATCTCGAGGAGGGCTGGGCCGAGCATGAATGGCGCTGGCGCAAAACATCCATGCAGCAACGCCCCTTTCCTCAACCTCCATGGGACGGCACCCCTCTTGATGGCAAGACCATTCTGCTCTGGGGCGAACAGGGGGTGGGCGACCAGCTCATGTTCGCGGGCCAGATTGCCGATTTGCAGGCCCAAGGCGCGGCCGTCATCCTCGAGGCCGATCCCCGCCTGGCGCCCTTGTTCGCGCGCTCTTTCCCGCACATCGAGGTGGTGGCCAAAGCCGACCCGCCCGATGCGCAACTGCTCTCGGACGGGATTGATTTCCAGGTGCCGCTGGGCGGGCTCGCCCGGTATTTACGCGCCGATGCGAAGAGCTTCCCCCAACACGAAGGCTATCTCAAAGCCGATCCCGACCAGACCCAGGCGTTGCGGGAACGCTACAAGGGAGATGGCGGCAATCTTCTGGTGGGTATCTCCTGGGGCAGCACCGATCCCAAACGCCCGGAGAAGGCGCTGGCCCTTGGCGGTTGGAAACCGCTGCTGGAGGAGCCTGGCGTGACGTTGGTGGATCTGCAATACGGAGACACGGCGGATGAGCGCGCGGCTCTGGCCTCCGAGACCGGCATGGAGATTCTCCATGACGGGGAGATCGATCCGCTTTCCGACCTCGATGGTTTCGCCGCCCAGGTGGCGGCCATGGATGTGACCGTCTCCATCTGTAACTCCACCATCTTCATGGCCGGAGCGCTGGGGGTGCCGGGCCGGGTGCTGGTGCCCTTCGCGCCGGGCTGGATCTGGGGGTTGGATCGCGAGGACAACCCTTGGTTCCCGAGCCTGCGCCTCATTCGCCAGGAAAAGCGCGGCGACTGGGCAGGCGTCATGGAACGGGTGGCGCAAGAGCTGGCCCGCAGGGTGGCGGCGTCATGACCACGGACAGCCCCCAGGAATTGCTGCAACAGGCCGCCGCCCATCACCAGGCGGGGCGGTTGGCCGAAGCCGAAGCGCTTTACAGTCAGATATTGGAGACCGAGCCGGAAAACCCCGACGCCCTGCATCTTCTGGGGGTCTGCGCTTATCAGTCGGGACGGCTCGACGAGGCGCAAGAAACCATCGCCCGCGCCATCGAGATCAATCCCGACGCGGAAGCCTATTACGGCAATCTCGGCCTGGTGCTGAAGGATCAGGAAAAACTGGACGAAGCCGAGGAGGTATTGCGTAAGGCGCTGGCTCTCAACCCCAAGGCTCTGGGCGCGGGCATCAATCTCGGCCTGGTATTACAGGCAGGGGACCGCATCGAGGAAGCCGAGGAAACCCTGCGCCGCACCATCACCGCCCACCCGCAAGACGCCAAGGCGCAGTCCGCGTTGGCCGGTGTATTGATGGAGTGCCATAAACCCGCCGAGGCCGAGACCGCCTTTCGCCGCGCACTGGAATTGGAACCCGGCAACGCCGCCTTCCATAACAGTCTGGGAGTCGCGCTGTTGGCGGCAGGAGACGCGGAGGCGGCACGGGAGTCCTTCCTTGCCGCCATCACCATCAAGCCGGAGTTCATCACCGCCCATAACAATCTGGGCAATGCCTTCAAGGCTCTTGGCGATCCCGAAAAAGCTCTC
Source organism: Alphaproteobacteria bacterium (assembly GCA_016776635.1). Classification (GTDB taxonomy): domain Bacteria; phylum Pseudomonadota; class Alphaproteobacteria; order UBA11136; family UBA11136; genus UBA11136. The sequence continues at coordinate 20,997 of JADHSZ010000006.1, forward strand.
GCCGTTTATGAAAAAGCCATTGAAATTGATCCCGGCAACGCGGAACTCCATCAGAATTTTAACTTGGCACTTTTGCTCACCGGCAGACTGAAGGAAGGCTGGGCCGAATATGAATGGCGCTGGCGGCACAAGGATGCCACTTATCGTCCCTACCCCCAGCCTAAATGGGACGGCTCGCCGCTGGAAGGAAAGACCATTCTGGTATGGGGTGAACAGGGTATCGGAGACGAGCTGTTGTTTACCTCTATGATCCCCGACCTGATGAAAAGCGGGGCAAAAGTGCTGTTGGAGTGCAAACCTCGCCTAAAATCATTATTTTCCCGTTCCTTTCCGAATGTTACCTGTGTGGTCAGAGCCAATCCACCGGCTCAGGAACTGTTGTCGGACGACGTTGACTTTCATATTCCTGCGGGCAGTCTCTGCCAATTCCTGCGCCCGGACCTGGAAAGTTTCCCTAAACATGAAGGCTATCTGACAGCCGACCCGGAGCGTACAGCGTCACTGCGCACAGGTTATGGCGGGGAGGGGTCGTTTCTGGTGGGGATCACTTGGCATAGCAAAAACAAGACGAGTCCTGAGAAGAGTTTGTCTCTCGAGTCATGGCGGCCGGTGCTGGAAGTGCCCGGCGTCACCTTCGTCAATCTGCAGTACGGAGACACCGCGGCCGAGCGCGCGGCGTTTACTGCCGAGACCGGCATTAAAATCCTCCACGATGAAGAAATCGATCCGCTTACCGATATGGATGCCTTCGCCGCCCAGGTGGCGGCCATGGATCTGGTGATTTCCATTGCTAACACCACCATCACCACGGCGGGTGCACTGGATGTTCCGGGCTGGGCATTGGTACCTTTTGAATCCGATTGGGTATGGATGCTTGACCGCGAGGACAACCCGTGGTTCCCGAGCCTGTACCTTTATCGCCAGAGTGCGCGCGGCGACTGGGGAAGCGTCATAAAACGGGTGGCGCAAGAGCTGCGGCACAAGGTGGAGGCGTCATGAACAGGGACACGCCGCAGGCGCTTCTCCAGGAAGCGCTTGCCCACCATCAGGCGGGGCGTCTCGACGAGGCTGCCGCGCTCTATGGTCAGGTATTGGAAGCCGAGCCGGAACACCCCGACGCACTGCATTTAAGTGGCGCCCTGCGTTATCAGGCGGGTGATCTGGAGGCGGCCTCGGCATTGGTGGGTAAAGCCGTCACCGTGGCCCCGAAGGTGGCCGATTACCACAATACGCTGGGTCTGGTGCTCACCGAGCGGGGACAGGCGCAAGAGGCTGTGGCGGAACTCCGGGAGGCGGTGGGCTGTGAGCCCGGCCATGTGGAGGCCCACTACAATCTGGGCAATGCGCTGATGACCTGTGGAGAGGCGGTGGCGGCGGAGGCAAGCTATCGCCAGGCGCTGGCGCTTCACCCCGGTTTTACTGCCGCCCACAATAATCTGGGCCGCCTTCTCGCCGAAATGGACCGTCTGGAGGAAGCCGAAGCCGCTCTGGGCGAGGCTTTGAAACTGGCGCCTGGATACGCCCCGGCCCACTACAATCTTGGCCGCCTTGAAGAACAACGGGAGAATTTCAGCGCCGCCGAGAATGGCTATCGCCGAGCATTGGAGCTGAATTCCGGCTATGTGGAAGCCCACAATAATCTGGGGAATGTGCTGCGGCTGCAGGGCCGCCTTGCGGAGGCGAAGGAGTCCTTTAACCGGGCGCTGGAACTGCGGCCTTCCTATTCCGAGGCCTTTAGTAATCTCGGTATGATTCATATGGCGGAAGGGGAGGTGGACCAGGCCGAGCAGGTTTTCCGCCAAGCCATCACCCTGGGTCCCGACAACGCCAACGCCCATCATAACCTGGCCCTGGCGCTGTTGATGATGGAACGGTTTGAGGAGGGCTGGGAGGAATATGAATGGCGCTGGAAAAAGCCCAATGTGCCCAACCGTGAGTTTCCGCAGGAGGTTTGGAAGGGGGAACCCCTCAATGGCAAGACTCTTCTTGTCTGGGCGGAGCAGGGTCTCGGCGACGAGATACGTTTCGCCGGGATGGTTCCGGAAATAATGGAGAAAGGCGCCTCTGTCATTCTTGAAAGCGAGCCGCGCCTGGTGCCGCTGTTCGCCCGTTCCTTCCCGGGCGTCACCTGCGTGGCGAAATCGAGTCCACCGGCTCCGGGACTGTTGTCCGAAGACATAGATTTCCAGACGTCTGCGGGTGGGCTCTGCCGCTATCTGCGCCCGGACCTGGAAAGTTTCCCCCAAGGCGAGGGGTACCTCCGGGCCGATCCCGACCAGACACGCGCGCTACGGGAGCGTTATAAGGAAGAAAACGAGAGGGTTCTGGTGGGCATCTCCTGGGGCAGTATCAATAAGATGCGCCCCTGGAAAGGCATCCCGCTCATGGAATGGCGGCCGGTGCTGGAAGTACCCGGCATTGCATTTGTCGATCTGCAATACGGGGATACGGAGGCTGAACACGCTGCGGTGCGTGCCGAAACCGGCATCGAGCTTCTCTATGACGAGTCTATTGATCCACTCGAAGACATGGATGCCTTCGCCGCCCAGGTGGCGGCTATGGACTTGGTTGTGTCGGTAGGTAATTCCACGGTGGAGGTGGCGGGCGCGCTGGGGGTGCCGGTGTGGACGTTTGTGTCCTTTGATTCGCACTGGGTGTGGATGCGTGAGCGCGAGCATAGCCTCTGGTATCCGGGCATGCGCCTCTATCGCCAGAGTGCGCGCGGCGACTGGGAAAGCGTCATAAACCGGGTGGCTGGGGAATTGGAGAAAATGGCGGAATCCCCATGAGCCGCAAGAAGCGTTCGGCGAAAACCCTGAAAAAGGCCGCGCCGCCAAAGAACCTGCTGGCCGAGGCCATGCGCCATCAGGCGGCGGGACAATTGGACGATGCGGAACCGTTCCTGCGCCAAGCGCTGGAGGCCGACCCCAATAATCTGGAAGCTCTTGTGGCCCTTGCCGCGAATATCATGAGCCGGGGACAGGCACAGGAGGCGGTTGCCCTGTGCCGGCGGGTGGCGGAATTACAGCCGGATCACGCCGAAGCCCGCAACAATCTGGGCAAGGTGCTGGCGATGGCGGGAAATCGTGATGAGGCGGTGGAGGTTTTTCGCCAGGCGGTCAAGCTGGACCCCGGTCTTGCCACCGCCCATTATAATCTGGGAACCCTGTTGAAAGAACTGGGTGAGCCGGAACAGGCCCTTATCTCTCTGGCGCGCGCCGTGGAATGCGATCCGGATTTCGTGGATGCTCGTATCAACCTGGGCACCACACAGCAAAGAATAGGCCATTTCGATGACGCGGAGGCAGCGTTTAAAAAGGTTCTTGAGATGGATCCCGGCTATAACGAGGCGCGTTACAATCTTGCCCATCTCTATCAGCACAGCCGCCGCCTCGACGAGGCCATCGCCATTTATCGCCAGACCCTGGAGAAAGACCCCTCCCATATCCTCGCCCATCATAATCTGGGATTGACCCTTTTGACGGCGGGACAGATGAGGGAAGGCTGGGAGCAATACGAATGGCGCTGGCGTATCGACGAATATGTGGACCGTCCGATCATTTTCCCCCAAGCTCCTTTGGAAAATTACCCAGGGGACGGCGGATCGCTGGAGGGCAAAACCATCCTGGTCTGGGCGGAACAGGGTATTGGCGACGAGATGTTGTTCGCCAACCAGATACCGGATCTGGTGAAAAGTGGGGGCAGCATCATTCTTGAATGTGAACCGCGTCTGGTGCCGCTCTTCGAGCGTTCCTTCCCGGGCGTCACCTGCGTGGCCAAGTCGGACCCGCCGCACCCGGACCTGCTTTCGGATGATATAGATTTTCAGACGCCGGTGGGCGGGCTGTGTCGCTTCCTGCGAGCCGATCTGGAGAGTTTTCCCGAGCATGCAGGCTATCTGAAGGCCGACGCGGCGAAGACCCGTGAACTGCGGCAGCGCTACGGCGGCGAGGATAAATTTCTTGTGGGTCTTTGCTGGGGCAGCGCCGACAAGAAGCGTCCCTGGAAGAGCATCCCGCTCATGGAATGGCGGCCGGTTCTGGAAGTTCCCGGGGTCACCTTCGTCAATCTGCAGTACGGAGATACGGCGGCGGTGCGAGAGGAAATGCGGGCCGCAACCGGTATTGAGATTCTCCACGACGAGGAGATTAATCCGCTCACCGACATGGACGGATTTGCCGCCCAGGTGGCGGCCATGGACCTGACTATTTCCATTACCAATACCACCATTACCACGGCGGGAACCCTGGGCCGTTCCGGCTGGGCGCTGGTGCCCTTTGAATCGAGCTGGGTGTGGATGCTGGGGCGCGAGACAAATATCTGGAACCCCAGTATACGTCTGTTTCCCCAGGACCGGTTTGATGGCTGGGAAAGCGTCATGGAGCGGGTTGCGCGCGACCTTCGGCAACGGGTGAAGGCATCATGAGCCGCAAAAAACGTTCAGCCAAATCATTGAAAAAAAGAAATGGCGCGCCCGCCGGACCTCCTTCCGCCCTGCTGCAACAGGCCTCCGCCCATCACCAGGCGGGGCGTCTCGACGAGGCGACCGCGCTTTACGGGCGCGTCTTGGAGGCCGAACCGAAAAACCCCGACGCCCTGCATCTTCTGGGGGTCTGCGCCTATCAATCGGGACGGCTCGACGAGGCGGAAGAAACTATCTCCCGCGCCATTGAAATTAATCCCGGCGCGGAAGCCTATTACGGCAATCTCGGTCTGGTGCTGAAGGATCAGGAAAAACTGGATGAGGCCGAAGAAGTTCTGGTCAAGGCGCTGGGTCTGAATCCACAGGGTTTTGGCGCGCTCAACAATCTCGGCCTGGTATTACAGGCCGGAGGCCGCTTCGACGAAGCTGAGGAAGTCTTGCGCAAGGCCATTGCCGTCAATCCGGCGGCGCTGGAGACGCTCTATCATTTGGGTGTCGCTCTCGACGGCCAAGGCCGCCTCGACGAAGCGGAGGGTTATTACCGTCAGGTGGTGGAAAAAAAGGGAGACCACGCCAAGGCGCTTTATGCCTTGGCCAATGTTCTGTATCGCAAGGAATGTTTAATCGAAGCGCTGACCAGGTGCCGAGAGGCGGTAGAGCTGATGCCCCGGGATGCCGCCGCGAGGCATCTTCTGGGGGCTCTTTTTCTCGGACGTGGGGACCCGGAAGCGGCGGAAAGCCACTTCAGGGAAGCCATTTCCATTAACCCCGTCGAGCCCGGCTATCACAGCAGTCTCGGTCTGGCGCTGAAGGATCAAGGGCGTTTCGAGGAAGCGGAAACGGCGCTGGGCCGGGCGTTGGAACTGTGTCCCGGCTTTCCCGACGCTCTCAGCAATCTAGGATTGGTGCTGCGCCGCCTGGGGCGGTTCGACGAGGCTGAAAATGTCTTGCGCCGGGCGTTGGAACTTAATCCCGACTTCATTGAAGCCTGGTTCAATCTGGAAGCGGTCTTTGGCGACCGGGGCGATCTCGATGCCATCATGGATTGTGGGGAACGTCTTATGACTCTGGCCCCCGAGCGCCAGGAGGTCTACGAGGTTCTGGCCGCGCCCTTGTCCCTGATGGTGGCGCAAGGAGGCGATGCGGCGGCCAGGGTAGCGGCGTTTCTGGAAAAATGGGAAGCCTCCCTGCCTGATTCTCCCTGGCCGCTCCTTCTTAATTACAGCTTGAGGTTTCTTGCCCCTGAATCGGCCGGTGAAGCCTTCGAGGCGTTTGAGGACGGGCTGCCCAGTCTGGAATCCAACAGAGTCGGGAATGGCGGTGACGAAAACGAGAGCGATGGAACGCCGGGGCAGCTCCCCGTTATTGCTCTTTTTTCCAACGGCCGCAGCGGCACCGGTTTCTTGCATAGCCTTGTTGACGGCCACCCGCAAATTTCCACCCTGCCCGGCGTCTATATGAAGGGGTTCTTCGGTCCCGGTGTGTGGTCTGAGCTTTGCGCCGGCGGCGCGGCGGAGATAGGGGAGCGTTTCGCCGCCATGTACGAGGTACTGTTCGACGCCACCGACCCCAATCCGGTGCCGGGAAATCCCAATCATCCAAAGGATTACAAGGTCGGCCTGTCGGAGGGATTCACCACCATGGGGGAGGATGGCACAACGGTTTTGGGGCTGGACCGGAAAGAGTTTCTTACCCGCCTCAACGGCCTTGTTCGGGAACAGGGCGCAGTCCATCAAGGGGACTTTTTCCGTCTCATGCACATGGCCTTCGAAAAAGCCCTGGGCCGCGGGCTAGATTTTTCCGAGGGACGGAATCGGCTCTTTTACCACATCCATAACCCCGACTTTTTTGAGCTTGCCAGCTTCCTTAAATATTATCCCCGGGCCAAGCTTCTCATGACCGTGCGCGAGCCTCTGCAGAATCTTGAATCCTGGCTGAGAAGGGATTTGTCTGATGCCACTGCCTACTCCAGAATCGCCGGTAAAATATTTGTCTTTCTCGTTCATTTTTCACGGCCTGAGTTTGCTCGTCACCAATGCGCTGGACTGCGTCTGGAAGACCTCAAGAACGACCCGGAAACCACCCTGCGTCGTCTCTGCGCCTGGATGGAGGTGGAGGAATCCGACGCCCTGTACGAATCAACCATGCAGGGACTGAAATGGTGGGGGGAGCCCGGCAGCGCCACCGAAGGCAGTAAAGACCAGTTCGGAAAGGGCGCCATTGAACGTAAAGTGGGCAGCGTGCTGAGCGAAAAAGACCAACTCGTTTTCGCCACCCTGTTTGCGCCTTTCAGCCGGCTTTATGGCTATTCGGAGGAGAATGGGGAAACCCTGGCCGGGAATCTTGAAGCCATCGGTCCGCTTCTCGACGAGCCTCTCGATTTCGAGAAAACCTTCTGGGAAAGCGCCTCCCTGCGGCGGGAGGACATGGAAAAGACGGTCACATACCGATATTTGCGCCTAGCCCTGCGCAGCCGCTGGGAAGTGCTGCGCCAACACGGCACCTATCCCTTCATGGTGCCGCCGCTTCCCGAAGCATAGGGTTTCTCCCGGCCCGGCTGTGGCGGGACGGATTGACGGCGGGTTGCCGCCATGAAAAGCAGGGAAGGGGCCTGGAAAGGCCGAGACTCAGACGGAAATGCTGGTGCGTTTGGTCGGCGGTTCGTCCTGATCTCCGGCTTCTTCTTGCGCCGGAGTCGATGGGGTTTCCGCCGCGGGCGCCGGAGCTTCTCCCGTTTCTGTTTGGGGCGCGGGCTGTGACGAGTCCTGGGGCTGGGAGACTCCGGGCGCGGGTTTAACCACGTTCTGGTCGGCCAGGGTATGCCATGATTCAGCCAGGGGCTCGAGAAGGCTGATGGTTTCCCGCGCCGGTCTGGGGTCGTTCTCGATGTCAACCCGGGGCAGGCGGTTGAGAATGAAGCTGTAGAGCTTGTCCAGATTCTTGGCGATCTGTCCGCCCTGCTTTACGTCGAGCGTAATCTGCATGTGATTGATGATTTCACAGGCCTTGGCGTTGGCTTTCCAGCGTTTCTCGACTTCCTGTTCCTCGATGGCCTGAACGGCCTCGTTCAAACAGCTTATGGCCTTGTCGTACAACATGGCCACCAGCTTGGCTGGTGAGGCTGAGAGAATCTGCTGTTCCTGGTATTTTTTCGATGCGTCGGCTGTCATAGGGGTCGCGTTCCGGAAAGGATGGGAATCTCGGAAGAATCCTACTGCAAGAATGGTTACTTAATGCTTACCGGGAGGGGAAAACAAGAGCCAACTACCTATTGTTGAACATGCCATCCGTGATCTGGGTGATGGTGGATCGGACGGTTGCGGCCCGGGCGAGAATGGTTTCAAGCGTGATGAAACGGTCGAGAAGATTCTGCCGGTACAGATCCAGGCGCACCAGCCGGAGGTCGACCCGGTCCTGGATTGCAACGTTGGCGTCGTCGAGTCCGTCAAGATCGGCTTCAATCAGGCCGTCGGTGAGATCGAGGAACTGTTTGGTTTCGAAAAAGAGATTGGCGCCCAGTCCGGTGGTGAAATCTATGGTGATGGCCGAACCCACGGTAGTGTCGCCGGTATAGAGAACCTTCAGTCCCGTGGCGTCGCCGGAGGTGACGGTGATGATGTTGCTGACGACCGTGGCGGTGTCGCTGCCATCGATATCGGCACCGGTGATGGTGGAGCCGTTCGAAGTCAGGTTGAGGGTATAGCCTGCGGCCTTATAGGTGGTGTCGCCGGTGAAGTCGATGAGGGTGATGTCGGCGTTGCCGGGCGAAAAATCAAAGGCGAAGAGCTTTCTCACATCGTCGAGATTGTTGAGAAGTTTTTCGTCCAGCGTCGAGGTGTTAACGGCCAGATTATCCTCCAACAGGGGGTCGTCGAGGGTGGCGTTATCGACGAATTCGATGCCGATTTCCGCAAGCACCCTGTAGGTAAGGCTGCTGTCCTCGTCACTAAGGCCTCTGCCGACAATATTACCAAGCCGCTGCTCAATCTGTCTCACGGTCTGGGAATCGAAGAGAATCCCGGCGTCTTCGCTCTTGGCTCCGGTTTCGGAATCAACCAGGCGGTGGCTGTTGATGAACTGTTTGAGGGCGTTATAAGCATCCACGAAGTTCTGGATGGCGGTCTTAATGGCGCTCAGGTCCTCGTCCACCTCGAGCTTGATGGTTGTGCCTTCCTCGGCGGCGAACAGGGACAGGGTGACGCCCGTGAACAGGTCGGTGACGGTGTTGCTGGTGCGTTCGATCACCAGATCGTTATCCATCCCCAGCTCGTTGAGAATACCGGTGGTGTCGGTGAGCGTAATGGCGGAGCCGTCGGTGTTGGTGATGACCAGCCGGGCGCCGCCGTTGGAGGTGACGATGGAGGCGGTGGTGCCGGAGCTTTCCACCGTGCCGCCCGAGCCTGAAATGGCGGTATTGATGTCGGCGGCGAGCTGGGTCAGCGTGTCGGTATTGACGATACCCGTTACGCTTACCGTATTCGATCCCACGGTGATGTCGAAACTGGCGGGATAGGTTGTGGAGCTGGAGAGAAGCGAACTGAAGGGCGTGGTGGCGCTGGCGGCAAGATCGGATTCGTAACGGTCCGCGTCGGCCAGGCCGTCGGCGGTGAAGCGGGCGCTTTCGGAGGCCAGGAGCTCGTTGCTCCACTCGCTCGCGGTGGCGCCCACCGTATTCTCCAGGCTCTGCATGTCAATGTATGAGGTGGTATTGGCCTCGCTGCCATTGAACGCTGTGCCCACGGTGAACTGGATGGTGATGGTGTTGGCGGAATTTCCTGAATCCGTCAGGGTCACGGTCTTGACGCCGGTATCGTTAGTGAAGGAGCCCGTGAAGGTACCGGTGGTGATGGTAGTGCTGGAAGGGGCCGCCGCTATGCCGGTAAGGAGCATTCTGGTATCGGTGATGCCGGAGATATCGCCGGTGCTGCCGGTAATGGAAATGGTATTGATGACGGCGGTGCCACCGTCAATGGTGGCGGTATTGGCGTCGGCGACGATGTCGGCGTCGGTGAAGTTCTCGTCGATGATGATCTTGGCTCCGAAATCGCTGAAGGTTAGGGTTTCCGTTGCCCCCGAGGCCGGGGGTACCGATCCGGTGAAGACGGCGGTATCGGTGGTGCCGTCGGACAGCTTGGTCATGGTGAAGGTATCGCTGGCCGCGGCATAGGTGATCTGGAAGGGTTCGTCGGCCTGGGTGCCGTCGAAGATGATCTTGTCGAATCCCAGCGCGGTGGTGATCTTGCTGGCGCCATTGGTGGTAACACCGTTGCGGAAGGCGCCTTCGCCGTTGGTGGCGGAAATGCCGAGACCAGACAGGATGGTGGCGGTGTCGTCGGTGATGATCATATCCGAGCCGGGCTCGTCGGCGGTCATCACAAGCACGAACTGGCTCGAGGAAATCTGGACCACACTGGCCGTCACCTTGGTGGCGCTGGTGCCGGTATTGGCGGCGTTGATCTTGTCGCGGACACCCTGGAGGGTGTCGGTGGTGGCGATGGTGATGGAAGAGGTTCCGCCGATGCCGCTGATCTCGAAGGCTCCCGAAACATTGAGGGCCGTGCTCTGACTCGAGAAGGTTGAGGTGGATATCTTGTGGGCGGCGGCCACCTGGCGCACCTCCACGGTATGAATGCCGGCGGCGGCGGCGTTGGTGACGCTGACCCCCACCAGATTGGCGGCCGAGGAGGGGGATTGTCCATCGCCGCGGGATGTGGAGGCGAAAGTCTGTTTGGCGGAGAAGATGTCGCCGGAGTCCTGGAAGGTTACGGCGCCGCGCAGCGAATCCAGGGAGCTCTTGAGGGTCTCTACCTGGGTGCGCAGGGATTTCAGGGCCGCGATCTTGTCCGTGTTGTCTGTGATGCGGTTTTCAAGGAGGTCGATGGGGATGCGCTTGACCGCGGTCATGGTGTCCACGGCGGTCCGGAAATCAATGCCGGAGCTGAGTCCGGAGAAGGCAATCCGTCCGTTTTCGTCAACGGTAAGATTATTGAGATTGAGCGATTCGACCATGACTGGCTATCTATCTCTTTCCTTCAGCGCCCGTACCCGTAAAAATTGTTAAAGAATTTGGATTTTGTGGAGGGCTGCAGGTAAATGAGTGCAAGAATGATGCCGTTTGGGTAACCTCAAACTCAAGGCGCACCTTGAGCGTATGTCATTTCATGACCGTTTCTGCACGAGCCCGCTAATCAACGGGAAAGCCTTGGGAAACGTGGCGTTTCCTAGGCTTTCTCGTCGAACAGATGACCCAGCATCTCCTTTGTGCGCGCCAGCAGGCGGAGCATTTCCTTGGACGGATACTGGTCCACGACTTCGCCGGTTTTGGCGTTGATGACGCGGCCGACAACCCTGCCGGTGACCTTGTCCACATCCATGCTGGAAGTGGTGGCGCTTGATCCGCCGGACTTTCCGTTGCTCGCATTGGCGGCGACGGGCTGACCGGGCGGGGTCGCGCTGGCCGTAACAGCAGCCGCGGCTGCCGGAGCTTGTGCGGCTGCCGGAGCTTGTGCGGCTGCCGGAGCTTGTGCGGCTGCCGAAGCTTGTGCGGCTGACTGAGCCGCGGGGTTTGGTGTACTAATGCCTTCCATTTTTTTATCCTCCTAATACGTGTGGAAGGTGGGGAGAGGGACTAACCCCTCTCCCCGATTCCCAAGCGTTACTGGAATAACCTGAGAAGGTTCTGCGGCAACTGGTTGGCCTGGGCCAACATGGAAACACCGACTTGCACAAGAATTTGCTTGCTTGTGAAGACGCTCATTTCCGATGCAACATCCAGATCCAACAGGCTGCTTCGGGCCGCTTCCGCGTTCTCGATGGCGATCGCCAGGTTGTTACCGGCGAAGGTCAGTCGGTTCTGCGCGGCGCCAATAACCGCTCGCTGAGAGTTGAGCGTGTCAATGGCGAGTGAGATCAGACCCGATGCGGTATTGGCCAGATCCACCGTGGTGATTTCGAGGGCGCCAGCCTGGTCCGTGCCCAGAACCCCGAGCGCCGCGGCGCTGGCCGCGGCGATGGTGAACGACAGATCATCGTACGACTGGGTGCCGGTGCCCACCTTGTAGGTGAAGACCGAATCGGAACCCGTGGCGGTGAAGGTATTGGTGACAACGCCCTGTCCGATGTTGAGGTCGATAAAGCCGGCTTCCGTGGCCGTGGTGCTCGCGGTGACGCCGGAAATGGACACCACGCCCAGCGTAATAGAGCCCACGGTAACGGCGAAGGTGCCGGTAGTGGTGATAGTGCCCGCGGACGCACCTGCGGCGCCGCCGAGGGCGATGATGTCGGACGCACCGCCGAAGCCCTGAACCACGAGGTGGTTGGCGGTGGTGCCGCCAACGATCACGGCCAGGCGAAGCACGCCGGTATCCGAATCGTAGCTCGCGGAGTTGGCGTCTATGGCGCCGGAGATCGACAGCAGGTCGGTCACCAGAGAGGGGCTGTAGCTGGACCCCGAAGCCGCCGAGAAAGTGACGGTGGCGGCAGTGATATCGGCGTTGGCGGCAACCAGGTTGTCGCTGATGGCGCCAAGGGTGATATCGGTGGCGGTATCGAAGGTATCAAGGACGTCCACGGTGATACCGTTGCTCAGTGCCACAGTCAGCACTTCGCCACCGGCCAGCGCGTTGACGGCGCTCGCGTCGAGGGTAGCCGTGGCGTTACCGAGACCGGTGGTGACGGTGGACTCGGTGTCACCCACCACGAAAGTGAGAAGGTTGGTGGAGGCCGTGTAAGTGACGGCATAGACGTCGCCCGTGGCCGGATGGATAGCCGTGTCAAACTCTACATTGGAGAGCCCGATATTGGCCAGGACGGTGGTGGTGGTGGTGGCGTTGGACGAAGTGCCGGCGATCAACTGGGTGCCGTTGAACTCCGTATCGTTGGAAATACGGGTGATTTCCGAAGACAGAGCCTGGAACTCGGAATCCAGAACCGAACGTTCGGTGGTGGAGAACTGTCCCGAAGAGGACTGCACCGCCAGAGTCTTCATGCGGATGAGGATTTCGGCAATGGTGTCCAGCGCGCCATCAGCAATCTGCAGCATGGAGCCCGCCTGACCGGCGTTGTTGTTGGCCTGTTTCATGGCCTCGATTTCCGCCCGAAGACGGGAGCCGATAGCCAGGGAGGCCGCATCATCCTTGGCCGAGATAACTCGCTTACCAGCGGAAATCTTGGACAGGGAAGCCGTCGCCTCGCGGTCCGAAATAACGAGATTTCGTTGCGCGACGTTGGCGGCAAAGTTGGAAATAATATTAAGAGCCATTGTTTCGTCTCCTACTTGGATTTAACCCGGCTACCTGCTGGGCGGGGCCACCTGGCCCCACCACGCCCGATCACGGACGCGGTTTGGTTCAGGCATTAATTAGCAAGCGCCGTGCCATCCGAGGTAATTATGGTATTTCAATTGGTTGGCGTGTTTTCCGGGTCTGATTAGCGAGGCCGGACGAGGGGGGAGCCCGGCAGAATTTTCCCACCTGGGAAGAAATTGCCGGGTCATTCCTGCCGGGTGGGCAGAATTTTCCCCCCACATGGTCCCTCCATATGGTTCTCCATATGGTCACCTGGGATGACCCCCGGATATGTTCCCGTCCGGGGTCCGCGGGAGGCGCAGGGAGGTCCTAAAAAGCCCACAAACAAAGACGGCCCGGGGCGATGCCCGGGCCGCCTGAGCGGAATTACTTGGTCGATGCCGAGAAGGAATTACGAGAGGGCGTGACGGATATCGTATTTGGGATCGGAGAACACGTATTGGCGGCCATTGCGGCTGTCGGCGTCGACGATGATGGGGGCCTTGAGGTTGGTGGTGATCTGAACCTGTCCGTTGTCCTGGCGGATGGTGACGATGGACAGAATCAGGGCGTCTTCGGGGGCGATTGCCAGTTCCGTCAGCGCTTTGTTCATATCCTCGGCGTCGATGGGGCTGTCCTCCATCTGCAGAGGCAGCACGATGAAGGAAAGGTCGGGATCACTTACCGACTGCAACAGCTTGAACTGTTCCATGCGGGGATCGGGCAGGTTGATCAATCCGAACTCGGTGAAGTCGGGAAACCCGATCAGGCCCTGGGGAAGGGTGACGGGCGCGGCCTCAAAGGTAACGGAATCTGATTCGGCATTCATCGTCACGTGCCTGTGCATGTTTTCGGAAGCAATTGAAGTCAACATCTCTCTGTTTCCTTGTTCAGGTTACCAAATTCATCCAATTGGTCTCAATGTTTTCTTAAAGACCCCGGTAAAGAGGTGATCGCGAAAAGCCCTGTAAACTCCCGTGCCGTGCCCCTAGAGGAAGTTAATCAGGGACAGCTGGTTGATCCTGGCCACCGTGGCGAAGGACGCTTCCAGTGCGTTCTGATCTTCCGAAAGCCTGGTCATGGTCTGAACCACGTCCACGTTTTCGATGCCCGAGATTTCCTCCTCGAAGATAAGCCTGAAATTCTCGTGCTTGGACTGGACATTGGCCATGGCGGCGCGCGATCCGCCGATGGTGCTGACGACACCGTTGATTTCGTCTATGGATTCGTTCACCAGTTTCAATGCTTCGGTCAGCGTGGTGCGGTCGGAGGGCGGGCCCACACTGACATTCGAGGCCAGATTGATGGAGCGCAGGAGTTTCTCGAATCCCGATTCATCGGCGGTAATGCCATAAGTGACGCTGAAATTGTCGTCGGCGCGCACCGAAAGTTTGGTGGTATTGCCCTGGTAATAGCTGGTATCGACCGCGCTTGGCGCGCCGCCGGTGCCGGTGGCGACGAAGGTGGCATTGGTAACATCCACGGGGGCGGTATTGGTGGCGGTGCCGGAAAACAGGAACCGTCCGGCCACCTCTTTGTTGAGGAAGCCCGCCACCTGGGTCAGCATGCCGCCGGTCAGGTTATTGAGATCCTGGGAACTTGCGGTCTCGGCGTTGAGGCTCTGGACCAGGAGGGTGCGTACCTCGGTGGCTATGTCCGTAAGCTGGCTGACGGTGGATTCCATGACTTCCAACCGGTCGTCTACCAGCGAGATATTGCGCAGGAACTGGTCTGTTCCGTCCATGGTGTTCTTGAGATTGACCACCCTGGTGGCCTCGGCGGAGATGCCGGTAAAGCGCTGTGCAACTTTGCCCGAGGAAACCTGAATCTGGCGATCATAAAGGCGGCTGAAGGTTTCTTCGATCTGAAAACGGATCTGGTTGCTAAAAGCGAGGGTGCCGATACGTGTCATGTTCTCTCTCCTCCTCAGACCATGTCGATCAGAACGTCAAGCAGTTCCGATGTTACCTGAATGACCCGGGCCGAGGCGTTATAGGCATTCTGCAGGATCACCATGTTTGCCAGCTCCTCGTCGATATTGACGCCGCTGATCTGGCCTTCGGTGGCTTTCAGGCTTTCCACCAAGGTATTCCTGAAGGTGAACTGGCTTTTTGCGGAGTCCGCCTGGATGGCGTTGAGGCCGAGGATGGAAGAGGCATAGCCGCTGAGGGTGTTGTTGGTGGGCGACTGGCTGCCGGCTCGCTGGAAGGCCAGGTTCGAAGTGAACTTTGCGGCCATGGCGAGCGCGACGGAATTATCGCCGGCCGCCAGCACATTGCTGTTGAGGGCTGGCGTGGCTGTGGAAAGCTCGCCACGGGCGATCAGACTCGAATCGTTGGCAAGGGAACTGCGCACCGAGATGTTCCCGCCGTCATTCTGGTTGTTAACGATGATGCCGATACTCGACAACAGGGTGCTGGAATCGGTGAGTAGAAAATTGTTGCCGTCGCTGTCCGTGATCTGCAGGCGCGAGTTATCGCCTTCCGAGATCACGCTGGCGCTGATGTTTTGTCCCGACAGGGTGCTGTTGGCGGTGATGGCGGTGGCGATTTCGGTAATCGTCTGGGCCGCCGTATAGGCCACGGTGGTACTGCCGAAAGAGCCCCGGAAAGTCAGGGTTCCGGCGGCGGAGGGCACGAAGGTGGACGTGGTCTGCGCTTCGGACATGAAGTCCGAGTAATTCTCGTCGGTAACGAAGAAATCATTGAGCCCGAAGAAATCAGAGACTCCCAGACTTTCACTGGCTATGGCCATGGTGGCGTCGCGGGTATGGCTGATGCCGCTGATGGCGATGTTGCCCTGGGCCCCGGCGCTAGTGGGGTTGTTGAGGGTGATGGCGGGGAAGGTGATGGTGCCCACCACGGTATCGGCGTTGCCGTCACCGGTGGAATCCACGGCCACTTCCACCGTGCCGCCGGCGGCGAGATCGGCCGAAGCGGTGCTGACGGGGTCACCTATGGCATTACCGGCCGCGCCGCCCACCGTGCCGAAGGCGAAGTTGGAATCGGCCGTCAGGACCACGGTGCCGGGGCTGCCCGCGGTGGTGGAGATATTGAGATTGAGTACGCCGTTGGTAAGCAGGCTCGTCACCTTGTCGCCCGCGGCCTGGGAAATGGATTCCGTGGCGAGGCTGATGGTGGTGGCGGGGAAAGCGGTGATGGCGCCGGCGGTGATAGTGACGTTGGCGACGCTTACCGTGCCGCCGGTGCCGAAGGATCCGTCCACGCCGGTGCCGTCAATGACGATGCCGTCGGTGGCGGTAGTGGCCTTGATTTCCAGTTTTCCGGTGGAATTGAGACTGGCTGTGGCGTCCGTCAATCCGGAAAAGCCCGTGACGTTGGTGCCGCTGTTTATGGCGTCGAGGAAGTTCTGCACGGTCAAGGTGCCGCCGCTGGCGGACGTCAGGGCGGCCAGGTCGATGTCGATATAATCGGGGGCGGTGCTGCCGTTATCCGAATAGGCGCCGGTCTCATCTACCACGGCGATGCGTACCGTGCCGTTGATCGAGCCGGTGGCGCCGATGATGTCGCTGGCGGAGAATGTGTGCGTGCCGGTAAGGGTATTGGGTGGTGGAAAGGCGCTGCCCTGGTTATGCACGGCGTTGATCTCGGTTCTCATGACACCGGCAAGCTGGTCCAGCTCCGAGCTTAGCTCCGTGATGCGGGTATCGCGCATGAAAATCAGGGCGGCCAGGCTTCCGCCGGCGATCTCGGTGGTGATGTCGGTGCCGTCGGCAAAGGTGATCCCCGCGATACCGCCGATGGCGAAAGTGACGCCGGCATCCATGGAAGATGCGGCGAGATGGGTCAGTGTCTGGACCTCGCGGTCAATCAAAGCTCGTCCCGTGGGCGTGAGAACGACGACCTCGCCGGAGGCACGGGTAAAGGTGGTGACGTCCATGAGTTCGGCGATTTTGTCGATGGCCGCGTCTCTCTGGTCTTCCAGTTCACCGGCGGGGAGATCGATGGCAATGTTGCGGGCGATCTGGGCATTGAGATTGTTGACGATGGTGGCTTGTTCATTGATGACGATAACCGCATCCGCGATTTCGCGGTCGGCCCGCAAACGCAGATCCTGAAGGTCCGAAGACATCTGATTGATCTGGCGCGTGAACTCGGTGGCGGCACTGACCACATTGAGCTGTTGCGAGAGTCCCTCCGGCGCCAGGGAATAATCTTCCATGGTGCTGGAGATCTCGGCGATGGCGCGCGAGATGGAGGCGTCATCGAGCACTGACCCGAACATATTCTGCATGCGGGTGTAGAAATTGTTGAGTTCCTCGAAATTCCCGAGGATGGAGAGATTGTTGCGTAGTTCGGTGATAAGGAATGTGTCCACCTCGCGGCGGATGGAGCTCACCTGTACGCCGGCGCCGCGTCCCGCGAGAACGCGGCTTGTCTGAATAACGGTCTTGCGGTTGTAGTCAGGGTTGTTGACGTTGGCGATATTGTTCGAGACAGTCTCAAGAGAGGACTGCGTCACCTGCAAGCCGCTGACGGCGTTCTTCAGTGCGATGCTGATTGAACCGACGCTTCCCATTTTCTTCCTATCCCTACTTTTCTCTGTCGCTTACAGCGTTTCGTTGACGGACATGGAAACCACTTTTCCGTCTTCGGGCTGTGTCACCTTGCCTTTTCTGGAATAGAGATTGGTGTCCCTCTGTTCCTTGGTGGCGGCATTGGCGATAATCTGGATGATGTTGTCGTTAATTTCCTGTGCGGCGCGGATCCGACGCCCGTTTTCCTGGGCCAGTTCGTTGAAGGCGTGGGTCTTTTCCGTCAATTCCGCCCGCAGCGCGGGGGCTATCTTGGCCAGCCTGTCACGGTCGCTGATGAGATCCCGCATGAGGTTTTCATAAGCGCTTCCCAGCGCCGACTTTTCCTTCTGAAGTCCCTGAATTTCACCGAGGCGGCGGGCCTTGAGGATATCGTTCTCCTGGGCCAGCAAAGCGTTCAGCTGGCCGGTAACGTGGATAAGATCATTGATGATGTTTTTGGGGTCAGTCATTTTCCGGCCTCCTGGATTCTGATCATTTCGTTGAGCACGGAATCGGCGAGCCCGATACCTCCGGCCTTGGCCATGACCTTGCCGTATTCGTCGATAAGAAGCGTGCGGAAGACCTTTTCGCCCTGGCCGCCGCCGAAGAATCCGTCGGTGGACAGGTTCTCGAACATGGGCGCCATCATCTGGGAGATAAAGACGGCCTCGAATTCCTCGGCCTTTTCCCGTGCGCGTTCGAGGTTAAGCCCATGGACCGGACGGCCGGCATTTTTGGTGCTGACCGAGGCCGCGGCCTTGGCCGGGTCCTTCGCGCTGAGAAGAGCGCTTGATGTGACCAGATCGTCGTTCATCAGATAATCTCGATGTCTGCGTGGAGGGCGCCCGAGACCTTGATCGCCTGAAGGATGGAGATCATGTCGCGCGGCCCGATGCCAAGCGAGTTGAGGCTGTTGACCAGTGTCTGCAGGGTGACGCCGGGATTGATCACGGTCATCTTCTTGTCCGAGTTGTCCTCCACGTCGACGAGGGTGCGCTCCACCGTGGTCGTAGTGCCGGTGGTGGAGAAGGCGGTGGGCTGCGACACCTGGTCGGCCTCGGTGACGGTGATGGTCAGCGCCCCTTGGGCGATGGCGACGGGATCGATGCGCACGTTCTGGCCGACGACAATGGTTCCCGTGGCTTCTTCGATGACCACGGTGGCGATGCTGTCGGGGTCCACGCGCAGTTGTTCGATATCGGTGATCAGGCCGATAAGGTCGCCGGCATGGGTGGCGGGCACCACAAGATTAACCGTTGAGGGGTCGGTGGACCTGGCGGCCGGAGTCCCGAGATATTCGTTGATGGCCTGGGCGGTACGCCGCGCCGTGGTGAGATCGGGATTGCGCAGGGCGATATTGATGTTGTCCAAAGAGTTGAGGTCGAAACCGATTTCCCGCTCGACGATGGCGCCGTTGGGGATGCGTGCCGCCGTGGGCACGCCCTTGGTGATGGTCTCCACATCGCCCGAAGCAACGAAACCACCCACAACCAGAGCTCCCTGGGCCACCACATAGACCTCGCCATCGGCGGCGAGGAGTGGCGTCACCAGAAGGGAACCGCCAAGCAAGCTGGAGGCGCTACCCATGGTGCTGACGGAGACATCAATTCTGGTGCCCTGGCGCGCAAAAGCCGGCAGTTCGGCGCTGACCATGACGGCGGCGATATTGGCCGCTTCCAGGGAGGAGATATCGTCACGGGTGCGCACGCCCAGACGCTCCAGCATGCCCACCAGGCTTTCCTTGGTGAAGATATTCTTGGTCAAATCGTCGCCGGTTCCGTTGAGGCCCACCACGAGGCCATAGCCCACCAGCTGGTTGGAACGGATACCTTCAAATGTGGCGATGTCCTTGACCCGCGAGGCGGCTTCGGCGGCGCCGGAAAGAAAAAGAACTGCCGCCATGGCGATGGCGACGAACGAACCGTTGCCGCGGGTTTTCAAAATATCCCTGAGGATGCGCTGCGTCATGACACTATTTCCGTACGGAGTGAGTTCACTAAAACTTTTGGCCTGCAATGGGTTAGCGAAAGCCGTGCCAACCATCACATTCACGGCAAGGCATTGAAAATAAATAAGATTCTCCATGAATGAAGGGGGGTGGTGGGGAAATTCAGGCATGGTGCGTAGCGCACCCGGCAAAGTTTGCCGGTCTTTACTTGCCGCGTGGGACGGGGCATTACGGGGAGGTGGCCCGAGAAATCTTAACGGTGCGGAGGCCGCCGGAACCTGCTAGGATGATCATATGAAACGACTCTTGTGCCTTGGTTCGGAGGGATCGCTGTTTTCTCCGTTTCCGGACCCAGCCTGTGGACCGAAAAGATGAAAATTGACCCAACCGGGCCCGCGGGTCCCAAGGCCATAAGCAAGAGCAAGAAGGCGGGTAAAACCCGATCCGGTGACTTTTCCAAGGCCTTGTCAGAGGGCACTTCCGAGGCTTCGCCCGTCAGTGGCACCACGCCCATAAACCCTGCTGATTCCGTTCTTGCCCTGCAACAGGTGGAAAGCGTCGATCCCGAGGAACGTAAAGCCAGGGAGCGCGCCGAAACCACTCTCGACCAACTGGACCAGGTCCGCCTTGCGCTGTTGACCGGCTCCATGAGCCGGCAATCCCTGCAACAATTATCGCATCTTGTCCGGGTCCAGAGGGAACAGTTCGACAACCCCCGGCTGGCCGAAGTTCTCGACGAGATCGAATTACGGGCCGAGGTTGAACTGGCGAAATACGCCGCCGCCCGGTGATTCTTCCAGATGTCTGTCCGTAGGTATGTCCGCGGGTATATCCGGGGGTGAGGGCGTAAAACCCAAAGAAATAGTCATTACCGGCATCTTCAGGGGCCCCCTTTCCGGGGCCTTTGATTTTCCCCTGAATTTTTCTCTCAATTTTTTCGTGAAAAATTCTTTTCCCTGTGATGAACGTCACTGTTGAGGCCGGGCCAAGAGATACATATACTCCGCCACCAAAATTAACCTTGGTAAAGCAAGAGGCCATTAATGCGACCACTGCTTCCGCCCGATTATCGGCCCATGGAAAAAGAAGCTTTTATGAGTTCCATGCAGCTTGAGTATTTTCGCCAGAAACTGGAGCGCTGGCGGGAGGAATTGCTCGTGGAATCGAACGAAACCCTTCAGCATCTCCAGGAAGATAGCCCCCAGGAGCCGGATATCGCCGACCGTGCATCGCTTGAAACCGACCGTGCCCTCGAGCTTCGCACCCGCGACCGGGAGCGCAAACTGATCACCAAGATCAATGAGGCACTGGAGCGCATCGAGAACAAGTCCTACGGCTTCTGCGAGGAAACCAGCGAACCCATCAGCCTGCGCAGGCTCGAGGCGCGGCCCATCGCCACCCTCAGTATCGAAGCCCAGGAACGCCACGAACGGATGGAAAAAACCCATCGCGACGACTGATCTGTTTTTCGTGAACATCTAAGTGAAAAAGGCCGATGCACTTTCGTGCATCGGCCTTTTAGTCTGCCTGCCTGGGAAGGATAGCAGGAGGGCAGACGGTCCTGGAGGCCTGATCCGCTCTAGAAGGGCAGGATCACGTCCATGATCTGCGAGCCGTAGCGCGGCTGTTGCACATCCATGAGCTGTCCCTCGCCGCCATAGGTAATTCGTGCCTCGGCGATCTGGTCGTAATTGACGGTGTTGGTCTTGGTGATGTCTTCGCGGCGAATGATGCCGTCCACCTGGAGAATCCTGACATCGAAATTGACGCTGACCTCCTGGCTGGCGGTGATCACCATATTACCGTTGGGCAGGACCTGTGAGACGAGACCCGCCAGCTTCAGGTTGATGGTGTCAGAGCGGGTAACGCTTCCCAGTCCCACATTGGAAAGATTGCTGGCGGTATTGAAGAACTGCTGGCCGAGATCGTTGTCGGAAACGCCGACGTCGAAATCACCACCGCCGGTGCCCGTCACGTTGTTGGTGTTGCCGAAGATGGATTCGGGTAGAACCTTGGCGAGCATGGCGGGATCCTGGTAGCCGAACAGGCCGGTGAGCGACATGTCATCCGAGTTGGCGCGGGTCCGTGTGGTGGTGTTGGAGAGGGTGGCGCTGTCGGCGATGGTAATGATGACCGAGATCAGATCGCCCACATCCCGGGCCCGGGTATCCTTGAAGAAGGTCTTGGCGCCCGTCCGCCACAGTGAATTGGGATTGTGCATGACCGGCTGTGGCGCCGGCATGGGCATGGTGACGGGTTCATAATCGGGCTCCAGGACCGGATTGGCGATGGCCGAGACCTCGGGCGCGCTGCCGATATCAGACAGGCGCGAGAACATGTTGCAGGCCGAGAGGGCGAGCGCGGCAACAAGGATGACCGAAACCCGGCCGAGATGTCGCAGCGGCGTGCGTGCGGATGTGTGTAAAAGCGGCTTCATTTTGTTTTCCTTCCTAACGAATCCTGGCCTAACGGGCCCAGGCCTGCTGGGCCGCGGGGTTGCCGCTGCCATCGGCCGGCACCTGAACGGTGTTGGAGTTCAGGATGATGGCGTCAATGACTCGCTGGCTTTTGGTGTTCATGATTCTCACTGTGTCGCCCAGGCTGCCTTCCTCTTCGGCGCGGCCCTTCATGGAAATGGTCATGTTGGGCACCTTGAGCAGAATCCTCACCGAGGCGTTCTTCTTGATCATGACGGGCCGTCTGAGGTCGCCGTCGCGCAAGGGAATTCCCGGACGGAACCAGCGCCGCGGCGTCATCCCGACGATCTGTTCCGGCCTGGTAAGGGTGTTGTCCTGGACATCGCGCGAGCGTGCCTTGATCCAGTTGATATCACCCTTGGCGATGGTTTCGCCCGGTTTGACCTGGTGCCGCAGAACCGGAATTTTCGCGACCTCGTAAATGCGTCCCGTGGCGCGTTCCGACTTGGCGTCGGGGGTTATGATAGTGGCGGTGAAGCGCCCCATGCGATCATCAATCACGAGATTGTTCACGCTCAGCCGCACGTCGGCGGTAACCGGGACATGGAACTTCAGATTGCGGTTGTCGAGCTCGATCTCGAATGACTTGCCATCTTTTTCCTTGGCGATGGCCGCGAGCAGGGCCGCCTTGATATCGGAAAAAAGGATGGTCTGGCTGGCGCGCTCCACCACGGCATGGTCGTAGGCGCCCATGGGCTTCCATGACAGATTGTGGCTGCGGGCGATAGTGGTGAGCCACTTGGCGTCATAGATCGCCTTGCGGCCCAGCGTCGGCGCCGGAGCCACCACCACATGGCTGTTTTTTCCCACGTTTTCGAACAGGTCGCCGAGACGGATAACCTTGCCGTCAACCACCGGATTAGGGTTAAGGACCACGTTGGGTTTCATGACCGTGCCTGAGTCCAGGAACTGTGGCGCGTCGGGAAGCAATGTCCCGGCCCGGGCCGTGCCCATCCACAGGAATGCCGTGCACAGAAAGACGGTGGCGACGGCCAGGGCAAGGTAAGCTGTGGATTTCATCATCCTATCCTCTCACTCTATTCCCTCACGGGGCCTAGCGGACGTTGTTGGCGGTTTGCAGCATCTGATCGGATGTCTCAATGACCTTGGAGTTCATCTCATAGGCGCGCTGGGCGGTGATGAGATTGGTGATCTCGGTGACCACGTCCACGTTGGAGGTCTCAAGGAAGCCCTGAAGAAGGGTGCCGAAACCGGTGGTGCCGGCATTGCCCGTGGTGGGCGATCCCGAGGCCGGGGTTTCCTTGAACAGGTTCTGCCCCATCGCTACCAGACCCACTTCGTTGGGGAAGGAGGCCAGGGTAATCTGGCCGGCGATGGTGGGGGTGTTGGAATTGGGAACCGTGACCTGAACCTGGCCGCTGGTGTTGACGGTGACTTCCAGCGCGTTGCTGGGGATGGAGATAGTCGGGGTCAGGTTGAAGCCATCGGCGGTGACCATCTGGCCGTCGGCGCTGAGCTGGAACGAGCCGGCGCGGGTATAGGCGGTTTCGCCGCTGGGCATGGTGATCTGGAAATAGCCCTTGCCCTGGATCGCCAGGTCGAGGGGATTTTCCGTCAGTTCCAGATTGCCCTGTTCACTAATGCGGTAGACGGCGGCGGGGCGGACGCCCAGGCCAAGCTGGATGCCGGCCGGAACAATGGTGCCGGTATCCGATGACGTGGAACCCACACGGCGCTGGTTCTGATACAGCAGATCCTGGAATTCAGTCCGCTGGCGCTTGAAGGCGGTGGTGTTCATATTGGCGATATTATTGGCAATCACCTCCACATTAAGCTGTTGGGATGACATTCCGGTGGCGGCGATACTTAAAGCTCTCATGGTTCTCTTCCTTCCGTCCTGTCTCTTTAAAATCGGTGAATCTGATTCTGTGGTTACGGGTTTATCTGCGAGTTACGGTTTCTGACTCAGACCTGGCGTGTAAGCTTGTCCACGGCGTCCCGTTCCAGCTGATGTTCGGTTTCGGACAGCTTGGCAATGGATTCGTAGGCGCGGTGGACCTGAATCATCCGGGTCATCTGAAGGATGGGCTGGACGTTGGATTCCTCGAACATGCCCTGGAGAAGCTCTACATCCTCGACCGCATTGGGCCGCTGGTTGGTCCTGTAGAGACCGTTTCCGATCTTCTCCATGTTCTGCAGGTTGTCGAATGTCACCACCTCCAGGGTGCCGATCAGTCCCTCTTCGTTGAGGGGGCTGTTATCGCCGCCCAGCCGTTCGATGGAAACCGTGCCATCGGTGGCGATGGAGACCTTGCTGGCATCGGGCGGGATGACTCCACCGCCTTGGATAACCAGGCCGCCATTGGTGACGAGACGCCCGGTGGCGTCCAGGGTCATGCGGCCGTTGCGGGTGTAGAGGGGGCCGTTGGGGCCGTCCACCACCAGGAATCCCTCACCGGATATGGCCACGTCGAGGTCGCTGCCGGTCTCGGTGAAGGGGCCTTGGTCCATGTTGCGGAATTCGGCGATGTCTTCCACATAGTGCAGCTTCTTGCCCTCGTCATTGGTGATGAGGTGCTGGATGAACATCAGGGATTCGCTCTTGTAGGAAGGCGTCTGCGAATTGGCGATGTTATTGGCGACGGTATCCATCTGCCGGCGCAGAACCATCTGCCGTGACAAGGCGATTGCTGATGCATTTTCTAAGGCCATGATGGTTTCCCACGCAAAATGATATGCAAAATGACAAAAATTCATGCCTCCATCTGCATATGGCATGCCAAAAATAAAATCTAATTAAATCAATATATTAGAGGGATGTTGAGAGCGGGCGCCGGGCGCTGGGAAGGGTTTTCGGCAGGGTTTGCCGGGCATATCTTGCCTTGGGGCGGCAAAGCTTTCTGATAGGGCCGCGGGGCCGTGATCCAGCCCTTGCAAACCCTTGCTCAGGGGCGCAGATTAGGAAGGAGAAAGATGAAATTGTGAATTGGGGCCGGCGGGGCCCGTGGCGATGGCGACTATGATTTCTTTACCGGATTTTTCAACTTATCGTTAATGTTAGATAAATTATTCATGTATACTGTGCGCTGGCAATCCGTCCCCGAGCTTTAATCGTGGGAAGTCGATTGTGGCGTGGATTCCCGTATTCGCGCTCTGGTGTTTTACGAGTTTAGTTTAAGGTAAGGCCATGGCTGACGAAGACGACGAAGAAGATTACGAAGACGACGACGAAGACGGCGAAGACGATGATGAAGAAGGAGAAGGCGGAAAGGGCGGCTTAAGTGGGAAGCAAACCGTCCTTTTTGTGGCGCTTCCCGTCGCTCTTCTCATCGGAATCGGAGCCTGGCTGTTCATCAGTGGTGTTTTTAGCGGTGGAGACGGAGATGAGGCCGCCGACGGGACCGTTGCCGAAGACGGGTCCGAGGCCGGTGGTGAGGGTGCTGCGCCAGGGGCGGCGGCGTTTTATGAGATGCCTGAGCTCTTGGTAAACCTTAATACCACGGGCCGCAGGTCGAGCTTTTTGAAGATCAAGGTCAGCCTGGAACTGGCCAGTCAGGCGGAAGTTGCCAAGCTTGAGGTGGTCATGCCTCGTGTAGTGGATAATTTTCAGGTCTATCTCCGCGAATTGCGGGCCGAGGACCTGCGCGGTTCGGCGGGTATTCACCGCCTTCGCGAAGAACTTCTGGCCCGGGTCAAGGTCGCCGCCCAGCCAGCCGTGGTTAATGATGTTCTCTTTAAGGAAATTCTTGTCCAGTAAGGGACGCTGACATGTCGGATGCGAGTGAAGAGGTCGCCGAGGCAACGGAAGCCGAGGAAGCCGCCAATTCAGGAGAGATGAGCGAGGACGAGCGCCTCGCCGCCGAATGGGCCGCCGCGGAAGGTGAGGACGGTGGTGAGGGCGGCGACGGCGGCGACGGCATGAGCGAAGAGGAACGCGCCGCCGCCGAGTGGGAGTCCATGGCCGACGAGGAAGGGGCCGAAGGGGCTGAAGGGGCTGAAGGAGGCGGGGGAGAGGTGCCCGGCCAGGCGACCCGTGTCCTCGATCAGGACGAAATCGACAGCCTTCTTGGCTTTGGCGACGATGATGGCGGCGGTGAGACCACCGGCGTCATGGCCATCATCAACAGCGCGCTTGTCTCCTACGAACGCCTGCCCATGCTCGAGGTGGTCTTCGATCGCCTGGTGCGCATGTTGTCCACCAGCCTGCGTAATTTCACCTCCGACAACGTGGAAGTCTCCCTCGATAACATCACTTCCGTGCGTTTTGGGGATTACCTCAACAGCATCCCCTTACCCGCCATGCTGTCGGTGTTTATCGCCGAGGAATGGGACAATTACGGCCTGGTGACCGTTGACAGTTCCCTGATCTACTCGATCGTCGACGTTCTGCTCGGCGGGCGGCGGGGCACCGCGCCCATGCGTATCGAGGGCCGCCCCTATACCACCATCGAACGCACCTTGGTGAGCCGCCTGATCCAGGTCTTTCTTTCCGATCTGAGTTCGGCTTTCGATCCCTTGAGTCCCGTCATCTTCCGCTCTGAACGTCTCGAGACCAACCCCCGCTTCGCCACTATTGCCCGTCCCGCCAATGCCGCCATTTTGACCCGGCTGCGTATCGACATGGAAGACCGCGGCGGCAAGCTCGATCTCCTGCTTCCCTACGCCACCCTGGAGCCGGTTCGTGAGCTGTTGCTGCAGATGTTCATGGGTGAGAAATTCGGCCGCGATTCGATCTGGGAAAACCATCTCGCCAAGGAGCTGTGGTCCACGGATGTGGCTATAGATGCCGTGCTGGACCGCGTTCCCATGAGTCTGGGGAGTGTTCTCAACCTCAAGATCGGCGACCATATTCCCCTTAATGTCACCGATGATTCGGACATTGAAATGACCTGCGGGGAGCGGGTTCTGTTCCTTGGGAAAATGGGGCGCAAGGGCCGTAATATCGCCGTGCGTCTGTTCGAGGAAGTGGGGCCAAAGGTGGATGAATTCGCCGAGGAAGAGTTGGGATGATTGCTCTTTTCACCGATGGTATGATCGCAATTCTTCTTGTTGTCACAATAGTTTATTGCATTATCTTAAGTAAACGTCTTAATTCATTCCGGCGCAATGAGGCCGAGTTTCAAAGCCTCGTTTCCAGCTTCAACCAAGCCACGGCCCGTGCCGAGGACAGCATTATCGCCCTGCGCGAAACCGCCGAACACATCCGTGGCAATCTGCACATGGAAGTCGAAGACGCCAAGACTCTCTACGAGGATCTCACCTTCATCATCGAGAGGGGGGATAGCTTGGCCAATCGTCTGGGCGGCGTGTCTTCGTCTTCGGGAGAGACGGTGGCCGATGCCTCCGAAGCGGGAGGCGATGAAGACAACTCCGAGGCTGACGACATTGAATCCTCCGTGCGTTCCAGAGCCGAGAAAGAATTGATCAAGACCCTGAATGCCTCTCGTTGAGGCGGTGGGAATACGGGTGTTGGGGCTGTCGGGCGTCACCGTGGGAAAGCTTTGTGCGGAAAGGCCTTATGGCAAAATGAATATGCGGAAAAAATCATGAAACTTCCTTTCAGGCTCTTGCCGGTTACAGTCTTTGTGGCGGTCCTGATGCTCACTCTTCGTGCCGGGCAATTCTGGAGCGGTCTGGAGGAAATGGCCGATTCCGTCTCTATCGCCCCGTCACAGGCGCAAACGGCCGATGAAGAGGAGGCCGAAGGAACCCTTGATGACACCGGCGATGAGGAAGTTTTCGACGATGACGAAATGATGGCCGACGGCGAAGAAATGGACGAGGAAGAGGAAGAACAGGAATTTACTGAATCCGAAGTGGAAATGCTGCAGAAACTGGCTGAACGCCGCCAGGCCCTGGAACGCCGCTCACGGGAAATCGAGATGCGCGAAGGCTTGCTGGAAGCCGCCGAGAAGCGGATTGAATCCAAAATTTCCGAGCTCAAGACCCTGCAGTCCACAATCGAAGGGCTGATCGTCAAATATGACGAACAGGAAGAAACCAATCTCAAAAGCCTGGTCAAAATTTATGAGAGCATGAAACCAAAGGATGCGGCGCGCATCTTCGAGCAGCTTGAAATGACGATCCTTCTGGAAGTGGTGGACCGCATGAGCGAACGCAAGGTGGCGCCGGTTCTGGCCAAGATGGACCCGGTCAAGGCCCAGGCGCTGACCACTGAAATCGCCTTGCGCCGCCATTTTCCGAAAGGTGATGATGAACTGGGCGGGCTTCAGGGAGAGGCCGCCCCCGATACCGGCGTCAATCCGGGAGGATGATGGCGGGTTCTCTCCGGAGAACCGAGGAAGCCCTTTTGAAGGGCTCTTACGAATCCATATCCGATCTGGAAAAAAGTGTGTGGATTATTCGCTTTATTAACCATATTAACTTTGATTTAACTCCAAAGCGGGTAGAGATAAGCGATAAGAGTACCCACGTGTCTGGCAAATCTTCGTTGGAGTGATCGATGGCTGTCGATATGAATATGAACGTCCTCATCGTGGACGACTACAAGACCATGCTGCGGATCATCCGCAATCTGCTCAAGCAGCTCGGCTTCAACAATGTGGATGAAGCCACTGATGGCAGCGAAGCCCTGATAAAGCTTCGGGAAAAGAATTTCGGCTTGGTGATTTCCGACTGGAATATGGAGCCCATGACCGGTCTTCAGTTATTGCGCGAGGTGCGTGCCGACGCCAACCTCAAGGCCATGCCCTTCATCATGATCACGGCGGAAAGCAAAACCGAGAATGTGGTCGCCGCCAAGGAAGCCGGCGTCAACAACTACATCGTCAAGCCGTTCAATGCCGCCACGCTCAAGGGTAAGCTGACAAGTGTCCTCGGCCCGTTCTAGAACGGGATCGGCGCAACACACGCAATGTAGAGGTACCCGGCCATGTCTGATCGTGAGGCAGACGCTGAACTGGAATCGCGACTCGCTGCGCTAAAGGACAAATACGGCGAAAAAGTCCCCATTACCGAACTGGTCGAGGTGGTCCAGGACGTGCTCGCCACGCTGCATGGCGACCTGTCTTCACAGGATATGCACATCTACCAGGAGATCGAATCCCTGGTTCAGTATATTCACTCCGCCAAGGAGGAGATTGCCGCCCTGTGCCCCGAGGAAATCAGCGCCGAGCATATTCCAACCGCCACCGATGAACTCGACGCCATTGTCCTCGCCACCGAAGAAGCCACGGGCACCATTCTCGACACCGCCGAAAAACTGATGGAAATAGGTTCGGGACTGGAGGGAGAAGAGGGCGGGAAAATAGTCGATGGCGTTACCACAATCTTCGAGGCCTGCAATTTCCAGGACATTACCGGCCAGCGCATCGGCAAGGTGGTGACGGCATTGCGCCACATCGAGGAAAAGGTGGAGGCTCTTGCCGCGGCCTTTGGCGAAGACATCAAGGCGGCGGGCGCAAAACTGCGGGAGGAGAAAGAGAAGGAAGCCAAGGAAAAGGCCGGCGCAGACAAGCCATCCGATGAAGACCTTCTCCACGGGCCTCAGATGGAGAACGAGGCCACGTCCCAGGAAGATATCGACGCCCTTCTCGACAGCTTCGATTAATACTAATACGCCATGAAGCACTTAGAGGAAAACCCTTCGGATATAAGAGCCGGTGGTGGCTCCATCATCGTGTTTTTGGGCCTCTATCTCCTTCTTGTGGCCTTTTTCATCCTCCTCAACAGCATTTCCAGCATCCAGGAAGACAAGGCTAAAGACGCCGTTTTCAGCGTCCACTCCGCTTTCGAGGCGGTGGGCATCCCTTCCTCCCAGTCCATGCATTTTTCCTCCGACATCGGTTCCTTTGCCGAGGCCGCCTCCTCCCTGGTGAAGATCGGGGCGCTGGTCAAGACGGCGATTCCCCTTGCCCGGGTGGAAGAGGTGATTCCGGGCCAGCTGATGCAGATTGAGACCACTACCGAAGAGCTGTTCGTGGGCGGAGAGGCGCGGCTGAAAGAACAGTCCAACTCCCTTCTCAATAAAGTGGGGCGTATTCTCAGCGATCCCCCTGATGATCTGCGCTTTGATGTTGAAATTATCGTCGGCAGTGAATGGATTCTTTCCGGGGATCTGGCTAAGGGAGAGACCCTGGAAGTGGCCCGTGCGGGAACGCTGGCTCGTGAACTGCGCGCCAGGGGCGCGCCTGCGGATTCAACCGTTGCCGGAATTGAAATCGGTGATCCGAGCCATGTGCGGATGATGTTTTATATTCGCGGTAAGGATGAGCCAAGGGTTGATTTTAAACAATTGGTACAGTGACTTAGGCCATGTTCGACGACGAAGATCATACAGACGAGGAATACACCGCCGAGATCAACAAGGGCTGGTTGATTATCTTCACCGACCTTGTGTCCCTTATGCTTGCCTTTTTCGTTCTGCTTTTTTCCATGTCCTCGGTGAATTCCGAGGATTGGAAAACCATTACCGAATCCCTGTCGCGCAGCTTGGCGCCGGACGCGGGTATCCTCAAAAGCTCGGCCGGCGCCGATCTTAATATCGCCGGCCGCACCCGAGACATGGCCATTGATCTGGGGTATCTCTCCGCCATCCTGGAGTCGCAGATGAAGGAAGCCGCCGATCTCGGCGATAACGTGATACATCAACTGGAAGACCGAATGGTGATCTCGTTGCCCAGTGATGTCCTGTTCCAGGTCGGCGCCGCCACCCTGTCGGAAAAGGGAAAGCGCGCCTTGCGCGACATGGGAAGTCTCCTCCGCAATGTGGGCAACAGAGTGGATGTGTTCGGGCATACGGACCCCACGCCGTTGCAAGGGGGAGGGTTTTCGAGCAACTGGGAACTGTCCATCTCCCGCGCCATCACGGTGGCCAATGAACTGCGGCGTGCGGGCTATCCCAAGGATATCCTCGCCTTTGGGGCGGCTGAGTCCCATTTTGAATTCTTAAGTCCAGAGCTTTCCAGGAAACAACGTACGGACCTGTCCCGCCGGGTAGATATTGTGGTATTATCCTCGAAAGGGGGTAGATCTTGATATCACTGCCTTCCATCTCTGTTGTGCCGCGGCCCTTGCGGAAAGGGCTTGCCGCCGCCGTGGCGTTCTCCTTTGTGGTGTCCGCCGCCGGGTTGGCCCCTGGATTAATCCCCGGATTGGTAGCCGAGGCGGCGGCTCAGGAAGTTCCTTCCGGCCAGACCCTGCCTCAGCTGGACCCCAATAAGGATGCCAGTAAGGATACCGGCACGGATCCCGCCAAAACAGCCGGGACGCCTGCCCCGGAAATATCCATCCCGGAAATTAAAATCCGTGCTTGGAACCACGACAGTTTCGGGCGCATCGTTTTCGAATGGACATCAAAGGTTGTTTTTGCCGCCAAGGTGGAGGGGGAGAAACTGTTCGTGCGCTTCTCCAAACCTCTGCACAGCGATTTGACCCCCGTATTAAAGCAACTCTCACAATATGTGACGGCGGCGGAACTTGACGATGACGGCAAGACGGCGGTGTTCACCCTGAGCAAGCCTTTCAGCTATCGCGCTTTCCTCCACGATTACGCGGTGGTGGTGGACCTCTCGGACGTTGTTGGCGACGTAGCACCTGCCGTGGCGGCCGCGAAACCCGCCCCCCCAGCGCCCGCGGCAGAACCCCCAGCCCCGGCCCAGAAGGTAGAAACCCAGGCGGCGAAAACCCAGGCGGCGGAGACTCCTTCCCAGGCAGAGAAATCCCCCGTGGAAACAAAGCTGGAAACGAAATCGGCCAAGAAGGTGAAAATTCCAGCCAAGCCATCGAAAAAGCCCAAACAAAAGGCTCTCACCGCCGCCAAGAAACTGAATGTGCGCATCGGCAGCCATCCCGGGTTTACCCGTTTCGTCTTCGACTGGACATCGGCGGTGGAGTTCAAGGTCCGCCGCAGGGGGGTCAAGGCGACGGTTTCCTTCGACAAGCCGGCACGCATTAATGTGGGGAAGGTGCGCAAGGCTCTGCCCCCCGCTGTTCCTGAATTTAATGCGGCCACCAGCGCAACCGGGCTGTCGGTGGACATGACCCTGACCGAAGGGTCACGGCTGCGGCATTTCCGCACCGGAGCCAAGGTGGTTGTGGATGTGCTCAAGCCGACCGCCGAAACGGCGAAAGCCGCAAAGAAAAGTGTGAAGCAGGCCGTATCGCCACCTCCAAAGCCCGCCCCCGTCCTCGCCAAGTCCAAGAAGGGCGCGAAGTCTGCGCGGCCCACACAGCTTACCGCGGCGCCGGTCACCCCGGTGACGAAGGCCGAAGCGACCCCGGAAACGACTCCGGAATCACCTCCCTCCGCGGGAGAAGGGACACCAGAGGAGGCGCCAGAGGGAACGAGCGGAGATCTCGTGGGGGACAGCTGGGAACAGGAGGATGACGGAGAACCTCGCACCCTGACAGGGATCATGGAAGACGATCTCTTCAGCCTCCGCTTTGACTGGCCGGAAGGGGTTGCCGCCGCCATTTACCGGCGCGCGGGTTATTTATGGTTCTTATTCGATCACCTCGAAACACTGCGCCTGGCGAGCATCGTGGAGAAAAGCGAGCAGCGCCTGGAGGAACTGATACAGGTTCCCGATGCCCGCGCCACGATCCTTCGCGCGCGGGTGCGTTCCGGCATCAATCCCAGCCTGCGCAAGGAAGGCAATGTCTGGTTTGTGGATCTCAAACCCCAGACATTGCAGCCCGAAGTTCCCCTCATGATCAAGGTCGAGCCGGAGGCGGAAGCCGGGCCCCGGCTTTTCCTGTCGGTGGACAATGCCGTGGACAAGATGACCATCCGTGACACGGTGGTGGGTGACAAGCTGTTCGTGGTGCCGGTCCCGGGCCTGGGCCAGGGCATCAACCGTAACCGTTCCTACGCCCAGTTCCTTCTCATCGGCACCGCTCAGGGAGTGGTGGTGGAACCTTACACGGACGGGCTTGATGTGCGGGTGGAAGCCGACGGAGTGGAAATCAGAAGTCAGGACGACCTGTTTATCTCGGCACGTCCCGCCAATTTTGATGAAGCCAGTCTGCTGGCGGGCGATTTTGACATGGAAGACAGCGGCGAATTTGAACCCATGCTCAATATGGAAAGATGGGCCCTTGGACCTTCGCCATGGTTCTATGAATCGCGAAAAATCCTGCTTGGCGAAATTGCCGCGGCGCCTCCTGCCGAGCGCAACCAGCTGCGCCTTCAACTGGCCCAGTATTATTTCGCCAACGGCATGCCCGGAGACGCCGCCAGCCTGCTCAAGGTGATCGGCGAGGAAGAGCCGGAAATGGCCGAAGAGGCCGATTACAAACTGTTCCTCGGGATCAGCCTGTTCATGAACGGCAATTATCTGGAATCGGGAAAATATCTGTATTCCCAGGGCATGGCCGGTCTGCCCGAGGGGGTGCTGTGGCAGGCGGCGCTGGCCGCGGAGCAGGGGGACTGGGAGGAGGCCATTGACGGGTTTTCCCGTTCCGCCAACCTGATAGGGGTCTATCCCACGAATATACAGCGCAAGCTGGGCCTGTTGGCGGCGGAAACAGTCATCGCCAATGAAAATTATGAGGCGGCGAAGTCATTCCTGGATCTCGTCAAGGAAAGCGATCCTTCGGCCGCCGAACTCAACTATGCCTCCTATTTACTGGGTGAGGCTTTTATGGCCACTGACGCCACCGACAACGCCATGGCGATTTGGGACAAGGTGATCGAGGGCAGCGACCGCCGCAGCCGGGCCAAGGCTATCTATGCCAAGGTCAACTATCTTTTCGACAACGGTTCCCTGACACAGGGCGAACTGATTGAGGAACTCGAGAAGCTGCGTTTTGTTTGGCGCGGCGACCAGTTCGAGTTTGCCCTGCTGGAACGTCTCGGCGATCTTTATCTTGAGGATGGGGATTTCCAGAACTCGCTGGTTACCCTGAAACAGGCGGCCACGGCCTTCCCCCGTCACGAAAAGGCACGCGAGCTGACGAAAAAGATGGGTGATACCTTCGTCAGTCTCTACCTTGACGGCACCGCCGATGAGCTGCCTCCGATCAAGGCCCTGGCCATCTTCAACGAATTCCGCGAATTGACTCCGGGCGGAAAAAACGGCGACCGGATGATCCGTAATCTGGCCGACCGCATGGTGGCCGTGGATCTTCTCGACCAGGCCGAGGAACTGCTGGACCAGCAGATCAAATTCCGTCTCCAGGGAGTGGAAAAGGCCGAGGTGGGAGCACAGCTGGCTTTCATCCAGATTCTCGACCAGACGCCCGAGCAAGCCCTCAAGACCCTGAGCGATACCGCGGAGAAGGACTTGTCTTCCGGTCTCGTTAGACGCCGCCGCCACCTTGAGGCCCGGGCCCTGGTGGACCTTGACCGGCGGCCCGAAGCATTGGCTCTTATCCAGGGTGATGAGAGTCTCGACGCCGAGAAGCTGCGCGCCGATATCTTCTGGCGCGAGCAGAACTGGGCGTCGGCCGCCGGCGCCATTTCCAGGGCGGTGGAAAAAATAGAACATCCTCCCGCCATGAAGGCCGGACCGCCAACGCCTGAGGAAGAGGCGGTGGCGGCGGCGGAGACTTCCGCCATTGGGGCCGAAGGGGAAGCCGCCGACGACGAAGCGCCGGCCCTGGCCGAGCCCGAGGTAGTGAGCCCCCATCTTCTCATGCGCTGGGCCGTGGCCCTGGCCTTGAGCGACAACATGGCCGGGCTTTTCTACCTGCGTGACAAATATTCGGACTTCATGGGGCGCAGCCCCTATCTCGACGATTTCACGGTCATCGTTACCGAGCCCACAGGCTCCGCCGACAGCATGAAAGCCATCGTTGACCGCCTCAAGGAGGTCAACAAATACGAGTCCTTCATGGCCGGCTATCGCGAGCGTCTGGAAGACCAGGACCTCTCCGCCATTAACTGACGTTGCATGGTCTAGAAGCGCGGCCTTGCGGGGGGGTGCCCGTTACGGTGTGAAGCTCTGCACCACGCTGCCGGCAACCAGGTACCAGCCATCCACGAGGACGAAGAAAATCAGCTTGAACGGCAGCGAGATGATAATCGGTGGCAGCATCATCATGCCCATGGACATGAGAATGGACGCCACTACCATGTCAATGACGAGAAAGGGAACGAAGATCAGGAACCCGATCTCGAAGGCGCGGCGCAACTCGCTGATGACGAAAGCCGGGATCAGCACCCGCAGGGGGACCGCTTCCGGGCTTTCCACATCCTCCATATCGGCAATATCGAGAAACAGAACCAGGTCCTTTTCGCGCACCTGTTTGCGCATGAAGGCGTGGAAGGGGGCGGTGGTTCTCTCGAAGGATTCCTCCTCGGTGATCTCGTTTTCAATCAGGGGAGCCAGGCCTTCGGAATAGGCGGTCTCGAAGGTGGGCGTCATGATGAAAAGCGTCAGGAACAGGGCCAGTCCCACCAAAACGGTGTTGGGCGGCGTCTGTTGCAGGCCCAGTGCCGAGCGCAGGAAGGAAAAAACCACCACGATACGGATGAAAGAGGTGGTCATGATCAGGATCGACGGCGCCAGGGACAGGACCGTCAGCAGGACGATCAGCTGGAAGACGCGTCCGGTGGCCGTGGGGCCTTCGCCGAAATCGAAGGAAAAGTTCTGCGCCAGCGCCGGCGCCACGAACAGGACGGTGGCGAGTAGGGAAAGAACCGTGGCCGCAGCAAGGAGAGGTCGTGTCTTCATGGGGTTACCCGCTTTCCTGGGTGGTGCCGGTTTCATGGCTTTGGTCCGTTTCCTCATTTGTCGGGGACTCGGCCTTGATTCCCGATTCGATCAGAAGGTCCGAGGTGGGCCCCAGAAGCACCAGATGCTCGGTGCCGTCCCTGCGCACCAATGCTAGCCGCCGTTTGGCATCCACCGGAATGACCTCAACCACGGCAATGCGCTTTTTTCCGTTGCCGGAGCGTGGCGCCGAGATCAGACCAAAGCCGAAACGCCGCACAAGAAGCGCGAATATCCCGATCAGCCCGAGAACGAAAAGAAGGGCGGCCAGGAATTGGATATAGACCTCGGTTTCCATTGTTAGGACGTAGCCGTGGAATTGCTATTTTGTTTTCGGAGGCAAGGAACTGCCATAGGCAGAGGTGGCTCGTTGACGGTCGGAGATTCCCCTGATCTCCTCGGCCAGGGCTTGATGCTGTTCCTTGAGGTCCTCCTCGAGATGGGCAATCTCGTCGGAAAGGGCGATGAGGCTGTTTAAAAGTGGCTCTCCTTCGGAACCCGGAAGGGTACCGATAAGGGCGCAGATTTCCCCGACCTCCTTCTCCATCCCGGAAAGATCCACGTCGCTTTGCAGGGAGCCTTCCCCCTTCAGGGCTTCGCGAACGGTTGCGCAGAAAGCGGAAAAGCCGTCGAGACGCCGCTTGATTTCATCGAGATCGTTCATCAGCCCTCAACCGTTATGTTGCCGGGGAAGGGGAGCCGTCGCCGGACGGGTTCTCCGGAAGGCCCGCGGCGGCCATCTCCAGCTTCTGGAACTCGCCGTTGGCGTAATACACGTAGGCCATAATTTCGGCAATGGCGGCAAATGCTTCGAGCGGGATTTCACTATCCACGTCGATGGCGGAAAGGATTTTCGCCAGATCGGCGTCCTCACGGACCTTGATGCCGTGGGCGAAGGCCAGGTGGAGAATCTGTTCGGCGAAGGTGCCCTTTCCCTTGGCCACCACACGCGGAGCATTCTCCTTCTCCAGGTCGTGACTCAGGGCCACGGCCAGAGCCGGCTCAAGAACTTGCGATGAAGAATCGGCCGTCGAAGGAGCCGGCTTTTTTGATTTGTTTTTCAATGCCTTGCATCCATGATGAGCAGACAGGAAGGGATGTGAATGCGAGCCATGATAGCGTTCAATAACCTAAAGAAATATTTAATTCGCCATTACTCCGGGCTTTTCTTCTGTTGCAGGGCATCCATCAGGGAATCCCGGGTTCCCACGGCGGAACGGTTTTCCTCCTGAATCCTCTCGTGCAGTTCCTGACGCAGAACCGAAGCATCCGATGGGTAGGTAAACCCCAACTTGATGGTTTTTCCTCTGATCTCAACGACGGTCACCTTGATGGAGTCGTTGATGATGACCGATTCGCCGATTTTTCGCGTTAAATAGAGCATAGATACAATTTTACCAAAATTCTATTAATGTTCATTCTTTTTTAACTCGCGCCTAGCATACTCAGCCTGAAGGAATATTTCTAACTCCGATTAAGGGTTTTTACCCTGGCACGGGAATTGCGTCGTGGAGAACACCGGAAACGGCGGGGCTTCCTTTTATGAGCGGCTTTCAAGTCTTTTTCGGTGGGGGCCTCGGGCGTCCGGGCGCACCCCTGACCAGACCATAACCTGATTATTCGGTGGACACAGATGGCTCTTACTGATCTTCCTATTTTTTCCATGATTTCCAAGCGCTTAGCCTGGCTTGCCCAGCGCCAGCGCATACTCTCCCAGAATATTTCCAACGCCGATACGCCGCGCTACAAGGCCAAGGATCTCGAAGAGCTGGACTTCGATAAAATTCTGCGCCAGACCCGGTTCAGGAATTTCAAAATGAAGGCCTCGAGCCCGGCACATATTGCCTCAAGCACTACCGAGGCGACCCGGCCCAACAAATACCGCATCATCCAACAGGAAACCGATTATGAAACGGCCCTGATGG
This sequence comes from Alphaproteobacteria bacterium, assembly GCA_016776635.1. Taxonomy (GTDB): domain Bacteria; phylum Pseudomonadota; class Alphaproteobacteria; order UBA11136; family UBA11136; genus UBA11136. Next base: position 58,229 of record JADHSZ010000006.1, read on the forward strand.
GCAATTCGGTCTCTCTGGAAGAACAGCTCATGGCCTCTTCGCAGACGGCCATGGATTATGAAATGACCACCAATCTTTACAAGAAGCATTTGCAGATGTTCCGCGATGCCATCGGTCGCATCAGATAACCTGGAATAGAGGAAGGAACCAATGGGAGACCTCACTGATTCTCTGAAAATTTCAGCCGCCGGCATGAAAGTGCAGGGCGTGCGCGTACGTGTGATTTCGGAAAACATGGCCAACGCCGATTCTCTGGCCATGACGCCCGGTGGCGATCCCTACCGCCGCCAGATCATTTCCTTCCAGAATACCCTGGACCGGGAACTGGGACTCAAGACCGTGAACGTGAGGAAGATCGGCGAGGACTCGTCCGAATTCGGCAAGAGGTATGATCCCGGTCATCCCGCGGCCGACGACATCGGCTATGTCCAGACCACCAACGTCAACGGGCTTATAGAAATGATGGACATGCGTCAGGCTCAGCGCAGTTATGAAGCCAATCTCAATGCCATTACCGTGTCAAAAACCATGCTCCAACGCACGGTGGATATGTTACGCTAGCTGAAGCTTCTTTTTCCCGTTCCCGATTTCCGCCCCGATTTCTGGAGTACCCTTTATGCCCATGAATATCGACAACGTTATTTCCGCCTATACCGACCCCACCAAGGGTGGCGGCGGTCTGGAATCGCGTAATAAGGTGGACCCGGGCGAGGATTTCGCCTCCTTGGTGAAACAGGCCGCGGAAACCGCCCTCGAGGCCAGCGAAAAAAGCGAACTGATGAGCATGCAGTCGCTCTCCGGCAAGACGGACATCACCGAGGTGGTGGCCGCCGTGGCCAATGCCGAACTGACCCTGCAGACGGTGATTGCCGTTCGTGACAGGGTGATCCAGGCTTATCAGGAAATTATCCGTATGCCCCTATAGCGCAGGTGGCGTTATGAATCAGCTCGAAGTTCTTGAAATTGCGCGTGATGCGGTGATCGTGGTGATCAAGATTGCCTCGCCCGTCATGCTGATCGCGCTTCTCGTGGGTCTGACGGTTTCCCTGTTCCAGGCTCTGACCCAGATCCAGGAAATGACCCTGGCCTTTGTGCCGAAGATTTTGGTGATCTTCATTTCCATGGTTGTTTTTCTGCCCTTCATGCTGGCGACCCTGATGGAGTTCGCCAAACAGCTTATGGACCGCATCGTTGCCCTTGGCTGAAAGAGTTCCAGGCGCCCATGCTCGATGACCTGATCCGCACCAGTTTTTTTGCTTTTTTCCTGGTTTTTTGCCGTTGCGGGTCGGCGATGATGCTGCTTCCCGGGCTCGGCGAACCTTTTATCTCTCCGCGTATCCGGCTCACGCTGGGGTTGGCTTTGAGCCTCGTCATCACGCCGCTGGCCTCGCCCACGCTTCCCGCCATGCCGGACAGCGGCCTGCTGCTTTTCTTGCTGATCGCCGGAGAAATCATCATCGGTCTTTTTATCGGCATTGTGGCGCGGTTTCTGCTCTCGTCCCTCCAGGTGGGCGGCATGGCCATCGCCTATCAGTCGGGACTTGCCAACGCCTTCGTGCGTGACCCCACCTCTGCTTCCCAGGGGGCGCTGTTCGGGGCCTTCCTGACCATCCTCGGGGTTCTGCTTATCATGGTGACTGATCTGCATTACATATTTATCGCGGCTCTGGTGGACAGCTATTCTCTATTCATTCCCGGAAACCCTCTTCCCGTTGATGGCATCGCCGAAACCCTTGCCCGGGTAGTTTCGGACAGCTTCACCCTGGCCATAAGGATCGCGGCGCCGTTTATCGTGATGGGGCTGGTTTTCTACCTTGGTCTGGGACTTCTGGGACGGCTGATGCCGCAGATTCAGGTTTTTTTCATCGTTCTGCCGGTACAGATCGTCCTTGGCTGGACGGTCATGGCGCTCACCGTGGCCACGGCGATGGCCCTGTTCCTGCGTTCGTTCGAGACCCATTATGTGGATATATTCGTGATCAGGTGATACATGGCCGAAGGCGAAGACGAATCACAAAAAACAGAAGACCCGACGCAAAAAAAGCTGGATGACGCCCGCAAGAAAGGTGACGTGGCCACCTCGCGCGAGGTCAACCACTGGTTCATCATCATGGCGCTCACCGTTTTTATGGTCATGTATGCGCCAAGCATGATGCATGACCTGAAAGTGGTCCTTTTCCGTTTCGTCGAGGCGCCGCATCTCATTCCCACCGATTTCGAGCACCTGCGCGTGGTTTTTTCGAATTTGTTCAGAGATGTGATGGCGGTGCTGGTGGTGCCCATGGTGATTCTGGTGGCGGTGGCCGCGGCCACGGGGCTGGTCCAGCACGGACTCATCTTCTCCCCTGAAAAGATCAAGCCCAAGCTGGAAAAAATTTCCCTCATCTCCGGCTTCAAACGCCAGTTTTCCCTCAACGCCGTCATGGAATTCGTCAAGGCGGTTCTCAAGCTTTTGGTGGTGGCGGGGGTGGCGGTGTTCCTGATAGTGCCGGAATTCGACAACATCGACATCATTTCTAACCGTGAAACAACGCAGATCCTGGACCTTCTTTATTCCCTCGCCATCCGCCTTCTTCTAGGTGTTTTTTCCGTAGTGACGTTGATCGCCCTGGCCGATCTAATCTACCAGCGCAACCAGCACAACAAGAAGATGCGTATGTCGCAACAGGAACTCAAAGACGAATATAAACAGACCGAAGGCGATCCCATGATCAAGGGCCGCTTGAAGCAGATTCGCATGGAGCGGGCGCGCCGCCGCATGATGGCCGAGGTTCCCGAGGCCGATGTGGTCATCACCAACCCCACCCATTATGCGGTGGCCCTGAAATACGACCAGGAAGAAGGCATGGAAGCGCCGCTCTGCGTAGCCAAGGGCGTGGACAACCTGGCCCTGAAAATCAGGGAGATTGCTGAGGAAAACGATGTGGCTATCGTCGAAAATCAGCCTTTGGCGCGGGCGCTTCATGCCGGTATGGAAATTGGCGATGAAATTCCCGAAGAGCATTACAAGGCCGTGGCCGAGGTCATCAGCTACGTCTACCGCCTGAAAAACAAAACCCTCCATTAATCCGCCTCCGCACTCCTTTCCCATCACCATCTGACCGCTTGGCGGCGGGCTCTCGTGTTTTCAGTCATGCGGTGGCGTGATTTATGATAAAAAGAGCGGGCCGTTCATGGTTGGTTTCAGAGGCGGTTTCGGGGCCGGTTTTTAGGTCATGGAAAGGGGGGCGCGCCGTGGTTGCGCTTGGTGGAAAGCTCAAGGAATTATGGAGTCGGGCGGAGTCTTTGCTGCTGCGGCTTCCCACCCATATATCTTTTCCGGTCAAGCGCAAGGAAGGAGACCTTTTCGCCCGCGCCTTTGAATCACTACCCCATCCGCGCCTGATCGTCGGGCCTTCGGGCGAGACCATCTTCGTCAATTCCGCTTTCCATCATTTGTTTCACGCCGAGGGCGGGAAAGCCCTGCAGGCGCTCCAGGAACAGCTGATGCGGGACGAGGCCTCAGCCACGGCGGTGGCCCGGCTCCAGATCGCGGTGGCGGCCGGCGACGCCGACAGCGTGGATATCAAAATTCCCACCGACGACGGCGAGTATGAATGGCGCAATGTCTCGGTCTATCCCATTTCCGACCTGCCGGGATACGTGGTTTGGGGGGTGGAGGACACCACCGTGCACCGCCGCATGGAGGAAATTCTCCACCACGAACAAGAGGCTCTCTCGGAATTTGTGGACAATGCGCCCATCGGTTTTTATTCGGTGGACGAACAGGGAAAATTCCTGCTCGTCAACAGCACCCTCGCCAGATGGCTGGAATGCTCCGCCGACGAGATCATCGGGGGAGATCTACATCTCCATGATTTCATCACTGATTCGCTGCCCGCTTCCTTGGCGCCTCACGAGCCGGGGTTGCGCGCGGTCAAGTCCTCCCTGGATTCCGCACCCATTACCCGCTACGACCGCGTTACCCTACGCGGCCGCAAGGGGCGTGTGGTCGAGGCCCAGATCAGCCAGAAACAAAGTCCCGGCGGTGGTGGCGAGCCTCTCACCAGATCGGTGGTGCATGACGTTACCGCCGAGCGCGAGCTGGAACGCGCCCTGCGCCAGTCGGTACAGCGTTTTCAGAGGTTTTTCGACGCCGCGCCCGGCGGCATCGCCGAGCTTGATCCCGATGGCGCCATTGTCGAATGCAATCTCGCCATGCGCGTGTTGTTGGGAGCGGGAGAACGGGATGTAGCAGGGTGGCGTCTGGCGGAGTTCATCGCACCCCAGGATCAGGACAAGTTTGAAAAGCTTCTTGCCGGGGCCGTATCGGAATCCGACAAAGGCGGTTCCGCAGAGGTCCGGCTTGCCATTGGAGATGAGGGGGAGTCGGGTCATGTGGCGTCCTTTTTCGCCAGCCGCCTGGAGGACGACGATGGCGAAATGGCCGGTCTCATTCTCCACGGCGTGGACACCTCCGAGCGCAAGAGCCTGGAAATGCAATTTGCCCAGTCCCAGAAAATGGAAGCCGTGGGACAGCTCGCCGGCGGCATCGCCCACGATTTCAACAACCTTCTCACCGCCATGATCGGTTTCTGCGATCTGCTGCTGATACGCCACAAGCCCGGCGACCAGTCCTTCGCCGATATCATGCAGATCAAACAGAACGCCAACCGGGCGGCCAATCTGGTGCGCCAGTTGCTCGCCTTTTCCCGCCAGCAGACGGTGCAGTCAAAGGTGTTGAACGTGACCGAGGTGCTGGCGGACCTGTCCCATCTTATGCGCCGCCTCATCGGCGTTTCCATCGAGCTCAAGATGACCCACGGCCGGGATCTCGGCGTGGTGCTGATGGATCAGGGCCAGCTTGAACAGATCGTGGTCAACCTGGCCGTCAATGCCCGCGACGCCATGCCCGAAGGCGGCGCCCTGAGTGTGCGTACCGAGAACGTCTCGCTTTCCGATCCCGCCCCTTACGGCAGCGAGGTCATGCCCGTGGGCGATTATGTCCTGATCGAGGTCGTGGATAGCGGCCAGGGGATTGAAAAGGAGATTCTCGACCGCATTTTCGAGCCTTTCTTCTCCACCAAAGAGGTGGGGTTGGGGACCGGGCTCGGGCTCTCCACCGTGCACGGCATCATCAGACAGGCCGATGGCTTTGTCTTCGTGGACAGCGAGCCGGGCCAAGGCACCAGGTTCAGTATTTTCCTGCCGCGCTACGTGGCCCAGTCCCAAGAGGAAGAGGCCGTTCAGGCAGGGGAGGGGGAAGAAGCGGTTCCGGCGACCCGCGACCTCACCGGCACCGGCACCGTGCTTCTGGTGGAAGACGAGGACGCGGTGCGTATGTTCAGCGCGCGGGCGCTGCGCAACAAGGGCTACAAGGTGCTGGAGGCGCGCAGCGGCGTCACCGCAACCGAGCTTATCAACATCACCCGGGATCCCATCGACCTGCTGATCACCGATGTTGTCATGCCCGATATGGACGGTCCCGCCCTGATTGAATGGATTCAGGAGAACCGGCCGCAGATCAAGGTCATCTGTATTTCCGGCTATGCCGAGGAGTCCTTTCGCCAGCGTCTCGACCGCAGCACCGATATCCATTTCCTGGCCAAGCCCTTCAGCCTCGATGAATTGGCGGGCAAGGTCAAAGAGGTCATGCAACAGGCCGCGGCTTAAGGCCTGTCCCACCCTTATTCGCCGTCTTTGATGTTGCTGTTTCGAAACAATACTGACCTTTTTGGCTAGATGTTCATGAAATATTCTCTTGCAAATGAGAACAAAACATGCACATCCTGACTCCAAGATGAGACATTGATTGATATTCACCCCTGTGAAATAAGAGGGAGGCAGACATGGCCGAGGCGGCAATTCGTTTGGTTGATAAGGATAATATGGACAAGGAAAAGGCTCTCGAGGCGGCGCTGGGACAGATTGAGCGCAGCTTCGGCAAGGGCTCGATCATGAAATTCGGCCAGCGCGAAGGCGTGGTGGAGGCAGAAGCCGTCTCTACCGGCTCGCTGGGCCTCGATATCGGGCTTGGCATCGGTGGTCTGCCCCGTGGCCGCGTGGTGGAAATCTATGGTCCGGAAAGCTCCGGCAAGACCACCCTGGCCCTGCATGTGGTAGCCGAGGCCCAGAAGACCGGCGGCACCTGTGCCTTTATCGACGCCGAACACGCGCTCGACCCGGCCTATGCACGCAAGCTGGGCGTCAATGTGGACGATTTGCTGATTTCCCAGCCCGACGCCGGGGAACAGGCGCTGGAGATCACCGATACCCTGGTGCGCTCGGGCGCGGTGGACGTGCTGGTGATCGACAGCGTCGCGGCGCTGGTGCCGCGGGCCGAGCTTGAGGGCGAGATGGGAGATTCCCATATGGGTCTGCACGCCCGTCTCATGAGCCAGGCTCTGCGCAAGCTCACGGGTTCCATCGCCAAATCGCGCTGCACCGTGGTCTTCATCAACCAGATACGCCACAAGATCGGCGTCATGTTCGGCAGTCCGGAAACCACCACCGGCGGCAATGCCCTGAAATTCTACGCCTCGGTGCGGCTCGACATCCGTCGTATCGGCGCCATCAAGGACCGTGACCGGGTGATCGGCAACCAGACCCGGGTCAAGGTGGTCAAGAACAAGATGGCGCCGCCCTTCAAGGTGGTGGAATTCGACATCATGTATGGCGAAGGCATCTCCCGGCTCGGTGAAATCATCGATCTCGGCGTCCAGGCCGAGGTGGTGGAAAAATCAGGCGCCTGGTTCTCCCATGACGGGGAACGCATCGGCCAGGGCCGCGAAAACGCCAAGACGTATCTGCGCGAGCATCCGGAAGTGGCGGAAAAGGTCGAACAGGCGATCCGTAATGACGCCGGTCTCGGCGGCGCCGATGTGATGGGTGGTGCGGCTGCTGACGGCGAAGAGGCGCCGGATGAAACCAGCGATGAAACATCTGAGGAAATATCTGAAGAAACAGCCGCCAAAGCGGCCAAGTCATAAACCGGCCCATGGTTCCAATTACCTGGGGCCTGTAAGGCCGGGACTTCGATCTTACAGCCGGGCCCCCGTGGTTGGCGCTCATGGGTCTGAAAGGGACGTGCGGTGATCCGCGCGTCCCTTTCTGTTTGCCGCTCCGCTATCAGTCCTGACCCGCCCTAGACACGGTTGGGGGGGCGGGTTAAAAGCATGGGATGGAGACCAGCAACGATATCCGCGCCGCCTTTCTCGATTACTTCGCGAAAAACGACCACGAAATCGTGGCCTCCGGTCCGCTGGTGCCCCACAACGATCCCACCCTGCTCTTCACCAATGCCGGGATGGTCCCCTTCAAGAATGTCTTTACCGGGGCCGAATCGCGGAACATCCCCCGCGCCGCCACCAGCCAGAAATGTGTGCGCGCCGGCGGCAAACACAATGACCTTGATAATGTGGGCTATACCGCCCGCCACCACACCTTCTTCGAAATGCTGGGGAACTTCTCCTTCGGCGACTATTTCAAGGACGTGGCCCTCGATCTGGCCTGGAACCTGATCACCCGCGAATTCGCCGTGCCCGCCGAGCGGCTGACGGTGACGGTCTACGCCGACGATGACGAAGCCTTCGAACTCTCGCGCAAGATCACCGGCCTGCCGGACTCGCGAATCCTGCGTATCGACGGCGCCGACAATTTCTGGTCCATGGGCGATACCGGACCTTGTGGACCCTGCGCCGAAATCTTCTATGACCACGGCGAGGACATTCCCGGTGGCCCGCCCGGCTCAGCCGATGCCGAGGGCGACCGTTTCGTGGAAATCTGGAATCTGGTCTTCATGCAGTATGACCGTCTCTCGGCCGAAGAGCGTGTGGACCTGCCTCGGCCCAGTATCGACACCGGTATGGGGCTGGAACGCATCGCCGCGGTACTACAGGGCGTTCACAATAATTACGACACGGACCTTTTTAAGCATTTGATCGAGGCCTCCCAGGAGATCACGGGGGTCAAGGCCGAAGGCGACAAAATCGTATCCCACCGGGTCATCGCCGATCATCTGCGCGCTGTGTGTTTCCTGATGGCCGACGGTGTCCTGCCCTCCAACGAGGGGCGCGGCTACGTACTGCGGCGGATCATGCGCCGTGCCATGCGCCACATGCATATGCTGGGTGGGCGCGAACCCCTCATGTGGCGGCTGGTGCCGCCGCTGATCAGTGAAATGGGCCAGGTCTATCCGGAGCTGGGCCGGGCCCAGGCCCTGATGACGGAAATCCTCAAGCTCGAGGAAACCCGCTTCCAGAAGACTCTGGAGCGGGGGCTGAAACTGCTTTCGGAGGAAACCGGCAAGCTGGCGCGCGATGCGGCGCTGCCCGGCGCCGCCGCCTTCAAGCTCTATGACACCTATGGTTTTCCCCTTGACCTGACCCAGGACGTGCTGCGTGGCCAGGGGAGGGAGGTGGACGTGGATGGTTTCAACGCCGCCATGGATCGTCAGAAGGAAGAGGCCCGCGCCGCCTGGGCCGGTTCCGGCGAGGCGGCCACGGAAAAAATCTGGCTCGAGATCGGCCAGCGCGTGGGGGGCACGGAATTTCTCGGCTATGACATAGAGGCCGCCGAGGGTGAAGTGGTGGCCCTGGTGGTGGACGGAAAGGAAGTGGACAAGGCGGGCAAGGGCGAGGTTTCCCTGATCGTCAACCAGACGCCCTTCTATGGCGAATCCGGCGGCCAGATGGGCGACAGCGGGGTTGCCCTGGGTTTGGGGCAGGGAAAGAAACGCGCCCGCATGGAAATTTCCGACACCGCCAAGTTTCTCGGCAACCTGCATGTGCATACGGGCAAGGTGACGTCGGGAGCCTTCGCCGTGGGCGAGGTGGTGGAACTCGCCGTTGACCATGAACGCCGCGCCCGGCTGCGCGCCAATCATTCCGCCACCCATCTTCTGCACCGTGCCTTGCGCGGGCTGCTGGGCGATCACGTGACCCAGAAGGGGTCTCTGGTGGCTCCCGACCGGCTGCGCTTCGATATCAGTCACCCCAAGGCGGTGAGCCACGAGGAGCTTGCGGCAGTCGAATCGGAAGTCAACGCCCGCATCCGCGGCAACGATGAAGTGACGACCCGGCTTATGACTCCCGACGAGGCCGTGGAACACGGCGCCATGGCCCTGTTCGGCGAAAAATACGGCGACGAAGTGCGGGTGGTCTCCATGGGCGGAGAAAATGCTGCGGCGGGCGGGGAGGCTCCCTATTCCATGGAGTTGTGCGGCGGCACCCATGTGCGCCGCGCCGGCGATATCGGGTTCTTCCATATCTCCGGTGAATCCGCCGTGGCTGCCGGGGTGCGGCGCATCGAGGCATTAACCGGCGAGGCCGCCGTGGCTGCCGTGGCCGAGCAGGAAGCCCAGCTCTTGGCGGCGGCATCCGCCATGAAGGCGGCGCCGGGCGATCTCGAATCCCGTGTGGTGTCCCTGTTGGAGGAACGTAAAAAACTGGAGCGCGATCTTTCCGAGGCGCGCCGTGCCATGGCTGGCGGCGGCAACGGCGCCGACGGCGGTGATTCCGACAAGAAGGTGGCCGGCGTCACCTTCGCTCCGCGCTGTCTCCAGGACATGCCCGCCAAGGAACTCAAACCCATGGCCGATGAGATGACGGCGCGCATGGGTTCGGGCGTGGTTGCTCTGGTGGCGGTGAACGAGGGCAAGGCGTCGCTGGTGGTTTCCGTCACCGACGATCTGACGGAAAAATTCGACGCCGTATCCCTGGTGCGCATCGGCTCGGAAATCCTCGGCGGAAAAGGCGGGGGCGGGCGTCCCGACATGGCCCAGGCCGGTGGTCCCGACGGCGACAAGGCGGCGCAAGCGCTCGACGCCATCGAAAAAGCGCTGGCGGGCTAGAGCGACGCTGAAGGGGGCGCGGCCTGTGATCCAAAGCGGGGATTGCTTGCGCTACAGCTAGGCTGTCTTTACCAGCTCTTTCTCCTCTTCGGTCTGCGTCGAAGAGAAGATTTCCCTGAACATGGAAAGCATATTCTGATCGATGGCGGCGTCCATGCTCTCGAGGATGGCGAAGGCCTTTTCGGCGGGAAAGGCCGGTTTATAGGAACGGGCGTCGGTCAAGGCGCCGAAGATATCAACGATGGCCGACATTCTCGCCAGATCGTTCAACTGGCTGCCCTTTAACCCCCTGGGATAGCCTGAACCGTCTATTTTTTCGTGGTGCTGTTCGGCGATAATTATGGCGCCCTTGGTGATGTTGTCGATATCACCCAACAGTTCCCCCGAGCGGGTCACATGATTCTTCATGATGGGCCATTCGTCGTCGTCGAGCTTGCCCGGCTTGTCGAGAATTTTTAAGGGCGTGACCAGCTTGCCGGTGTCATGCAAGAGGCCGCCGGTGGAAAGGATTTTAAGATCATCCCCCTTGATGCCGATGCCATAGCCGAACAGCGTCAACAGGGTGGCCACCCGCATGGAATGGACATAGGTGTAGTTGTGATGGGCCTGCACGGTCTTGAGAATATCGTGGTGAGTTCCTCCACGAACCGCTTCGATCAGAGGCGCACAGCTTTTATCCGCCGACTTGTAATCGATGGGTTCGCCGTTCTCGATCGCCGTGGCGATACTTTGATATTCCTCCACGGTCATCTTCAACGGCCTGCTCAGGCTTTGCGGCAGTTCCTCCCAAGATGCCTCGACGGCCTCGTTGATGAGGGTGGAGACGATTTCTCTCAGCGGCTCTGCCTCAAGCGGCCATGTGATGTAGTGGCTCGAGTCGCCGAACAGAGCCTTCATATCCTCGAATTCTTCTCCCCTGGCGCCGACCAGGATCAACGGCAGGGATTTGAAGTTTATCCCCGACGGGTTCATGCTTAACCAGTTGATTTCGTTCTGCCACACCCTCTCGATATCGACGATGGTGACATCGGGGGGGTTCTTCAGTATGGCCTCTCCGGCGATGTGCGTGTCCTCGAAAGTCTTGCTCTCGAAATGCCGCCCCAGGAGATTCTTCAGCTTCTTCCTGTGCGCGGTTTCCCGGGAAATAATAAAGACCCGTGGCAACGTCAGTTTTTCTCGAGACTCCGTCCCCATCAAGGGTTCCATCAAAACCGCCCCCAAAACCGCCCTCAAAATCAATGCATCCCGTCAGGCACGCCTGACGGTGAATCACATCCATCCCACTTTAACGTCTCACCAGCCGGAAATCATACCCCGTATGAATATACTTAGGGTTTCCGATGGCGGTTGCGCGAAGTTTTTGTGATTCTGGCGCCGTTCCGCGCCTTTCCTTAGCCCATTTCCCGCTTCAAGCCTTGATCCAGCTTGTCGAGGAACTCCTCGGTGGTCAGCCACGACTGTTCGGGGCCGATCAACAGCGCCAGATCCTTGGTCATGAAGCCCGCCTCCACCGTGTCCACGCAGACCTTCTCCAGGGTCTTGGCGAAGTTCTGGACGTCGGGCGTGTCATCGAACTGGCCGCGGTAATAAAGCCCCTGGGTCCAGGCGAAGATGGAGGCGATGGGATTGGTGGAGGTGGCCTTGCCCTCCTGGTGCAGGCGGTAATGGCGGGTCACGGTGCCGTGGGCGGCCTCGGCCTCCACCGTCTTGCCGTCAGGCGTCATCAGCACCGAGGTCATCAGCCCCAGTGAGCCAAAGCCCTGGGCCACGGTGTCCGACTGTACGTCGCCGTCGTAATTCTTGCAGGCCCAGACAAAACCGCCGCTCCATTTCATGGCAGCCGCCACCATGTCGTCGATAAGACGGTGTTCGTAGGTGATGCCCTTGGCCGCGAACTTGTCCTTGAATTCGGCTTCGAAGACCTCGGCGAAGAGGTCCTTGAAGCGCCCGTCATAGGCCTTGAGGATGGTGTTCTTGGTGGAGAGATAGACCGGCCACCCCAGATTGAGGCCATAATTCATACAGGCGCGGGCGAAGCCGCGGATGGACTCGTCGAGATTGTACATGGCCATGGCGACGCCGCCACCGGGGAAATCGAAAATCTCGCGCTCGATAGTCTCGCCGCCGTCTTCAGGCACGAAGCTGATGCTCAGCTTGCCCTTGCCCGGCACCACGAAATCAGTGGCCCGGTACTGGTCGCCGAAGGCATGACGGCCGATCACTATGGGCTGGGTCCAGCCCGGAACCAGGCGCGGCACGTTGGCGCAAATGATGGGCTCGCGGAAGACGGTGCCGCCCAGGATGTTGCGGATGGTGCCGTTGGGGGAGCGCCACATTTTTTTCAGGCCGAATTCCTCCACCCGCGCCTCGTCGGGGGTGATGGTGGCGCATTTGACGCCCACGCCCAGCTCCTTGATGGCGTTGGCCGCGTCCACGGTGATCTGGTCGTCGCTGGCGTCGCGGCTCTCGATGCCGAGATCGAAATATTTCAGCTCCAGGTCGAGATAAGGAAGAATCAGCTTATCCTTGATGAACTTCCAGATGATCCGGGTCATCTCGTCGCCGTCGATTTCAACGACGGGGGTGACTACCTTGATTTTCGCCATGGGGGTTCCCTTCCGTATCCTGATTGCTTCAACCTATCATTCCCGCCGGAGGACACAACAATCCGCCCAATGATTCCGATCATATGCGGCTGCTGTTTTCACCCCCATGGGCCGGGGGCAGGGTTTCCAGGGCGGCTATCATCCCATCGGCCCCTTCCACCACCGTGTACAGGTCTCTGGACTTTTCGCTGGCATAACCGGTGGCGATCATATGCTCGAAAAGGTTATGAAACGGTTTCCAATAACCGCCGGGTTCGATCAGAAATACGGGCCTGTCATGGAGTCCCAGATGCTTCCAGGTGATGATTTCCAGGGTTTCGTCCAGGGTGCCGAGCCCGCCGGGAAGGGCGGCGAAGGCGTCCGACATGTCAAACATCTTCTGTTTGCGCTCGTGCATGCTTTCCACCTCGATCAATTGGGTCAGTCCGCGATGGTCCACCTCCCACTGCTTGATGAAGCGGGGGATAATTCCCGTCACCTTGCCACCCGCGGCCAGCGCGGCGTCGGCGGTTTCCCCCATAAGCCCCACATGGCCGCCGCCGGTGATCAGATGAATGCCGTTCTCGGCCAAAAGCCGCCCCAGCTCCCGGGCGCATTGCCGATGTTGCTCGGGAATGGTTTGCGACGAGGCGCAATAAACGCAAAGGGAACGGACGGTCATGGAATCTCAGGCCTCGCGTGAGGGGAATGGCTTTCCTTCTAAGGGAGCCGGAAGCCACGCGCAAGGTGTCGTTGCAACGGGCGGGAGGTCGTATTACCTTGGGCTCACTTTCATGAAAAAGCGTTGCGAGGGGCCGTGAATAAATCCGTCGTCATGATCTTGGCGGGCCTGGCGGTTATTTCCGCCGGTCTCCTGTACATCTCCCGCTCCGGGGAAACGCCTCCGGAAGCCATGTCCGAACCCCCTGTTGCCGCCGATCCCGCGCCGGCCATGCCGGAAGTTGCGAAACAGGCCGAGCCCGACTCCGTGGCGGCGCCGGATGAAACCGTGGCGTCGGCGGTTAACGTGCCGCCCACCTTCGACGTGGTGCGGGTCAACCGCAAGGGCGAGGCGGTGCTGGCGGGGCGGGCAACCCCCAACGCCGAGGTCATCATCTCCAACCGTGGCCAGGAAATTGGCAAGGTCACGGCGGATCATCGCGGTGAATGGGTCTGGGTATCCGAAACGCCGTTCCCGCCGGGCGATCTTGAACTGAGCCTCAGTTCCCGGCTCGGCGACGGCGAGGCGGTGCTCTCCGAAGAGGTGGTGGTCATGATCCTGCCCCAGTCCGACCGTGATATCGCGGGCCGCGCTGCTGAGGAACCGGGCAACGCGCTGATCTTGAAAACCCGGCGTGACGGAACCGGCGCCAGTCAGCTGTTGCAGTCGCCTTCGGGCGAGACCGGTGATATTGCCCTGTCCCTGGATGTGGTGGATTACGATTCCTCGGGCCGGATCCAGCTTGGCGGGCGGGCGGTCCCCAGGGTGTCGCTGCGTGTCTATCTCGATAATGCTTTGCTTGGCGAGACCGTAGCCGGGGATGACGGGCACTGGTCCCTGACTCCCGACCATGACGTGGCCCCCGGTGTCTACAGCCTGCGCCTCGATCAGATTTCCTCCGAGGGCCGGGTGGTGGCCCGGGTGGAACTTCCCTTCTCGCGCGCCGAGACTCCGCCGCTGATGGAAGATGACAGCACGGTGGTGGTACAGCCGGGCAACAGCCTGTGGCGGCTGGCGCGCCGGGCCTATGGACAGGGAATTGAATACCACGTGATCTACGAGGCCAACCGCTCGCAGATTGGCGATCCCGATCTCATCTATCCCGGACAGGTGTTTACCCTGCCACGCGGAATGGAAGGGGCCGGCGGCTAGGAGTCTTTCTTGGGCTTGGGCTTTTTCGCTGCCTTGCTTTTCGGTTTCTTGGTGGCTTTCTTGGGCTTCGTTTTCTTGGCCGCCTTCTTGGCTGTTTTCTGGGCCGCGCCCGTCTTTTTGGCCTTGGCTTTGGCCTTGGTGGCGGGTTTCTTCCGTTTCTTCACCTGAAGACCCTTCTTGTCCTTGGCCTTGACCTTGGAGAGGACCTTTTTCATGGTGGTTTTTTTCTCATCAGCCGGTTTCTCTTCTGAGATTGCAGCCGTCTTTTTTCCGGAATCCCCGCCAGAATCTTCGTCGCTGGATTCTTTGGACCGAGGCAGTTGGGGGGCAGGGCTCTGCCCACCCGATGCAATGGAAGAGGGAGGCTCTCCGGCGCCTTCAGACAGGGGCACGAAGGCAAGACATTCGGCCATCAGGTCGAGATGTGGCTTGGTGTTGAAGAGAATCTGGCACAGCCCGGCAATCACCGCTTCATGACCCATATCCGGGGAAATACCGGTTTCGGCAAGGAAGATGATTCGTTTGTTGGGCTGGACCAGGAACTGTCCCAGGGCGGGCCGGCGTTTTTCATCAGTGAGATAAAGCACGCAGCGGCGAACGAATGCGGATTGTACGGAATAGGGGAGGAAGCCAATGCTGCCGCAAAGACTTAGCCGTGCCTCGCCGTTCTCCCCGCGCCGGGCCTTGGCGATAAAATAAAAACCGCGATGGGAAAAGCCAAAGCGCAGTTCCTGGGGTGTTTCTTCCCTGGAAACGGCATCCAGAGACCCCGACAGCCCTTCGATGAGATCATCCATATTCGGGGCCGGGGGGGTGTCGGTAGTGTCTCCAGCACTGGTGTCCATATTTCTGGTATCCACATTTCTGGCGTGCGCAGGGCCGGAGTCCATGCCGGAATCGCTCACCAAATACCTCTCGTCACGGGCCGCAGCGGGCTCTTTCACTATGTTGTCACGGTGTTGTCGGATTACGAGAATAGTTCCATGGCCGCCGGGAAAACACCATACCTTTCAGTGATGAAAACGGTGATCGGTGGCCATCGCCATGGGGCGTCGACTTTGCCGTGAAAATCCGCTAAATGACGGGTCGCTTCTGAAAGGTAGGTGTCCCTTGGATTCCGTCATCAAAAAGGCCGTGTGGGTTTCCATCAACCGCGCCGGCTGGCCGTTTGTCGCCCTCTTCGCCGCACTTTCCGCCGGTCTCTGGGTTCTGTACCAGCCCCTGGGATGGGTCGGGGTGGTGCTGACCGCGTGGTGCGCCTATTTCTTCCGTGATCCCGAACGGGTGACGCCGCAGCAGCCGGGACTGGTCATCAGCCCCGCGGACGGTATGGTGCTGCCGCTCGAAGAGGCGCCACCGCCGCCGGAACTGGGCATGGGAGAAGAGCCTCGTCCCCGCGTCAGCATTTTCATGAATGTGTTCAACGTGCATGTGAACCGCGTTCCCGCCCATGGCGTGATTGAAAAAATATCTTATCGGCCGGGGCGTTTTTTAAATGCCTCCCTGGACAAGGCCAGCGAGCATAACGAGCGCATGTCGGTGTCCATGAAAAGCGATGGCGGGGCGGAACTCGCCTTCGTCCAGATCGCCGGCCTTGTGGCCAGGCGGATCAAATGTGATCTGGCCGAGGGACAACAGGTGCGTGCCGGAGAGCGTTTCGGGCTGATTCGTTTCGGCAGCCGGGTGGATGTCTACCTGCCCAAGGGCACTACACCCAAGGTGCTTCCCGGCCAGATCGCCATTGCCGGAGAGACAGTGATAGCCGATCTTGGTAAATAGTTGGCATTCTTGATATAATCGCCGTCCCGCAAGGCCCCGCCATGCTTTGCCCATAAGACAGGAAGGAACCCCACCCCCATGTTTCGGGCACGCCGGAAACGGTTCAAGGGACAATCCCTGAACGTAATGATTCCCACTTTGCTCACGCTCATGTCCTTATGCGCGGGGCTGTCGGCCATGCGTTTCGCCTTGATGGCCAAATGGGAATGGGCGGTGGCGGCGGTTATTCTGGCGGGATTTCTCGACAATATGGACGGCCGCATGGCGCGCCTTCTCGGCGGCGGGAGCAAATTCGGCACCGAGCTCGATTCCCTGTCCGATTTCGTCAGTTTCGGCGTCGCTCCGGCAATAGTCCTGTATCACTGGTCGCTGTGGGAGCTGGGCGGAAAAGGCTGGATCATCGTTACCTTCTACTGCATCTGTTCGGCGCTGCGCCTGGCCCGTTTCAATTCGCGCCTGGGGGAGGTGATGCCGCCTTGGGCCTATAATTATTTCACCGGAGTGTCCGCCCCCGCCGGCGCCGGACTGGCCCTGTTTCCGATGATGATTTCCTTCCAGTTTCCTGAATTCGAGGCCGTCCGCAGCGTCTTCGTGGTGGGGACTCTCGCCGTGGTGACGGCGCTCCTCAAAATCAGCACTATTCCCACCTATTCCCTGAAACAGATCAAGATTCCCCAGCCTTACGTGCTGCCGACCTTTCTGCTTGTAGGTATCTTCGCCGCCACTCTGGTTGCCGAGTTCTGGGCCACCTTTATCGGTATCGTGCTGGCCTATTTCCTGAGTATTCCTTTCAGCGTCCGTTCCTTTCTCCACCTCAGGCGTGAGGCGGAGCGTATCCAGTCCGGCACGACGCCCCCGGGCGGAGATTCTGGGGATAAGACGGCGGAGACCACGACGCCGGAATCGCCAGGGACCTAGGGCGCCACTGGGAATAAGGTTCCCGGGCCGTGGTTTTTCCGGCGCCGTCAGGTCCGGTTATTGATGGCGATTTTTACGTCTCATCAATACTTTCCTGCCATTCTCTTTTTTTCATTGGCGCAGTTGGGCAAATTTTCCTACTATTGCCCCTCCGAATTCAGGCGTTTTTTGCCTGATTGGGCGTTTAATGCGGGGGCGCGTTATGGTTTTACGCATGATCTCACACATGATTCTGTGGGGGCGGTAACATCACAGAGAATCTGAAGATGTCTCCAGGAAGTCTACCCGACGTGATCGAGGAAGATTCCGATGCGCGTCCTGCCAAGGACGTTTCATCTCTTTCCCTGGATTGGTTTGCGGAGATCCTTGACCTCTTGCCCGTGGGGGCCTGCCTGTATGATTCCCAGGAACGAATAATTCTGTGTAACAAGCGCCATCGTGATTTTTACGCCCCCATCTCGGACATGCTGGGTCCGGGCCGCGTGGCCGAGGAAATTTTTCAGGCTATTGCCCATAAGGGCGCGCTTTCCATTACCCCCGACCACGCAGAATCCTGGGTGAAGGATCGCATGACCTCGTTCAGGGAGCCCGGAGGAGGTGGTTTCGATCTCATGCTTTGCGACCAGCGCTGGATTCAGGTTGACCTGCGTCCCACCGGCGGCGGCGGGGTGATGGAAATCAGTACCGAAATCACCGAGATCAAGGAAAAGGAAGATACCCTGCGGATTCGGGTCGCGGAGTTACAGGATTCCCAGGACCGTATGGAATTACAGGGGCGCCGCCTGGTAGAGCTGGCGGAGGTTCTGGCGGCCGCGCGCGACGAGGCCGAGCGGGCCAACCGCACCAAGTCGGAATTCCTGGCCAATATGAGCCACGAACTGCGCAGCCCGCTCAACGCCATTATCGGATTTTCAGAAATCATGAAAGGCGAGCTTTTTGGTGGGCTGGGGCGGCCGGAATATTCAGAATATACCACCGATATCTACAACAGCGGCACGCACCTTCTTGAGGTTATCAACGACATTCTCGATCTCTCCAAGATCGAGGCCGGACGGCTCGACCTGGTGGAGGGTACGGTGGATGTGGCGGAGCTCATCGAAGGCTGTAAGCGGTTTGTTATTTCCCGCGCCCAGCAGGAGGGAATCTCGCTGCAAACAGATATTGCCCCGGGGCTGCCGTTTCTGCTGGCCGATGAACGCAAGCTCAAACAGATACTTATCAATCTGCTTTCAAACGCCGTCAAGTTCACCCCCGAGGGAGGCATCGTCACCGCCAAGGCCGCCCTTGACGAGGACGGGACTTTCGTCATCATCGTTTCCGACACCGGCATCGGCCTCAAGGAAGATGACATCCCCACCGCCCTTGCGCCTTTTGGCCAGGTGGACAGCTCCTTCAGCCGCCAATACGAAGGAACCGGTCTCGGCCTCTCCCTGACTAAGGCCCTGGTTGAAATTCACGAAGGCGAGTTGCTGATCGAAAGCGAGGAGAAAAAAGGGACGGATGTGATCATCCGCCTGCCCGGGTCACGGGTGGTGGCGGCCCCGCCGGAGGACCGGGAATCTCTTTCTCCGGATGGAGAAAACCCGGATGGAGAAAACCCAGACGTTTCCTAGGCCGGATGGGTTATTGAATGATGCTTGCAGACCCCTCATGATGCGTGTCACACCATTCCCCGGCTTGTCCTGTTTCTTTTCCAGAAAAGCCATTTTCCACAAACGATACCACCGGAGGAGTTGACCGTGGACAAAGAGGAAATCCAGCGTCTTCAGACCTATCTTCGAGAGAAGTTTGGCAATGGTGCGATTCATATTCTGGAACAAAGCCGCCAGGACAACTCGGTGGAGGTTAATCTCGGCGAGGAATTTATCGGCATTATCTACCGCGATGACGAGGACGGAGACATCTCCTACGCTTTCCAGATGGCCATACTCGACATAGACCTGCAGCCGCCCGCCGAGAACTAAAACGCGCGCGCGTCGCCGATGAAGGGAATCCCACCGCTATGCCGGACTTCCTCAAGAACCTGACCCATCACTACCGGGAACAGGTGGCGCGCCATAAAAACCTGCCCTTTCTCAAGGCCACCATGGCGGCCAGCGCCGTCGTCTCCATGTCCGACGGCGAGATCACCTTCGATGAACGGATGCGGGTGGACCAGGTTCTGGAAACTCTGGAGGCCCTGAAGGTGTTCGATCCCCATGAAGGGGTGAACCTGTTCAACGGTTTCGTGGAGGCGCTCAAGGAATCCCCCGAGGCCGGCCACGCCGAAGCCGTCGCCGCTATCATGGCGGGGGCGAACGATCCTGAAAAAGCGGAACTGATGATTCGCATATGTCTTGCCCTGAGCGAGAGCGATGGCGAGGTCAGCCTCGTGGAGCAGATCGAAATCGTTACCCTGTGCAGCCTGCTGGGACTCGACGCCAGGGCGTTTGGGCTCTATCGCGACGAGATAAGAAAGGCCCTGGCCATGGAATAAGATCCGTCACCTCCGCACACAAAAAGGCCCCGCCGTGAAGCGGGGCCTTTTGTCTTGATCATTGCCTGCTAAGGCGTCCGTATCCTTAGACCGAGTAATACATCTCGAATTCCACCGGATGCGGCGCGTGTTCGAAGTTGTAGACCTCTTCATATTTGAGATCGATATAGCCGTCGATGAGGTCGTCGGTGAAGACGTCGCCGGCCTTGAGGAAGTCGCGGTCGGCGCTCAGGGCGTCCAGGGCCTCGCGCAGGCTTCCGCATACCGTGGGAATGTCCTTTAATTCCTCGGGCGGCAGGTCATAGAGGTTCTTGTCCATGGGATCGCCGGGATGGATCTTGTTCTCGATACCGTCGAGCCCGGCCATGAGCATGGCGGCGAAGGTCAGATAGGGGTTGCCCGAGGCGTCCGGATAGCGCACTTCGACGCGCTTGCCGTTGGGGCTGGAATCATAGGGAATGCGGCAGGCCGCCGAACGGTTGCGCGCCGAATAGGCCAACAACACCGGCGCTTCGAATCCGGGGATCAGGCGCTTATAGCTGTTGGTGGTGGCGTTGGAGAAGGCGTTGATGGCGCGGGCATGCTTGATGATGCCGCCGATGTAATGGAGCGCCGATTCCGAAAGATCGGCATAGCTCGATCCCGCAAACACCGGCTTGCCGCCCTTGAAGAGGGACTGGTGGACATGCATGCCCGACCCGTTATCGCCGGCCACCGGCTTGGGCATGAAGGTGGCGGTCTTGCCATAGGCATGGGCCACCATATGCACCACGTATTTATAGATCTGCATGTTGTCGGCGGTACGCAGCAGGGTATCGAACTTGATGCCGATTTCGGCCTGGCTCGGCGCCACTTCGTGGTGGTGCTTCTCCATGTTCATGCCCATCTCGGTCATGACGGTGACCATTTCCGCGCGCAGATCGCTTTGCGAATCAACCGGCGGCACCGGGAAATAGCCGCCCTTGACGGCGGGGCGATGGCCCACATTGCCTTCATCGAACATCTTGCCGCTCACATACGGCCCTTCGTCGGAATCAATTTCATAGAAAGTGCTGTTCATGGAGACGTCGAAACGCACGTCGTCGAAGACAAAGAACTCGGCTTCGGGTCCGAAATAGGCGGTATCACCCACGCCTGCGCTTTTCAGATAGGCCTCGGCCTTGCCGGCCACCGAACGCGGGTCGCGGGAATAGGGCTGGCCGGTGGTGGGCTCGTGCACGTCGCACAAAAGGATCAGCGAGGTCTGGGCGGCGAAGGGATCAAGCACGGCGGTGGTGGGATCGGGCACCAACGCCATGTCGGATTCGTTGATATCCTTCCAGCCGGCGATGGAAGAGCCATCGAACATGATGCCGTCCTCGAAGGCGTCCTCGTCGATGGTTTCCACGGTCTGGGCCGTGTGCTGCCACTTACCGCGCGGGTCGGTAAAGCGCAGGTCAACATATTTGACGTCCTGCTCCTTGATGAGATCCAGGACTTTTTTTACGTCGGACATAATGAACTTCCCCAGGATAGATGTTGCTATGGATGTGAATTAACGATTGGAATTGAAAAATATGGGTGCCGTTTTTTGGCGCCGGTGGGAGCCATGTCTAGATGGCGTCGGTTCCCCGTTCTCCAGTGCGGATGCGAACCACGTCCTCAACTGATGAAACGAAAATCTTGCCGTCGCCGATGCGTCCGGTTTCGGCGGCCTTTTGTATGGCTTCGATGGCGCGTTCCACAAGCTTGTCGTCCATCACCACTTCTATTTTCACCTTGGGCAGGAAATCCACCACATATTCGGCGCCGCGATAAAGTTCGGTATGCCCTTTCTGACGGCCGAAACCCTTGGCCTCAATGACGGTCATGCCATTGAGTCCGAGATCGTGGAGAGCTTCCTTCACTTCGTCGAGCTTGAAGGGTTTGATAATAGCTTCAATTTTTTTCATGAGTGACCGTCTTGCTTGATGTCAAAGGAACAGGAGGCACCGCGCCTTCCCTTGGATAGCGTGTCAGCCCCTAGCCATTTGCACAGCTTGTGCCAAACCGGGCAGGGAAGCGGCCCTCTGATAAGCAATTGAAATACAATAAAAAGCACCTTCCCCGAAAGAAAAAAAAGGGCAAAATAAGCCGTTTTCTGCATAAATATTAGGCATTCCGCCTAAATACAGGGCTACCCTTCCAAGCCCGGAAATTTCCCCAGAAATTTCAGGGACAGACCCTACAGTGATTCGCCGATGCGCTGCAAGGCGGCCTCGATGTTTTCCATACCGGTGGCATAGGAAAAACGCAGGAATCCTTCGCCGTAACGTCCGAAGCTGGTACCCGCCACCGTGGCCACTCCGGCTTCATTCAGAATCTTCTCCTCAATCTCTTTCGACCCCAGACCGGTGGCGCTGATATTGGGAAAGGCGTAGAAGGCGCCGCCCGGTTCCTGGCAGGAGAATCCGGGCAGGTCATTGAGGCCCGCCACCAGCCGCTTGCGGCGCTCGTCAAAGGCCGCCACCATGCGGTCCACATCGTCC
>JADHSZ010000051.1 GCA_016776635.1 Alphaproteobacteria bacterium
TTCTGAAGATTGGGGTCGCTGGAGGCGAGCCTTCCGGTGGAGGTGGCGGCCATGGAGAACGAGGTATGGACGCGGCCCGTCTTGGGGTCGATCTGGCGCAGCAGGGCGTCGGTATAAGTGCTCTTGAGCTTGGCCAGCTGGCGCCAGTGGAGAACCTTCTCCGGCAGGTCGTGACCGAGGGCGGCCAGCTCTTCGAGGATATCGGCTCCGGTGGCGTAGGCCCCGCTCTTGCCCTTTTTGCCGCCGGGCATATTCATCTCGTCGAACAACACTTCGCCCAGCTGTTTGGGGGAGGCCACCGCGAATTCGCGCCCGGCCAGCTTGTGGATCTCCGTTTCCAGGGTTTCCAGCCGCGCCGCGAAATCCCGGCTCAGCCGTTCCAGCTCGTCGCGGTCCACGCGCACCCCCTCGCGTTCCATGGCCACCAGCACCGGGATCAGGGGGCGTTCCATGGTTTCATACAGGGTCGCCATATGTTCGGGAGCCAGCCTGGGTTTAAGGGCGTGGTGAAGCTGTAACGTCACGTCGGCGTCCTCGGCGGCGTAGTCCCGCGCCGTGTCCAGTGGCACGAGGTCGAAGGTGATCTGGGACTTTCCGCTGCCCGCCACCTCTTTGAACTTGGTGGTGGCAAGGCCCAGTTCCAGCTCCGCCAGCTCGTCCATGCCGTGGCCGTGGAGGCCGCATTCCAGCACATAGGAAAGCAGCATGGTGTCGTCCACCGGGGTCACCGTGATTCCGTAATTGGCGAGAACGGCCTGGTCGTATTTTAGGTTATGGCCGATCTTCAGCACGGAAGGGTCTCCCAGCAAGGGGGCGAGCAGGGCCAGTGCCTTGTGGCGGGGAATCTGGTCGGCTACCAGCCCGTCTTTTCCGCCCTTGCTGTCCTTGCCGCCGGCGCCGGTGTTCTTGTCATCTTTTCCAGTTCCGCCGTCGCCGTCGTCATCACCGAGATCGAGGCTGCCCTGGGTGGCGGCTTGCCTGTGGGCCAATGGCACGTAACAGGCCGCGCCCGGCTCCACGGCCAGCGATACCCCCACCAGTTCGGCGGTCATGGGGTTGAGCGAAGTGGTCTCGGTATCCACAGCCACATGACCGGCCTCGAAGGCGCGGGCGATCCACGTTTCAAGCGCCGCCTCGTCGCGCACCAGCACATAGTCGCGGGTTTTGGTGGCGGTTTTCCCGGCAGTCTTTTTTTTCGGCGCGGCGGCGGGTGATTTTTCCGATGTCTCTTTTTTCGGGGTTTCTTGCCCCGATGTTGGCGCGGGCTCGCTCTCGCTGTCTTCGCCACCTTCGCCGCGGCCATAGCTGCGTTCCACCCGGGTGATGATGCGGCGGAATTCCTGCTCGCGCAGGAAGGCCAGCAGCTTTCCCGGTTCCAGCGGATGAAAGGCCAGATCCTCCAGGGGTTCTTCCAGCGGCACGTCGTTGCGCAGGGTCACTAGCTGGCGGGAGATGCGGGCATCCTCGGCGTGGTCGGTGAGTTTTTCCCGCCGCTTGGGCTGTGTGATCTCTTGCGCCCGGGCCAGCAGCGTGTCGAGGTCGCCATATTCGTTGATGAGCTGGGCCGCGGTCTTGACGCCGATGCCGGGAACGCCGGGAACATTGTCGGAAGGGTCGCCGGCCAGCGCCTGAACGTCCACCACCCGTTCCGGCCCGACGCCGAATTTCTCGCGCACCTGGTCGGGGCCGATCTCGCGGTTCTTCATGGGATCGAACATGAGAACCTGCCCGCCCACCAGCTGCATCAGGTCCTTGTCCGAGGAAACGATGGTCACATCGAGGCCCTGTTCCACGGCCTGGCGGGCATAGGTGGCGATCAGGTCGTCGGCTTCAAAGCCCGGCATTTGCAGGCTCGGCAGATTGAAGGCGCGGGGCGCTTCCTTGATGATGTCGAACTGGGGAATCAGCTCCGGCGGCGGCGCGTCGCGGTTGGCTTTATATTCAGGATAGATGTCGTTGCGGAAGGTCTTGCGCGCGGCGTCGAAGATCACCGCCACCGCACAGCCGCCGCCGTTACGGGACTGGATATCCTCCACGGTGGAGAGCAGCATGTTGGTGAAGCCGAAAACGGCATTGGTAGGGGTGCCGTCGGAGCGCGTGAACCCGGCAACGGGAAGGGCGTGAAAGGCCCTGAAAATGAATCCCGAGCCGTCGATGAGAAAGAGGTGTTTGAGCTTGCTCAAGGCCGCCCGCGTCCGGTTTAGGGTTGAGGTCTGTCGTCTTTCGACTCATCCTCTTCCAGAATATAACGGCGGCCGCAATAGGGACAGTCCACATCGCCGGAATCGCCGATATCGAGATAAACCCGCGGATGGCCCAGCGAGGAACGGGAATCTCCTTCACAGAAGATTTTTCTTTGCTTTACTTTTATGGTGTCCACCGGTCCCATGGGGGCCTTGTTCCTTGCGCTAGACGGTCGATTGGTTTTTGTCGGAGAAGCAATATTTTGGAGAAGTGATATTCCAGAGGGCTTAAGTCAGGACTCTGTTAAAAAATTTAACAAAGAAAAATAGACAGTCCCGGCAGTGCCCATATGGGGAACATATCCTTTCGTAGGGTGGTTATAGAATCTTTCTAAAATTAAGCAATAACTTGTTTTACCATTTTCTAAATAAGTTGCGGCCATGAGTTCTCCTGTCAGGACAGATTCTGGAAATTCCCCATCGCAATATGCGGAGGAAGAAATGACAAGCGCCTCTGCCCGTAGCGCGTCCCCCCCGGAGCTTGCGGTGGAGACCGTGGGGCTGAACAAGACCTATGCGGCCTCGCCGCGCACCGCATCGCGACCGGCCCTCAGCGACGTGGATCTGGCCATTCCCCGGGGCTCTCTGTTCGGCCTCCTGGGCCCCAACGGCGCGGGCAAGTCCACCTTCATCAATATCCTGGCCGGGTTGACCCGCAAATCCTCGGGCCTCGTGAAGCTGTGGGGTATCGACATCGACCATGACCATCGCCGCGCCCGGGCCGCCATCGGTGTGGTGCCCCAGGAACTCAACATCGATCCCTTCTTCACGCCTGTTGAATTGCTGGAAATCCACGCTGGGCTCTATGGCGTGCCCGCCTCGCGCCGCCGCACCTCGGAAATTCTCGAAGCGGTGGGGTTGCTGGACAAGGCGGAGGCTTACGCCCGCACCCTGTCGGGGGGCATGCGGCGGCGGCTGATGGTGGCCAAGGCGCTGGTGCACGCCCCCCCGGTGCTGGTCCTGGACGAGCCCACCGCGGGCGTGGACATCGACCTTCGCCGCCAGCTCTGGGCTCATGTGCGGGAGTTGAACGAGCGCGGCACCACCATCCTGCTCACCACCCACTATCTGGAGGAGGCGGAACAGCTCTGTGACCGCATCGCCATCATTCACCAGGGCCGTCTCGCCGCCTGTGATACCACCGAGGCCCTGTTGCGGCGAATCGGCGAAAAGGAACTGGCGATTCTGCTCGACCGCGATATGGACGCGGTTCCCCCCGCCCTGGCTCAGGGGCCCGTGGGCGCGGCCTGTATGATTTCCCTGCCGGCGCCGCGGCGGTTGGTTTTCCGCTATCGTCCGGCCCAGACCTCGATTGCGGAAATTCTCGATGCGGTGGCGGGCGAAGGGCTGACCATCGCCGATCTTTCAACGGAGGAAACCGATCTCGAGGACATCTTCCTGCAGATCACCCACGCGTCCCCGGGTGAAAGGGCGGATAACGAAGCGGCGGATGACAGAGGAAATACCGGAGGTGACGGTGATACGCCTCTCATGGCCAAATAGCGCATCTGAGCGGGGCGTGGTTGCGCGTTATCCGGCCTCTCTATGGACCCTGCTGGTGACCCTGGTGGTCGTGCTGTTGCTCGCCGCCTGCGCCACGCCGCGCCTGCAACTCCCCGGCGGGGAGGCTTCAGTTCCGGCTCTGGGGAAGGGCTATTTCCTGACCCGTGACGGGAGAGAGCTGCCGCTGCGCATATGGCAGCCCCAGGATGTGGGGGCGGAAATGGAAACGAGGGGGCGACCCAAGGCCGTCATCGCGGCGCTGCATGGCTTCAACGATTATTCCAACGCCTTCGAGACCACCGGGACTTTTCTCGCCCGTAAAGGCATCGCCACCTTCGCCTTCGACCAGCGCGGATTCGGCGCGGGCCCGCAGGCCGGGCTGTGGGCGGGGGTGGCGGCCATGGCCAATGATGCCCACGATTTTGCGGCGGTGCTGCGGGAGCGCTATCCCGGCGTGCCGCTCTTTCTGTTGGGCGAGAGCATGGGGGCGGCGGTGGTCATGACCGCCATGACGGGAGATGCGCAGGTGGACGGGATTATCCTGCTGGCCCCGGCGGTATGGGCCCGCGAAACCATGAACCCGTTCCAGGTGGGGCTGTTATGGCTGGCCGCCCATACCCTGCCGGGGGTGACGTTGACGGGGCGGGGCCTGCGTATCCGCGCCTCCGACAATACCGCCATGCTGCGGGCGCTCTCGGCCGATCCGCTGGTGATCAAGGAAACCCGGATAGACGCCATGTACGGGCTCACCAATTTGATGGACGCGGCGCTGGCGTCGGCTTCGGAGTTGCGGGCGGCATTGGCGGCGGAGGCGGTGGGGATGCCTATGCTGATCCTCTATGGCCGGCGCGATGAGGTGATCCCCCTGAAACCGGTGACGGCTATGCTCGATCGTCTGCCTTCTGGGAGTCTCAATGGTGGCGCGGGTGGTGGTGAGGGTAACGGTGGGATTACGCTGGGCGTTTACGACCGGGGGTTCCATATGCTCACTCGTGATTTGCAAGGCTGGCGGGTGCTGCAAGATATGGAAGGATGGATTGCCGACCGCGACGCGCCCCTGCCTTCGGGCGCCGGAGCCCGCGCCCGGGAGCGGTTAAACGGGGACGACTAGGCAACAATAGGGCATTCTTTGTTGAGGGCCGACGTACCCTGGCCCTTTCACCTCTAAGTATTTGATTTAACAGCATTTCACCCCTGAAAGGCCTCAAAATGTTGTCATTTGTTGTCATGGGCGGGTGCAGCGCAGCATCGCCAGGGTGGTGGGCCAGGGTACATTCAGGAACTGCGGCCCCGAAAAAGAAGGTGCGCGGGGGAATGGTCTTTACGATGGGAAAGAGCGGTATAAAAATAGTAAGAAAATATTCCTAGCATAAAGAGAGGGGAGAGTCAAGAGAGAGGCGGAGGGAGTCGAGGGACGGTACGAAATCTGGGGGGGCCTTCATTCGGGGCGCTTGCTTGCCTGGGGGAGGGTGTTGGCGTATCGTGCCGCCCAAGATCAGGGACGGACTTTTTCCATGGATTTTTTCTTGGGAACCTTTTGCACCCGTAGCTCAGCTGGATAGAGCGCTGCCCTCCGAAGGCAGAGGTCGCGCGTTCGAATCGCGCCGGGTGCGCCATTTCCCCGCCAGTTCCTCATTTTTTTCAGAAAATCCGGCGCCGATTTATTTCAGGCCCGTGCTGTTGGTTTTGAACCAGGAGGCCAGTTGTTCCTCGGTTACGGAACCCGCCGCCGCGCCGAGCATGGTTGTGACGATATGGGCCTGTTGCGGCGCGCAGATAAAACCGTTGAGCTCAAGAAAAACCACGGCGGTGATATAGGCGGTCCGCTTGTTGCCGTCATGGAACACATGCCCCCGGGCGAGGGCGAAACAATAGGCCGCCGCCAGGGCGAACATATCCGGTTTCGGTTCGTCATAATGCCATTTGTTGAGCGGCCGCCCCAATGCCGCCTTGAGAAGGGTCTCGTCGCGCAGATCACCGGAAAGCCCGCCGAACACGGCCACGGCCTGGGCGGCGATGGCGGTGACTTCTTCCTCGCGCATCCATACCGGTTCGCGGTCGACGGCCATGTTACTTGGCGAGTTCCTTCAGGGCATCGCGATCCCGCGCCATGACGCGCCTGGCGGCATCCATGGTTTTCCCGAACTTGGGATCATAGGGCGTGACCAGAACCCCATGGGGGGTTTCAACCGTATAGAGCCTGTCGCCTTCCTTGACATTGAGACGGCTCAAAAGCTCCTTGGGCCATGTGGTGGCCAGGGAATTTCCGGTCTTGCGCAGCTTGAGCTCCATGACGGCCTCCTCATAGTTATACGTATAACTATACATATGTTATTACATTAATATAATTATGGCAAGTTTCAGCGCAATGATGCGGCGGAGGCCGGAACACCATTTGTTTTCTCCAGAATTAAGCGCGACTGCACTGTTTTTTAGCGCGGTTATTCGCCCAATTTTTAGCATCCGTAATCCGAATACGATAGAGCAGCAGAGATTGGCTTACGCCATATTGCTGACTAGCTAGCTTCAAATCCGAAAAGTTCTCCACTGCGAACAATGCGGCTACTTTTGGAACCAACAGGGAAAAGCCGAGCTCATTGGCTTCTTTCTCCATTGTCGGGTCAAAGTTTCGGCAGCCATCATCAATCATGGGGGGTTTTGGTGGGTGACCAAGAAGAATGTGAGCAAGTTCGTGCGTAATGTTTGAGTTTTGCCGGTTTGGATGCTGGAAATCATTATGAATAATCTCACGGTAAGTGCCGTCGGCGAGAGTGGTGGCTGAGAAATCAGAGTTTCCCGGTCCTCCAAAGTGAAGTTTTACTTTTTCAGGTATATCTGCATGCTCTGAGAGTCCAATTACCGGTACTGCGAGGTGATCAGCCAAGCCTCTGGGGTCAAGTGGACTATGAGCCTCTAGGCCAAGCTCTTCACGAAATTCTTGTGCGTAATTTTCGGCCTCCTTTCGGAAGCCCCTTCTAAGCGCCACTGCGATTTTTCCTCATTGTGTTATATGCAGACTTAAGCATGGTCTCCATGGCCTTTACGCTCTCGCCACTTAGATTGCGATCGGCTCTAAGTAAGGCTGAAATTTCCGCCAGTGGTTCGGGCTGAACATCGCCAACAGCTGGCTGATAAAAGCTCTTTACATCAAGGCCCGACCAACTTGCTAGGGCAGCCAATCCATCAATGTCCGGTCGTTTTCCCTGACCCATCCTGGTTAAGGTTGAGGCTGCGACGCCTGCTTGATCCGCAACTTTTTTCCAAGTTAATTCCTTAGACTGTCTGGCGCCGTCGAGCGCTGCGTAAAATCCCTCCGCATTGAATCGTTGATTCGACATTTTACCCTCAATTTTACTATTGCAATTTAACGACAGTTATGAAATCTTGGTGTTAGCGATTGCAATCTAGCAATCGCTACGCGGATTAGCAATAGGCAAGGGGCGTTATGTCTAAACGGAATCAGCACGTTACACCTCATCCCGAAGGGTGGGTAGTTAAGGCGGAAGGCGGCAGCAAGCCGTCTTCCATTCACTCAACCCAGGAGAAAGCTATCGATCGCGGGCGAGAAGTCGCCCGCAATCAGGGTAGCGAGCTTCTGATTCATGGGAGGGACGGACACATCCGTGCCCGAGACTCCCATGGCAACGATCCCTTCCCGCCGAAGGGCTAACTAGGCCGGAGTCCGAATCACTCCGGCCTTTTCTTTTAAGTGCTCAAAAGGAGGACCCTAACGATGTCCAAAGAGCTTACGATTTTAATTGATGGGGAATCATTTGAAGCCCCGGAACGAAAAATGACCGCCAATGAATTGTTGGCGCTCGCGGAACTTTCAAGCGACGAGTATTACTTGGTTGAGATTAAAGGAAAGAAGCAGAATTCTTTCCAGGATCAGGGAGACACGGTGATTAATCTTCATCAGAAGGCAAAATTCATTTCCGTGTTCACCGGCCCCACCACTGTAGCCGACGGCCCCATCACAGGGGCCGTTCTTTTTGCAGCGCAGTTAAGGAAGCTCGGCTTTGATGTGACAGAACTCCCCGACGGCCACGTGAAATTTCCATATGTGGTTGAGGTGGGGAAGTTAAAGGGGACGGAGCTGAATATGGGTTTCGTCGTTCCTGACGATTTTTCTTTGACCCCTCCTCACGGGCTACACATTGATAGGGAAATCCACCCTATCGGGGGCGAAGGAGCACATCCGACAGGTGGCATTCATGCAAGCCATCCAAAGCATAGCAAACATTTTGGTTCTGGCTGGCAGCATTGGAGCCGTCCGCATCCGAGTTGGGCAGACAGTAAAAGGAATGCCGCCTGCTATATGGCGTTTATTCGTCAGCTTTGGGCCACCCAATGAGTCGCGTAGGCCTTAGCGTCGCAATGTCTGCGGAGATTGATGGCAAACTTTGCGGTCATCTTCTGCAGCATTTTGAAGAAGGACGACCTCAAGAAGATTTGTGTTTTGCCCTATGGCGACCTAGCGCTGCTAGGAGCCGAAAAACAGCCCTTTTGGAACAAGTTATTTTGCCAAATGATAAAGAGCGTGACTTGCATGGAGGCGCAAGTTTCCTTCCTGCGTATTTTGAAAGGGTTATGTCTTTGGCCCTAGAAGCAGAAGCAGGCATTGCGTTTATGCATAGTCATCCAACCCCCGGGTGGCAACATATGAGCCCTCCGGATGTGATCGCGGAAGAAAGACTTGCCCCGCGAGTTTATGCCACAACTGGTCTACCCCTAGTGGGGTTGACGGTGGGTACCGATGGCGCATGGAGCGCTCGCTTTTGGCCACGAATTGGACCGGGGCAGTTCCAGAATAAGTGGTGTGGGACCGTCCGAGTCGTCGGCAGTGATTTCAAGGTTACGTTTATGAATAAAATTGCTCATCCCCCGGTTTTTAGGGATGAGTTGTCCCGCACCTATTCATCATGGGGAAAAGACAAACAAGCACTGTTAGCGCGACTTCGTGTAGGAATTATCGGGGCGGGTAGTGTGGGGAATCTGATTGGAGAGGCCCTTGCTAGAATGGGTATCGAGGACATTATTTTAATCGATTTCGATACGGTAAAACGCCACAACCTGGACCGGATGCTCCATGCGACCGTTAATGACATTGGGAGGCTAAAAGTTGATGTAATGGCAGATGGCCTTGAGGCACATGCGACAGCCGGAAATTTCAGAGTTGAAGCCTTACCTTTTTCGGTAACAGAAGAAAAAGGATATAAAGCCGCCTTAGATTGCGATGTTTTATTCAGTTGCGTGGATCGACCGTGGCCGCGCCAAGCTCTGAATGTGATTGCCTACGCTCATTTAATCCCCGTTATTGACGGCGGTATTAACGTTGGAGTGACCTCCTCGGGAAAACTACGGGGGGCAGATTGGCGTGCTCACGTGGCTAGCCCGGACCGGCCATGCCTTGAATGTCTCAAGCAGTATGACCCCGCTAATGTGAGTATGGAGAGGCAGGGGCTTCTGGATGATCCGACTTACGTATCAGGGCTGCCTAAGGAGCACTTTATCAACCGCAATGAAAATGTGTTTGCCTTTAGCATGAATGCTGCTGGGCTCCAGGTGCTTCAGTTCCTGACCATGGCTGTTCAGCCGGGGGGTATTTCAGACACTGGCCAACAGACCTACCACTTTGTGACAGGCTCGATGGATCACGGAGAGTTGGACCAATGCAAGTTGGGTTGTCCATTCCCTACATTTCAGGGGAAGGGGGACCACTTGGAGTTTCAGGTTACGGTTAAGGAGCGCAAGGTCGACCCCAAGAGTAGTGGCGGCTTGGGTGACGAGCCGCGCCTGTCTTAAGATAATGGGCCGCCTGCCTTAAATTTTGGTGCCCCCGGGGAGACTCGAACTCCCACGTTCTTGCGAACAACAGATTTTGAGTCTGCCGCGTCTACCAATTCCGCCACAGGGGCCCACAGGGGGTATAGGTCGGAAACAAGAGACTCGGGATATAGCGGGCGCGGGCGTCGTGGTCAATGTGGGGGGACAATCCGGGGGTCAATCCAAGCTCCTATGGGCGGAAAGCGAGAAATCGCCAATTGATACCATTATTCCGTGCGTTTAAGCTGTGCCCGTTTTCAGGGGAAAAGGGGGGCATGCATGGCGGTGCAAAAAGTTCCGGTCAGGGAAACCGTTGAGGCCACGTATAGGGGACTCTGGACCTTTGCCGGCAGGCTAGGCTGGGTTCCGTGGCTCACCGCACTCGTCTTTTTTATGGAAGCCGAAATGGGTCGCGTTTTCGTCGCAATTTACGATCTGATCACATTTGACGGTCTGTCCCTCCTGATTTTCCTCGCCTATCTGGTCCTTATGTTGGCCAACCTTCCGATTTTCGTTACGGCCCATCGGCTTGCCATTGCCGATGAAGAGCCCGACAGAAGTTTTTTCCGGGAAATGATCTCCCGGCGCTCCCTGGAAGTGCTTGGATGCGGGATATTTATATTTTTCGTTATGGCCGCTCCGATCTTTGGGTTTTCTTTTATCCATCCGGTTGTTCCGTCTTTCATGGAGATTGAGTTCTTTGGAGATATCTCTTTGATGGATATTGCCGGGATATCTCTCGGCGTATTTTTAGTCGTTAGATTTGCACTGATAGTTCCCGCCGCCGCCTTGGGGAAGATGGACACCAATATTAAATATTATTGGAGATGCACCCGGGGAAACGCCGGGCGCATTTTTGGAGTATGGGCGCTTGCGGCCGGTCCGTTATGGATTCTCGAAATAACTGCTTCGACGGCAATTGTGGATGTTGAGTTTCTTCCCGTGCGGTTGTTCTGTGATGCCGCCATTGCAGGAATATCTGTCTTGAGCACCCTGCTTTCCGTCCGTGTTGTCTCGTTTGTATATATCCATCTGGTGCGGCATTCGGCCGAGGCGGAATCAATGCAGGCATAAGGGCGGTGACGTAAGGCCGGCATGACGGTTGCCCCATGACGGTTGCCATCCAGCAACGCCGTTGCTACACCGCAGGGCATGTTGCGCAAACTCTATGACTGGACCATGAGACTGGGTGAGCGGCCCGGCGCCATGTGGGCGCTTGCCGTCGTGGCCTTCGTGGAAAGTTCGGTCTTTCCCATCCCTCCCGATGTGTTGCTGATCCCCATGGTGCTGGCGGCGCGCGCCAAGTGGTGGCGCATGGCCGCGGTCTGTACCGTGGCCTCGGTGCTGGGCGGGCTGGCGGGATACGGCATCGGCGCGCTGTTGTTCGATGCGGTGGGCCGCCCGGTGCTGGAATTCTATGGCCAGACGGGAACCTTCGAGACCTTCCGCCAGTCCTATAACGAGTTTGGGGCGTGGATCGTGGCCGGGGCCGGGGTCACGCCCTTCCCCTATAAGGTGATTACCATCGCCAGCGGGGCGACCGGGCTCGATATGGGCGTCTTCATGACGGCCTCGGTGTTGTCACGGGGGCTGCGTTTCTTCCTCGAGGCCTGGCTGCTCTACACTATAGGCCCGCCGGTGCGCCATTTCGTGGAGAAGAATCTGGGTCTTACATTTACGGCGTTCCTGGTGGCTCTGTTGGGAGGATTCGTGATGGTGCGCTATGTCTTTTAGGATTGAGGAAATTCCGGCCGCGCGGCTGGTGCCGGGGCTGGCGCTGGGGGTGAGTGTGGCGGCGCTGGCCGCGGCCTATGGCTCCCAGTACTGGGGCGGGCTGGCGCCTTGCGTGCTGTGTTTGTATCAGCGCGCCGCCTATGGCGCGGTGATTGTCTGTGCGGTGGGGGCGCTGGCATGCGCCTTCGCGGACAAGGGAAAGGCGGCGCGGGTTTTGACCGGGCTCTGCGCGCTGGGGTTCCTGACCGGTGCCGGAATCGCCTTTTACCACGTGGGCGTGGAACAGCAGTGGTGGACGGGCACGGAAGCCTGCGTGGGCGCAGCCACGGGAAGCGCCCAGACCATCGAGGAGTTGCGCGCGCAACTCATGACCGCGCCCGTCGTGCGCTGTGACCAGGTGGCCTGGTCCCTGTTCGGCATCTCCATGGCCGGTTATAATGTGATTGTCTCGTTGGCGCTGGCGGCGGCCACCTTTATAGGAATGCGCCTCATGCGGGAGGAGGAGGAAATATCATGACGGATACAGCGAAGAAGAAGAAATCCACGGATACGACCGCCAAGGGCGGAAAGAAGGACGAGAAGAGGGAGCTGAGCTCGGAGGATCTCAACCAGGTCTCCGGTGGGGCTATACCAACCCCGGTCAACGGCCAGATCACGGATATTGTCACTCCCGGCGGGGATGACAGCTGAGCCATGGCCCGGTCCAAGAAAACAACATCCGCTAAAAAAACCGGGCCTAAAACGACGGGAGAGAACCGTCTTCCCGGCGACCTCGACGCAGGCGCGCTGGTGGCGCGCATGATCCGCGTCGACCATGCCGGGGAATACGGCGCGGTGCGCATCTATGAAGGCCAGATGGCGGTATTGGGCAAGGCCGCGGCGGGCGGCGCCATCGCCCATATGGCCGACCAGGAGCGCGATCATCTGGCGGCTTTCGAGAAACTGATCCGCGAGAGACGAGTGCGGCCCACGGCGCTGACGCCGCTCTGGCATTTGGGGGGATTTGCCCTGGGCGCGGCCACCGCGGCCCTGGGTCCGCGCGCGGCCATGGCCTGTACCGCCGCCGTTGAGGAAGTGATCGACGATCATTACGCGGGGCAGATCGCTGAGCTGGGCGAGGACGAGGCCGATCTGCGCGCGCGCATGGAGTCCTATCGCGCCGACGAGATCGCTCATCGCGACACCGCCTATGACCACGGCGCGCGCGAGGCGCCGTGTTACGGGGTGCTCTCCGGCGCCATCAGGGCCGGCACGCGGCTCGCCATCTGGCTCTCGGAGAGGGTGTAGGGGGCTGCCAAATCGAGGCGGATAAGACCCGCCAAAAGATCACGGCTCGAGTTCGGAATCCCAGTAGAGGAAATCGCGCCAGCTTTCATGGAGATAGTTGGGCGGAAAGGCGCGGCCGTTTTCCTGGAGCATGTGGGTGGTGGGCTGTCGCGGCCGGGTCAGCAGATGGAGCCCGCTTTCCCTGAGCAGGCGGCTGCCCTTTCTCAGATTACAGACTCCGCAGGCCGCCACCACATTGGTCCAGGTGGTGCGTCCGCCGCGCGAGCGCGGCACCACATGATCGAAGGAGAGTTCCTCGCTGTGGAACAGGTCGCCGCAGTACTGGCAGGAGAAGCGGTCGCGCAGGAACACGTTGAAGCGGGTAAAGGCGGGACGCCGCGACAGCGAGATATAGTCCTTGAGTGCGATGACGCTGGGCAGGCGGATGCTGAAGCTGGGCGAATGGACTTCGCGTTCGTATTCGGAGACCACGTTGACGCGGTCGAGAAAGACCGATTTCACCGTGTCCTGCCACGACCACAGGGACAGCGGGAAATAGCTCAACGGCCGGAAATCGGCGTTGAGGACAAGAGCCGGACAGCTTTCCGGCGTCACGTTCATGACTGTCCTCCCGAGCTTTGTCCTTCGTGTTGGGCCAGAGGCTACACGGGTTTGGTGGCGAAAATAAAGGGAAAACAGAGCCTAAGCCATTGAAAACGTGGTATGAGGCGGCCATGAATACAGCGCCCCCGGATAGAATGATCGTCACCCGTTTCGCCCCCAGCCCCAGCGGGCACCTCCATCTCGGCCACGCCCATGCGGCGCTGGTGGCCTGGGACCGCGCGCGCGCGGGCGGCGGGAGGTTTCTGCTGCGCATGGAGGATATCGATGTGGGGCGCTGTAGGCCTGAATTCGAGCAGGACATCATCGATGATCTGGCCTGGCTCGGTGAGGGGCTGGAGGATTTCACATGGCAACAGCCGGTGCGCCGCCAGTCCGACTGTCTGGAAGATTACGCGGCTGCGCTGGCGCGGCTCGACGGGATGGGGCTGTTGTATCCCTGTTTTTGCACCCGCGCCCACATCCGCGCCGAGATCGAAGGCGCGGCGAGCGCCCCTCATGGCTCCCCTCATGGACCTGACGGGCCGCTCTATCCGGGGACGTGCCGGGGGCTGGGCGGGGAAGAACGGCAGGCGCGGCGGGAAGGCGGCGAGTCGTATGCCTTGCGGCTGGATATGGCGAAGGCTGTGGAGATGGCGGGCGCAAGGATGAGAGAAGTGAAGGAAGACGGCGGGCTGGAATGGCGCGACCTGGGTCGGGACGATGAAGGAAAAGGCGTCATCGCCGCGCGGCCGGAGATTCATGGTGACGTGGTGCTGGCGCGCAAGGACATCGCCACCAGCTATCACCTGTCGGTTACCGTGGACGATCATGTTCAGGGGGTGAGCCTGGTGACGCGCGGCGAGGATTTGTTTGACGCCACCCATCTGCACCGCTTGCTCCAGGCGTTGCTGGGGTTGGACGTGCCGGACTATCACCATCATCGCCTGATCACCGGAGCCGACGGCAAACGGCTCGCCACCCGCGACCAGGCGGCCAGTCTGCGTGGGTTGCGCGAGGGCGGCGTGACCCCGGCCGAGGCCAGGAAGATGGCGGGATTTTAGGCGGAACTAGTTGGACAGGCGTTTCTTGAGGTATTTGGTGAAGTCGGCGGAGGCCAGCGGGCGGCTGTAGATATAGCCCTGTACCTCTTTGCACTGGCGTTCCCTCAGACAGTCAAGCTGTTCATCGGTTTCCACGCCCTCGGCGATGCTGGTGAGGTCCATGTTGCGCGCCATGTCGATGAGCATGGAGGCAATGGCCGCGTCATCCCGGTCGGTGGCGATGTCGATGACGAAAGAATGGGAAATCTTGAGGGTGGAAATGGGGAAATTCTTGAGGTAGCTGATGGAGGAAGCGCCGTCGCCGAAATCGTCAATGGCGATACGCACGCCCCTCTCCTTAAATTCCTCCAGAATACGGGCGGTCTCGTCCACATTCTCGATGACCATGCTTTCGGTGAGTTCCAGCTCCAGATAAGAGGGATCGAGTTCCGTCTCGTTGAGGGCATTGGTGACGTGCTGGATGAAATCGGGGTGCTTGAACTGGCGCGGAGAGATATTTACGGCCATGCGCATGAGTGGAAATCCCTCGTCCTGCCAGGTCTTCGCCTGCCGGCAGGCGGACTGCAAAACCCATTCGCCCACCGCCACGATCATCCCGGTTTCCTCGAGAATGGGAATAATCCGCGCCGGGGGAACGAGACCCATTTCGGGGTGCTGCCAGCGCAACAGGGCCTCCACGCCCTGGATGGCATTGGTGGTGGAATCGACCTGCGGCTGGTAGTGGAGGACGAATTCCTCGCGGTCCAGGGCGTGGCGCAGGCTGGTCTCCAGCTTGAGCCGTTCCATGGCCTCTTCATCCATGTCGGAAGAATAGAACTGGTAATTGCCGCGGCCGTTTTCCTTGGCCCGGTACATGGCCACGTCGGCGTTCTTGAGCAGGGTGCTGCTGGTGGCGGCGATGGCGGCGGGGTCTTTCTCCTCTTCATCCTTGGCGCCGGATGCATGATGGAAGGCGATGCCGAGACTGGCGGTGATGAAAACCTCGTGTTCTCCCACGGTGAGGGGCTGAGAAAGCTCGTGAAGGATTTTCTCCGCTACCTTGGCGACCGCGTCCTCGTCGGCGAAGTCCTCAAGGATGAGGGCGAATTCGTCCCCGCCCAGACGGGCCAGGGTGTCGCTGCCACGCGAGCAGGACTTGAGCCGTTGCGCCACCTGGTTCAGCAATTCGTCCCCTTCGCTGTGGCCCAGCGTGTCGTTGATGATTTTGAAACGGTCAAGGTCCATGAAGACCGCGGCAAGAGAGGTGTTGTTGCGGTGGGCCTGGGCCAGGCTGTGCTCGAGGCGGTCGCCGAACAGCATCCGGTTGGGCAGGCCGGTGAGGGCGTCATGGCGGGAAAGGTGCCGGACCCGTTCCTGAGAGAGTTTCAGTTCGGTGATTTCCGTGAACACGGCCACGTAATTGGCGGCATGGCCGGCCTCGTTGAGGATGGCGCTGATGTTCATCCAGGCGGGAAAGGCCTCGCCGTTCTTGCGCCGGTTGATGACCTCTCCCTGCCATTGCCCGGATTCCACAAGGATGTCCTGGACGGCCTTGAAAAAGGCCGAATCCGGGGTATCGGCATGGAACCGCCCGAACTCCCAGCCCAGCACTTCCTTTTGGGTGTAGCCAGTGATTTGCGAAAAGGCGCTGTTGATTCTTTGAACCCGCAGGTTTTCGTCGGTGACGATAATGCTTTCCAGGGTGCCCTCAAAAATTTTGGCCGCGAGCCGGAGCTCTTTCTCGGCCCGCTTGCGCTCGATGGCGTAACGGATGACGCGGCGCAGAATGCGCGGACTCACATTGTCTTTCACCAGATAGTCCTGGGCTCCGGCGCCGGCCAGGTCCTCGGCCAGGGATTCGTCGTCGAGGCCGGTCAGCACCACGATCGGGGTTCCCGGCGCATGGGTGTGGATTTTCGAGAAAGTGCCGAACCCCTTTCCGTCGGGAAGGGAAAGATCGAGGATGACCACATCGAAGGCTTTTTCGGCGAAAAGAGAGACCGCCTTGTCGATGCGGTCTACGTGATCGAGGGCAACGTCGAGCCCGGATTCCACGAATCCGAGCTGGATCAGCCGGGCGTCGCCGGGATTGTCCTCCACCAGGAGAATGCTAAGGGGTGTGGCCATTTTTATTGTCCTTGGCGTTGCTGAATATTTTTTGTTCTTACGCTTCGTCCGAAGCGACGGCGGGTAGTTTGACGATGGAAAGCCAGAAATTATTGATGGAGTGGACCACGTTGATGAACTGGTCGAAGTCCACGGGCTTGGTCACGTAACAGTTCACATGAAGGTCATAGGTCTGGATGATGTCTTTTTCCGCTTCCGACGAGGTAATGACCACCACCGGAATGCGTTTGAGGTCCGGGTCCGATTTGATTTCCGCCAGAACCTCGCGGCCGTCCATTTT
The DNA here is from genome assembly GCA_016776635.1 of Alphaproteobacteria bacterium. Taxonomy (GTDB): domain Bacteria; phylum Pseudomonadota; class Alphaproteobacteria; order UBA11136; family UBA11136; genus UBA11136. The sequence continues at coordinate 16,623 of JADHSZ010000051.1, forward strand.
CGGTAGATTGAGGTCGAGAAAAATCACATCGGGACACGGGGCCTCGGCGTGATCGCCTTCGCGCCGCAGGAAGGCCATGGCCTGTAGCCCGTCCCCGACCACGTGCAGGTTGTTGAGAACCTTGCTTTCCCGCAACGCCTCCTGGGTCAGGCGCACGTCGCCGGGATTGTCCTCCACGAGGAGGATTTCGGCGGTTCTTGCCTGGGTTTCAATGGTCATGACGGGGTCTCTCCCTGTGTGTTGGGAAGGGTAAAGCGGAGAGTCGCGCCGGGCGGGGCCGCGGGCTCCACCCAGATGCGTCCGCCGTGACGTTCGACGATTTTCTTGCATACCGCGAGCCCGATTCCAGTGCCCGGATATTCTTCCTTGGTATGCAGGCGCTGGAAGATGATGAAGATGCGCTCGGCGAATTCCTGGGTGATGCCGATCCCGTTATCGCGCACCTCGAAGGTCCACTCCCTGGGCCCCGGCGTGGTGGAAATCCAGACCTTGGGGGGGGTCTCGCCACGGAACTTGATGGCATTGGCGATCAGATTCTGGAACAGCTGGGCCATTTGCGAGGCGTCCACCGGCAGTGCCGGCAGGGAACTGCAGATCACTTCCGCGCCGCATTCGTCGAGCATGATGCTGATGCTGGATTTTACGCGCGACACGATGTCCGCTATTTCGGTCACGGCAAAGGGCTTGGTGTGGGTGCCGACGCGGGAATAGGACAGAAGATCATTGATCAGGGTCTGCATACGGGTCGCCCCGTCCACCGCGAAGCCGATAAACTCGTCGGCGTCCTCTCCCAGCTTGCCTTCGTAGCGCCGCGCCAGAAGCTGGGTGTAACTGGCCACCATGCGCAGGGGTTCTTGGAGATCGTGGGAGGCCACATAGGCGAACTGTTCCAGTTCTTGGTTGGAGCGGGCCAGTTCCTGGGTGCGGCGCGCCAGTTCGTCCTGGGACTCGCGGTATTCGGTAATATCGGAAAATTCCACGATGTAGTGGGTAAGCTGTCCGGACTCGTCGGTGACGCTGCTGATCTGTTGCCAGACGGGGAAATCCTCGCCGCTCTTGCGCCGGTACCAGAGCTCTCCCTTCCAGGTGCCGGTGGAGATCAGGCGCTTTTCCATATCGCAGAGAAGGGCGTCGTTTCGCGGGGTGTCGAACAGGCTGATGTGCTGTTCCACCAGCTCTTGGTGAGGGAACCCGGAAACCTTCGCCGCCGCCGCGTTGGCGTGGATGATGACGCCGTCGGCGCCGGTGATCAGCATGGCCTCGATATTCCCCTCGAAGACATGGGAATAGAGATCAAACAGATCCTGGTTTCTGTCGGAGTTTTTCCCGGCGCTTTTCTTGGCGCTTTTCTTGGCGCCTTTCCCGGTGTTCTTATCCGGGGCGGAATCCGTGGCCCGGGGCTGGTTTTGTTCAAGCAATTGGAAAATTTCCCCCTTGGAATTTTGTGGATATTAATTTTGCAGTTTTGCGCGGCCTAGAAACATGTATATGGAATGTCTCTTATTGAGCTATGGGGACATTTATAAATTGCGAACCTTAAGGAATGGTGAGCATTGCCTAAAATTTGCCGCTATTTTTCCGGGCATCGGCGGGAAAGGTCGGGGGCGGAGGTGGAGGCGAAGAGGGTTAAAAACTTTCCAGCAGACGCGCGAAGGCGTCGTGCCATTGCCCAAAGGGGGTTGCTTCGTGAACGTCGCAGACATGGGAAAAGGCGCGGTCTTGTGTCTCGAGAAGTTTTGCCAGCGATTTTCCGGCGTCCCGTGTGGGGCGTTTGGGGCCATAGGGGTTGAAGATGAGACGCTCCCCGCGAAAGTAGAGAAGGTCGCAGACGAAGAGAACGGAGCCAGCCATATAGACGGTGAAGCCCGGCGAATGGCCGCCCACATGATGGGCCTCCAACCCGTCCCCGGAAAAATCACCGCTGAAGGCGCGGTCCACGGGAAAGGACCGGGCCAGGGGATGATCGGCGTCCTGTTCGTTGATCCATACCTGCGCGCGGAAGCGGTCGCGGTAGAGGTTGGAGGCGCCCATGAAATCCTTGTGGGTGAAGGTGATTACGTCCACCGGGTCCAGGGTTTCGTCGAAGAGGCAGGGGCAGTCGATCCAGAAATTGCGAGCCGGTGTTTCCACCCGGTAGGCGGCGTGTTCGTAGCCCAGCGCCGGCTGTGACATCAAGCGGGTCACTCCTTTTGTTACGAGGGTGGCGTGGACGCGGAACCGTTTTGCGCATTCCTCCTGGGTGATGATCCGGTCCCGTCCGGCGCCGCAGAAGGGGCAGGTATCGGGACAGCCACCGATCATGTTATAGCCGCAGGTCAGGCAGACATATTGGGTTGCCGCCGTGGCCGTTCCTGACATGGCGCGGTCCCCTACGCCTGCCGCCCCAATGCGGCGGCGATTTCCGCATGATCGGGCGCGCCGTCGAGGACGCCGTGGCGGAGCAGGAAATCGATAATCACCAATGCGCTGCCGGGCTTGAAATGCAGGGCTTTCGCGGTGGTGGCGGCCATGTCCTTCACCTCGTCGGCGGGCAGGAGGAGAAACTCCGACACCTCGCCATCGAGCGAGCGCGGCGTGAAACCGGGGGACAGCTTCAGGTCATAGCAAAAAATATTACCCGGGCTGAGTCCGAAAGGCGTTTCCACAAGATAGGAGACGCACCCCTGTGGCCGGGCCTGGGCGATGAGATCGGACTCGATGCCGGCTTCCTCGAGTGATTCCTTGGCCAGATTGTCGCCGGGGCTGAGATGCGCCGGCTGGCCCCCGGCCACCATATTGTCGAGCTTGTTGGGAAAATCGAAACAGTCCGGCGCGCGCCGCGCCAGCCATATTTTTATTCCATCTCCGTTGGGGTCTTCCACATAGCCGTTCAAATGCACGCCCCAGGCGGGCAGGCCGAAGAACAGCACCGCCGAGCGCGTGATGCGGGCCAGCGGTTGCGCCGTGCCGTTGGATGTGAAATCAGGACGCGAGGGGTCGGCGAAGACGGGATACTCCTCGTCCATCCAGGGCGGCAGCACGCCGTCCATGGCATCGAGATCGCGGGCCACTCTCATGAGCGCCCGTGAGCGCGCCGCGCAATCCTCGAGGCTGGGCGACAGGGTGACGCCATCGCCGGCGAAATCGAAAATGTCCTCATAAGCGCGCAGTAGGGGAAGCGTGTCGGTGCGTATCCGTCCCACCACCTGGCCGCCCATGTGAAAGGGCGTGAAGCGCGAGAGATCGTGGCGGTTACAGTCGGCGATACAGCGGAGAAAGGTCACGGGATTAGCTAGGCCGCGTCCTTGGCCGCGCGCTCGATCACGTCCACGATCTCGGTCATGATTTGGGAGATATGGAAGTCCTTGGGCGTATAGACCGCCGCCACGCCCATTTTCTTTAATTCCTTGGCGTCGCGGGGTGGAATGATCCCGCCCACCACCAGCGGCACATCGAGCCGCGCCTTTTTCATCTGTGCCAGCACGTCGCCTACCAGCGCCAGATGAGAGCCCGAGAGCACGGAAATTCCGATCACATGCACGCCTTCTTCCAGTGCTGCGTTGACGATCTGGGCCGGGGTCAGGCGGATGCCCTCGTAAACCACTTCGAATCCGGCATCCCGCGCCCGCACGGCGATCTGTTCGGCGCCGTTGGAATGGCCGTCGAGCCCCGGCTTGCCCACCAGCATTTTCAGCCGCCGCCCCAGCGTCTCCGAGGCTTCTTCCACCCGTTGCCGGGCATGGGCGAAGGAATTGTC
>JADHSZ010000052.1 GCA_016776635.1 Alphaproteobacteria bacterium
GCTATCTTCCGCGACGGCGGTTAGCCCGGGTCCATCTTAATCGTTGGCGGCCACTTCCTGCGGCGGCGGGTTAAGAAGCTCCGCCACTGTCAGGAAAACGCGCGACAGGCTTTCCAGATTCGACAGCCGGTGGTCGCCGTTCTTGATGAAGGTCACGGCCACATTCTCGGAATCAAGGCTGGTGGCGAGCTTCAGCGAAGTTTCCGGCGGCACCTCCCGGTCGAGAAGGCCGTGGAGAAGCCGCACCGGACAGGTGAGGGGAATGGTCCCGCGCAGCACCAGGTTTTCGCGGCCGTCCTCGATCAGGGCGCGGGAGACCGGGGTGGGCTCGTCGCCATAGGGGTTGGGAATTCCGACACTGCCGGTTTCCTCCAGGGTCTTGCGGTCCTCTTCGCTCAAGCCTTCCCAGATCAGATCCTCGGTGAAGTCGGGCGCGCCGGCGATGCTCACCATTCCCGCCACCCGCTCGCGGCGTTCCAGCGCCGCCAGGATCATGATCCACGCTCCGAGGCTGGAGCCCACAAGAATTTGCGGGCCTTGCGTCGCCTCGTCGAGAATTTTCACGGCGTCGGCTTTCCAGCGGCTTATGGTGCCCTCGGTGAAGGCGCCCGACGACGCGCCGTGGCCGAAATAATCGAAACGCACGAAGGCCTGTCCCGTTTGCTGGCACAGGGTTTCCAGGCTCATGGCCTTGGTTCCGGTCATGTCGGAGAGAAACCCGCCGAAAAAGACGATCCCCGGCGTGCGGCCGGGAAGCGCATGATAGGCGATGCTCTCGCCATCTTCGCATGCTAGAAACTGTGGCGAGGGCGGCGATTGCGTGTCATTCATGGAATACACCGGATGTTTTTTAGCAGATTGGCCACATGACTGGAAAACCCGAGTCTAACACCGAAGCGAAAGCCGAGAAACGGCATAAACCGACCATCCTGCAGGTTCTCCCCTCTCTGGAGGCGGGCGGCGGCGGTGTCGAGCGGGGCGCCGTGGATGTGGCCATCGCCGTGGCGGAGTCGGGCGCTAAATCCCTGGTGGCTTCCAATGGCGGGGCCATGGTGCGGGAACTGGAGCGCGCCAATGTGCTCCATTTCGACCTGCCGCTGCATTCCAAGAACCCGTTCACCATTTTCGCCAATATCGGCCAGCTCGAGAAAATCATCCGCGAGCATAAGGTGGATATCGTCCATGTGCGCTCGCGGGCTCCGGCCTGGAGCGCCTTCTCCGCGGCCAGGCGGGCCGACGTTCATTTTGTCACCACCTTTCACGGCACCTATACCGGCGCCGGCAGTTTCCTCAAGAAACATTACAATTCCGTCATGACCCGGGGCGAAAAGGTAATCGCCATCTCCCGCTTCATCAGCGACCACATCCAAAACACCTACGGCGTGGAAGAGAGTCGCATCCGTCTTATTCACCGTGGTATCGACCTCGACCGTTTCGACCCCGCCCAGGTCAGCGCCGAGCGCGTGGTCCAGCTCGCCGGCGAATGGCGTCTGCCCGATGGTGTGCCGGTGGTGATGCTGCCCGGCCGCATGACGCGGTGGAAGGGCCAGGCCATGATGATCGATGCCCTGGCCCGGCTCGGGCGTCATGATATCCGCTGTCTTCTGGTGGGCTCCGACCAGGGACGGACGGGATACCGCAAGGAGCTGGAAACCCTGCTGCGGCGGCGCGGACTTGGCGATGTGGTGCATGTGGTGGAACACTGCGCCGACATGCCGGCGGCCTATATGCTGGCCGATGCGGTGGTGTCGGCCTCCACCGATCCCGAAGCCTTTGGCCGTGTGGCTGCGGAAGCCCAGGCCATGGGGCGTCCGGTGATCGCTTCGGACCATGGTGGCGCGCGCGAGACGGTACAGCCGGAAAAGACCGGCTGGCTGTTCCCGCCGGGCGATGCCGAGGCGCTGGCGGCGGTTCTGGGAAAGGTGCTGGACCTCGGCTCCGAGGAACGGGAAGTTCTCACCAAGACTGCCACCGGATATATCCGCAAGAACTTTTCCAAACAGAAGATGTGCAGCCGCACCCTGGCCGTCTATGACGAAGTGGTGGCGTCGGGACGCGCCAAAAGGCCGGTGTTGATTTGAGTGCCCCCGTGAATGCTGACGTGACCACTTCCCGTATTCTCGTGATCAAGCTCGGGGCGCTTGGCGATTTCATCCAGGCCATGGGGCCTTTCAGGGCGATCCGGGAATTTCACCGTGGAGCGCGCATCACCCTGCTCACCACCGCGCCCTTCGCGGCGCTGGCGCGGAAATGCGGCTATTTCGACGAGGTCTGGGTGGACGACCGGCCAAATCTCCTCCAGGTACCTTCGTGGCTGCGCCTGCGCTTGCGCCTGCGCGGCGCCGGGTTCACCCGTGTTTACGACCTCCAGACCTCCGACCGCAGTGGCGTGTACTTCCGCCTGTTTTGGCCCGGCGTGGCGCCGGAATGGTCGGGAATCGCCGGGGGATGTTCCCATCCCCATGACAACCCGGAACGTGATTCCATGCATAGCCTGGACCGTCAGGCCCAACAGCTGGCCCGCACCGGTATCGCCGAAACACCGGCCCCGGACCTGTCCTGGATGAGTGCCGACATTTCCCGCTTCGGCCTGGAGGGTGATTTCGTGCTGTTGGCGCCGGGTGGGGCCGCGCATCGCCCGGCCAAGCGCTGGGGCGCGGAGTCTTACGGGGCGCTGGCGCGACATCTTACCGGGCAGGGCCTGACCCCGGTGCTGTTGGGGGGGCATGACGACGCCCAGGTGATGGCCGCCATCGCGGCCGCCTGTCCGGAGATTCGCAACCTGTGCGGGGAAACGGAACTGGAAGACATCGCCGCCCTGGCCCGTGATGCGCGCGGTGCGGTGGGCAACGATACCGGCCCCATGCATGTGATTGCCGCCTGCGGTTGTCCCTCGCTGGTGCTGTTTTCCGGCGATTCCGACCCCGACCTGTGCGCGCCGCGCGGCGCCGACGTCCATATCCTGCGCCGCGATCCCCTGGCCGGGCTCGGCGTGGAAGAGGTGGTGTCGTCGCTCGAGAGCACTATCCGACCAAATTGACTCATTCTGACCGAAGCATTTCGGGTCTGGAGCAGGAGAGCTTTGAAGAGAGTAGCGGAACTTACTGTCAAGAAGCCCGACGCCCTCCCAGGCCCGAAATACCCGGTCCCGAAGGGATGGCCCATGGCGGGTTCCCGCTGCGTTATGGCGCTTGCCCGATACGGCGGCATCGCGCGGCACGCCACGCCTGGCGGATACCCGCGCCATGAAGCCATCAGAATTGATTCAATTTGGTCGGATAGTGCTCTGGACTGCGCCAGCCTTGACACCCCCCCCAATCCTTTTACATTGCGCCCAGGTAAGCCAATGAGGACCAGATAGAACGATGGTAGCCATTACCCTGCCCGACGGCAGCGTCCGGCAGTACGAAGGGCCGGTTTCCGGCGCCGACATTGCCGCCGATATCGGCCCCGGCCTCGCCAAGGCCGCGCTGGCCGTGCGCGTGGACGGAACCCCCGTCGATCTTCTGGCGCCCATCGAAAATGACGCCGCCATTGGCATTATCACCTCGAAAGACGATGAAGCCCTGGAGCTGTTGCGCCACGACTGCGCCCATGTGATGGCCGAGGCGGTGAAGGAGCTCTATCCGGAAACCCAGGTCACCATCGGTCCCTCCATCGAGAACGGCTTTTATTACGATTTTGCCCGCGACGAGCCCTTCACGCCCGAAGACCTTGAGAAAATCGAGGCCCGCATGCATGACATCGTCAAGCGCGACGAAGCCATCACCCGCGAGGTCTGGGACCGTGGCGATGCAATACAGTTCTTCAAGGACGCGGGCGAGCACTACAAGGCCCAGATCATCGAGGCCATTCCCGAAGGCGAGCCCATCGGCCTCTACCGCCAGGGCGATTTTATCGACCTCTGCCGGGGGCCTCATCTCCCCTCCACGGCCAAGCTGGGTAAGGGCTTCAAGCTGATGAAGCTGGCCGGGGCCTATTGGCGCGGCGATTCCAATAACGAAATGCTGCAACGCATCTATGGCACCGCCTGGTTCAACGAAAAGGATCTCGCGGCCTATCTCCACCGTTTGGAAGAGGCCGAGAAGCGCGACCACAGGCGTCTGGGCCGTGAAATGTCCCTGTTCCACCTTCAGGAGGAAGCCGCCGGCAGCGTCTTCTGGCATGACAAGGGATGGACCCTCTACCGCGTTATCAAATCCTATATCCGCGCCCGCCTCGAACATGCGGGCTATACCGAGGTCAACACGCCGCAACTGGTGGACCGCACCCTGTGGGAGGAATCCGGCCATTGGGAGAAGTTCCGCGAGAACATGTTCACCGCCGAGTCGGAAGACAAAATCCTCGCCCTGAAACCCATGAACTGCCCCTGCCACGTGCAGATTTTCCGCCAGGGGATCAAGAGCTACCGCGATCTGCCGCTGCGCATGGCCGAATTCGGCTGTTGCCACCGCAACGAACCTTCGGGCGCCCTGCACGGATTGATGCGGGTGCGCGCCTTCATCCAGGACGACGCCCATATCTTTTGCACCGAAGACCAGATCACCGCCGAGACCAAGGCCTTCTGCGACCTCCTTCTCTCGGTCTACAAGGATTTCGGCTTTACCGATGTGAGCGTGCGGTTCTCCGACCGGCCCGAGGTTCGCGCCGGAGAGGATGCCGTCTGGGACCGCGCCGAGGCCGCCCTGCAAGAGGCGGTGAAGGCGGCGGGCCTCGAGTTCACCCTCGATCCCGGCGAAGGCGCTTTCTACGGACCGAAGCTGGATTTCGTTCTGGCGGACGCCATCGGCCGCGAATGGCAATGCGGCACGCTGCAGGTGGATTTCGTCCTGCCCGACCGCCTCGATGCGGCTTACGTGGGCGAGGATGGCGATAAACACAGGCCGGTCATGCTGCATCGAGCCATCCTCGGCTCCATGGAGCGGTTTATCGGCGTTTTGATCGAGCACTATGCGGGCAAGTTCCCGCTGTGGCTGGCGCCGACCCAGGTGGTGGTGGCCACCATTACCTCCGATGCCGACGCCTATGCCGGGCGCGTGACGCAAGAACTGGAACAGGCGGGCCTGCGTGTGGAGGCCGATCTGCGTAACGAGAAAATCAATTACAAGGTCCGTGAACACAGCCACGCCAAGATCCCGGTCCTTCTCGTAATCGGCAAACAGGAGGCGGAAAAGGAAACCGTCGCCCTGCGGCGTCTTGGCGGTGAGAAGCAAGAATTTCTTGCGCTCCATGAGGCAGTCAATAGACTAGCCTCCGAAGCAGCGGTCCCACCCCCGGCGTAAGTGTCGGTTTGAGTGCGGTGGAAAGAAGGCCTTCGTGCTAACAGGAAAAAGGAATTAACGGAAAAATGGAGACAGTCACATAGCGATCCCCCCTACTAATGCGACCCCCAAGTCAAAGGGCCCGCGTATCAACGACAAGATTGATGTGCCAGAGGTCCGGCTGGTGGGCGCCGACGGAGAAATGCTCGGAGTCTGTTCCGTGAGCGATGCCTTGGTGAAGGCCGAAGAGGCCGGTCTCGATCTGGTCGAGGTTTCTCCCCATTCCGATCCGCCGGTCTGCAAGATACTTGATTACGGCAAGTACAAGTATCAGGAGCAGAAAAAGCGCAACGAAGCCCGCAAAAAGCAAAAGACCACGGACGTCAAGGAAATCAAGATGCGTCCCAACATCGACACTCATGATTATGACGTGAAGATGCGGAACATCGTGAAATTCCTGGGTGAGGGCGATAAGGTCAAGGTGACGCTGCGTTTCCGGGGCCGTGAAATGGTCCATCAGGAACTGGGTATGAACGTTCTCACCCGGGTCCGCGACGACGTTTCGGAGCTCTCCAAGGTGGAACAGTTCCCGAAACTGGAAGGCCGCCAGATGACCATGGTCATCGCCCCCAAATAAGGCGTCCTTTCGTTCCCGCGAAAACCCCAGGATAAATAAAGGACGTCCCCTCTTTTTCCACCCGTTTTCATCTGTGTGCGCCCTTGCTTTTGGCGGGCCGGGTGGTTATAACCCGCCTCTCATCAAGGCGCTGAGGCCGGGCTTTCATGCCCGGGGCATGCCCATCGCCGGATGCATGGCCGGGAACGATACCCGGCAACAAGGTTCAACCCCATAAAACAAGAGGGGACAAAATGCCCAAGTTGAAGAGCAAGAGTGGTGCCAAGAAACGTTTCCGCCTGTCGGCCAAAGGCAAGGTGGTGATGTACCATTCAGGAATGCGCCATAACCTGCGCAAACGATCCCAAAAAACCAAGCGCAAGGCGCGCGGTAATTCCATCATGGCTGATGCCGATGCCCGCATCGTCCGCAAATTCATTCCCTACGCGTGACGGAGGCTCCTAACAATGGCTAGAGTCAGCAGGGGCGTCACCACCCACGCCCGCCATAAGAAAGTCATGAAACAGGCCAAGGGATACCGCGGCCGCCGCAAGAACACCTTCCGCGCCGCCGTCCAGGCCGTGGAAAAGGGGCTGCAATACGCCTATCGCGACCGCCGCACCCGCAAGCGCAATTTCCGCAGTCTGTGGATACAACGCATCAACGCCGGTGTGCGCCAGCACGGACTGACCTATTCCCAATTCATGGATGGCATGAAGAAGGCGGGAATCGAAATCGACCGCAAGGTGCTTTCCGATATCGCCACCCGCGACGCCGACGCCTTTGAGGCCTTGGTGACTCAGGTCCGGGAGGCTTTGGGAAAAGCCGCCTGAGCCGCTCTTGGTCGAAACTGCCAACCACCAGAAATTTTAATTAAGGGGGCCGGTTTCATAACGGCTCCCTTTTTCGTAGTCTGTCACGCGTGAACGCCATGGACGATCTCGGACAACTCGAACAGGACCTTCTCCAGGCCATCGCCGATGCTGATACGGCGGCGGCTCTCGACGCCGTACGGGTCGCGGCGTTGGGTAAAAAGGGAAGCATTTCCGCTCTGATGAAGGGGATGGGCGCGCTGTCGCCCGAGGAACGCAAGGAAAAGGGTCCGCTTTTCAACCAGCTCAAGAACCGCGTCGAAAGCGCCATCGAATCGCGCAAGACGGCGCTGGAGACGGCGGAGCTCGACGCTAAACTGGCCGGGGAGCGCGTCGATGTGACCCTGCCGGCGCGCCCGCAAAGCGAGGGCCGCATCCATCCCATCTCCCAGACCATGGACGAGGCTCTGGCCATTTTCGGCGAGATGGGGTTCACCGTGGCCGAAGGCCCCGATATCGAGGACGACTTCCACAATTTCACGGCGCTCAACATTCCGCCCGAACATCCCGCCCGCCAGATGCACGACACCTTTTATCTCCCGGGCGAGCGCGACGGCGGCCCGCTGGTGCTGCGCACCCATACCTCGCCGGTACAGGTGCGCACCATGCAAGTGCAGAAACCGCCGCTGCGCATCATCGCGCCGGGCCGCACCTATCGCAGCGATTCCGACATGACCCATACGCCCATGTTCCACCAGGTGGAAGGTCTGGTGGTGGATAAAAGCACCCATATGGGCCATTTGAAGGGCTGTATCACCGAATTCTGCCGCGCCTATTTCGAAATCGCCGATTTGCCCCTGCGCTTCCGGCCCTCCTTCTTCCCCTTTACCGAACCTTCCGCCGAGGTGGATATCGGCTGTTCGCGCAAGGACGGCGGGCTGAAGATCGGCAGCGGCGGCGACTGGCTGGAAATCCTCGGCTGCGGCATGGTCCATCCCAAGGTGCTGGACTCCTGCGGCATCGATTCTCACGTTTATCAGGGCTTCGCCTTCGGGGTCGGGGTGGAACGCATCGCCATGCTCAAATACGGTATCCCTGACTTGCGCACTTTCTTCGAGGCCGATCTGCGGTGGCTGCACCATTACGGCTTCGCGGCGCTCGACATTCCTTCTCTGGTGGGGGGACTGTCGCGATGAAGTTCACCCTGTCCTGGCTCAAGGACCATCTCGACACCCACGCCCATCTGGGCGAAATCGTGGACCGTCTCACCGCGCTGGGCATCGAGGTGGAAGAGGTGGTGGACCGCGGCGCGGTGCTGGAACCTTTCACCGTGGCCCGTATCGTCACCGCCGAACCCCATCCCGACGCCGACCGCCTCCAGGTCTGCACGATAGATATCGGCGCGGGGGATACCGGCGCTGAACAGGTCCAGGTGGTGTGCGGCGCCCCTAATGCGCGGGCGGGACTCGTGGGCGTGTTTGCCGGGGTTGGCACCACCGTTCCCGGCATCGGGCTGAAACTGAAGAAAACCAAGATACGTGGCGTGGAAAGCCACGGCATGATGTGCTCGGCCAAGGAAATGGGTCTGGGCGAGGATCATGACGGCATTATCGAACTGCCCGAAAACGCGCCGCTGGGCGTTCCTTTCGCCGAAATTGCCGGTCTCAATGATCCCGTGATCGACGTGGCTATTACCCCCAACCGGGCCGACTGTACCGGCGTGCGCGGCATCGCCCGCGATCTCGCCGCCGCGGGGCTGGGCAAGCTCAAGCCGCGCCCGGTGACGGCCGTGGAAAGCGCCTTTAAGGAGGGCGTCGGGGTGACGCTGGATTTCAAGAAAGACACCGCCGAGGCTTGTCCGGTCTTCGTGGCGCGCAGCATCAAGGGCATCAGGAACGGCGACAGCCCGCAATGGCTCGCCGACCGCCTGAGCGCGGTGGGGCTGCGGCCCATCTCCGCCCTGGTGGACATCACCAACTATTTCACCCTCGACCTTGCCCGGCCCCTGCATGTGTTCGACGCCGCCAAACTGTCGGGTGATCTGGTGGTGCGGCTGTCGAAAAAGGGCGAGAAACTGGCCGCCCTCGACGACAAGGATTATGCCCTCGAAGACGGCATGACCGTGATCGCGGATAAATCCGGGGTTCTCGGCCTGGGCGGTATCATCGGCGGCGCTTCCACCGGCTGTGGGGAAGACACCACCGATGTGGTGCTGGAATGCGCCCTCTTCGATCCCATTCGCACGGCGGCCACGGGACGCAAACTGATGATCGATTCCGACGCCCGCTATCGTTTCGAGCGCGGTGTCGACCCGGCTGGCGTGATCGAAGGCATGGAGGCGGCCACGCGCATGATCCTCGATCTCTGCGGCGGCGAAGCAGGAGAGCCGGTGATCGCCGGGGCGGTGCCCGATTTGTCGCGGACCATTACCCTGCGCACCTCGCGCATCGCCGATCTTGGCGGGGTGGACATGGATGCCGATGGGGTGCGGCAGATTCTCAAGCCTCTCGGTTTTACCGTCAGCGATACCCATGACGAACTGACCGTGACACCGCCGAGCTGGCGTCACGACGTGGAGGGCGAGGCCGATCTGGTGGAGGAAGTGCTGCGGGTTCACGGCTATGACCGGATTCCCTCCGTTTCCCTGCCGCGCGAGACGGCGCTGCCGGAAACGGCACTCTCATCGCGGCAATTACGCGAGCGCCATGTGCGGCGGCAACTGGCGGCGCGCGGCATGGTGGAGGCCGTCACCTGGTCCTTCATGAACGCGGGAGTGGCGAAGATGTTTGGCGGCGGCGGCGAAGACCTTACCCTGGTCAATCCCATCAGCGCCGATCTCGACGTGATGCGTCCGGCGATCCTGCCCAACCTTCTCACCGCCGCGGCCTGGAACCAGGCGCGGGGGCAGGGGGATTTCGCCCTGTTCGAGGTCGGCCCGGCCTATACCGACACCACGCCTGAAGGTCAGGCACAGTTGGCCGCGGGGCTGCGCGCGGGTAACACCGGTGTGCGCCACTGGGCCGGTGAAACCCGTGCGGTGGACGCCTTCGACGCCAAGGCCGATGCCCTGGCGGCTCTGGCCGCCTGCGGCGTAACGGACGGTGCGCTCCGGGTCAGTGATGAGGCGCCCTCCTGGTATCATCCCGGCCGTTCGGGAAGCCTCTGTCTGGGATCGAAATCCGGGGGCCCGAAAACAGTGCTCGCCCATTTCGGCGAGGTTCATCCCGGTATCCTCTCGCGCCTCGATGTGAAGGGGCCGGCGGCGGGATTCGAGTTTTTCCTCAACCACGTGCCGGAGCCCAAGAAAAAGAAGGCCAAGACCCGCAAATTGCTCGACCCATCGCCTTTCCAGCCGCTGGTGCGTGATTTCGCCTTCGTGGTGACGGAAGAGGTGAGCGCGGCGACTCTTGTTTCAGCGGTGCGGAGCGCCGACAAGGATGCGGGCCTGATCGAAGGCGTGGACGTGTTCGACCTCTATACCGGCGAGGGCATGGCCGAGGGAGAGAAGTCCCTGGCCGTGGCGGTCACCCTCCAGCCCCGGGAGAAGACTCTCACCGACGAGGAAATCGAGGCGGTGGGGGAAAAGATCACCGCCGCCGTGGCCAAGGCTACCGGTGGCCGCCTGCGCGGATGATTCGGGCAGGGAAGTAAAGAAATGACCCAAGGCGATTTCAATAACGAAACCGGCTCAAGGCCACCCATCGTGGATCCGCTGTTGCCGCCTGAGATGGCGCTCAAGGCCGAACGGATCGGCGCCGAAAAGGTCCGCCTTGATACCCTCAGCCTGCTTACTCTGGCGGTTCTCGCCGGGGCCTTTGTCGGCTTCGGGGCGCTTTTCTCGACGGTCGTCGTGACCGGCGCGGAGGGGTTGCCCTTCGGTGTCGAGCGCCTGTTGGCCGGACTCGTCTTTTCGCTGGGTCTCATTCTTGTGGTGATCGGCGGGGCCGAGCTTTTCACCGGCAACAACCTGATGGTGATGGCCGCCGCCGCCAGCGAGATCAAATGGGGTGAGATGCTTCGCGCATGGGGAATTGTTTATCTCGGCAATCTGATCGGCGCGGCGGGCACGGCGGGCATGGTTTTCCTTGGCGGCCAGTATCTTCTGGCCGGGGGCGGGGTCGGCGAAACCGCGCTTGTTATCGCCGAGGCCAAGGTTAACCTGTCTTTTGTCCGCGCCTTTTTCCTCGGCATCCTGTGCAACGTTCTGGTGTGTCTCGCGATTTGGCTGAGCTACAGCGCCCATACGGTCTCGGGCAAGATACTGTGTATCGTGCCGCCGATCACCGCCTTCGTCGCGGCGGGTTTCGAGCACTCCATCGCCAATATGTATTTCTTCGCCATCGCCCTGATGATCCGCGGCGGCGAGAGCGACGGGTTCTGGGAGGCCATCAGCGGGACACCCCATGATTATGCCTCGGTGGATATTGCCGGCGCGGTGATGAATCTTTTGCCCGTAACCCTCGGCAATATGGTCGGTGGCGGGGTTCTGGTCGGCGGCGTTTACTGGTTCGTCTATTTGCGGCGGCGCTAGGCCGCGAATTCATTAATGACCGATCTTTCCCGAATCCGTAACTTTGCCATCATCGCCCATATCGATCATGGCAAGTCGACGCTCGCCGACCGCCTGATCCAGATTTGCGGCGGTCTTACCGACCGCGAGATGCAGGAACAGGTGCTCGACAATATGGATATCGAGCGCGAGCGCGGCATCACCATCAAGGCCCAGACGGTGCGCCTGTCCTACAAGGCCCATGACGGCGAGACCTATATCCTCAACCTCATGGACACGCCGGGCCATGTGGACTTCGCCTACGAGGTGAGCCGCTCGCTGGCCGCCTGCGAGGGCTCGCTGTTGGTGGTGGACGCCAGCCAGGGGGTGGAGGCGCAGACTTTGGCCAATGTCTACCAGGCCATCGACAACGATCACGAAATCGTGCCGGTGCTGAACAAGATCGACCTGCCGGCGGCCGAACCGGAGCGTATCCGCGCCCAGATCGAGGACGTAATCGGCATCGACGCCAGCAACGCCCTGGAAATCTCGGCCAAGACGGGCGCCGGTGTGGAGGACGTGCTGGAGGCTCTTGTCACCCGCCTGCCGCCGCCCGTGGGTGATGTCTCGATGCCCTTGCAAGCGTTGTTGGTGGACAGCTGGTACGATCCCTATCTCGGCGTGGTGATTCTGTTGCGGGTGCGCGGCGGGGCCGTGCGCAGGGGCATGAAAGTGCGCATGATGGCCACCGGCGGGGTCTATACGGTGGAGCGGGTGGGTGTCTTCACGCCCAAGCCCGAGGACGTTGACGAGTTGGGGCCGGGCGAACTCGGCTTCATCACCGCCGCCATCAAGCATGTGGCCGATTGTCAGGTGGGCGATACCCTGACCGATGACAAGACCCCCGCGCAAGCCCCCCTGTCCGGCTTCAAGCCCAGCGTGCCGGTGGTGTTCTGTGGCCTCTTTCCGCTCGATACCGCCGAGTATGACGATCTGCGCGACAGTCTCGCCAAGCTCCGTCTCAACGACGCCAGTTTCGAATACGAGCCGGAAACCTCGGCCGCCCTGGGGCTGGGGTTCCGCTGCGGCTTCCTCGGGCTTTTGCATCTGGAAATTATCCAGGAACGGCTGGAGCGCGAGTTCAACCTCGAACTCATCACCACCGCGCCCAGCGTGGTCTACCGCATCCACACCACCAAGGGCGAGGTGCTGGAACTGCACAATCCCGCCGACATGCCCGACCCGGTGCATGTGGAGCGCATCGAGGAGCCCTGGATCAAGGCCACCATTCTGGTGCCCGATGATTATCTCGGTTCGGTGCTGCAGCTATGCACCGACCGCCGCGGCGAACAGGTGGACCTCACCTATGCCGGCAGCCGCGCCATGGCCGTCTATCACCTGCCTTTAAACGAGGTGGTGTTCGATTTCTACGACCGCCTCAAATCGGTGACCCGGGGCTATGCCAGCTTCGATTACGAGATGGAAGAATACCGCGAGGGCAATCTGGTGAAGGTCTCGGTGCTGGTCAATGCCGAGCCGGTGGACGCCCTGGCCTTCATCTCCCACCACGAGCGCGCGCAGGGCCGCGGGCGGCTCATCTGCGCGCGGCTGAAGGAGCTCATCCCGCGCCAGTTGTTCAAGATTCCCATCCAGGCCGCCATCGGCGGCAACGTGATCGCGCGGGAAACCATCTCCGCCATGCGCAAGGACGTGACCGCCAAATGCTATGGCGGTGACATCACGCGCAAGCGCAAGCTGTTGGAGAAACAAAAGAAGGGCAAGAAGAAGATGCGCCAGTTCGGCAGCGTGGAAATCCCGCAATCGGCCTTCATCCAGGCTTTAAAGACCGGTGATGACTAGGATCTGAACCGGTGATGGCGGCGGTTGCGCCGCCGGCACCACCATTCGATGGCCAGTCCCGGCGCTCCCAGCACCGCCCAGGCCGGCCATAACAGCACCGTGACGATCACCGGGTCCCACAGTTCTGGAAGAAGATAGCGCTGGATAATGGCCTGGATGAAATTGAGGCTGCCCGGGCTGAACATGTACCAATAGGCCCCGGCCAACACCGATTCGTGAACCCCGGTATCCCAATAGGCACTGCCCTCCAGCCACAGGGCATAGAGCGCGCCCGCGATCAATATCCAGCCAAACAGCCGCAGCACGGTTCCCAGGCCCCCTCGCCCGGTTGAAAAAGCTCCGCGACTCTAACAGGCCGCCGGAGTTCTGTCATAATCCAAATGGCATACCCCATATGGCGCGTTGCAAGGGCGGCCGGGCTTGGGTATTTTGCCCCCGCTACTCACGCTTCTGCCGGAGGGATGGCCGAGTGGCTTAAGGCGCACGCTTGGAAAGCGTGTGTACGTTCACGCGTACCGTGGGTTCGAATCCCACTCCCTCCGCCATAAACCAACGGCCCGCCTGGTGCGGGCTTTTGGTTTATGAGGGAGTGAGGCTGAGAACCCACTGGTTCGACCCGCAGGGCAGGGAGGGGCGGAGCCCCGAGCAAATCCCACTCCCTCCGCCATTAGAAAAGGCCCCATTCCGGGGCCTTTTCTAATGAGGTCGGGATGTCGGGATTAGAACCCTGTTCGAGCCGAAGCGTCAGCGCAGGCCACGGAGCACGGGCAGGCCCGCGCGCACGTAATCCCACTCCCTCCGCCATAAACCAACGTTCCGCTTGCTACTCTGCCGGAATCTTGTAATCAAAATAAAACGTAGCCATATTTTTTTGTAACTGCCTCCGTTCCGCCGGTTAATCTGCGCCGCGAAATATCAATTTGGGGAGGCCCTGACGCGAATGCCCTATCGATATGAGATCAGGCCCTCCTTCAACCTGATCATCGACAAGTTTGATGGGGAGATGGCCTGGGAGGATGTTTTTGAGGGGCTTCAAAAATGTTCCAAGGACCCGGAATTTCGGCCGGGTATGAACGTTTTGGGGGATATGACAACCGCCGCTATGGATTTGAGATACGAGGGGATGCGCAGACTCACTGATTCGATGTCGGCAGCCCCCACAATGAGATATGGCCGGGTGGCTGTGGTTGCGCCGGAATCGTTACAGTTTGGAATCGCCCGGATGTTTGAGCCGCTCTCGGACAAGTATAATATCGTTGGTGAGTTTCGCGTATTCTCGGATTTTTCGAAGGCTCGAGCCTGGTTGGGTCTGCCAGAGGACTTAGATCTGCGAATCTAAGGTGGGATTTGCGAATCTAAGGTGGAATCTGCGAATCTTAGGTGGCGATCCCACCTTTCCCTGTCCATATAAGCAATTTTGAACCCTGCGCCGATGACGCCGCCCCCTGCCGCTGCGGGGGTCGCGCGGAGGGTGTTGACTCCAAAAATATCTGCATATACAGTATATGTATATACATATATTAAAATGAGGCTTCCCTCTTCAGGGAATGGTTCAAGACATGGCGGCGAAGGATATTCATATTTCCGATAATCTGGTCCCCAACGGGCTGGCTCTCAGCAAATGCACCTGTATGGGGCTGCGCAAGGCGGCCCGGGCCGTAACCCAGGCCTTCGACAGCGAATTACGTTCCGTCGGCCTGAGGTCAACCCAGTTCTCCATTCTCTCGATCCTGGTGATGGGGGGGGCGAAGACCATAGGCGAACTGTCCAAATACCTGGTCACGGACAGCACCACCCTGACACGAAATCTGAGGCCGCTGGAAAGGGATGGCCTGATTGCCATCGCCACCGGCGAAGACAGGCGCACCCGCGTCATCGCCCCCACCGCCGCCGGCGAAGAATCCTTCGCCAAGGCCCTGCCTCTCTGGCAGGGCGTTCAGGAACGCCTGATACAGAAGCTCGGCGACAGCAATTGGAACACCCTTCTGGAGACGTTGGATATGACGGTTAAGGCGTCCCAGGATTAATTCTATGACCCCTCTCGAAACTTCATACTTAAGGAGCTAAACATGCCCGATAAAGCCTTCTACTGGCAGCTATACATCTCCACCTATACAGCTCTGCTGGGCATTCCCTTCCTGTTTTTCCCCAAACAGATCCTGCCGCTGATGGGGTTTGACCCCATGATGGACGACCAGGGCCCCTTCGTCAGGCTGACCGGCATGTTTCTGTTGTCTCTGACGCTGATTACCTTCCGCATCTGGCAGAAACGAACCGAAGAAATGGTGCTGGGCACGGTGGCCGTCAGGATATTCATCATTATTACGCTCTATGCGGTTTATCTGTCCGGCGGCTTTCCCTTCCTTCCCGCGGCCATGGCCGTTGTTGGGTTTGGCGTACTCGGCACCCTGTGGTCGCTGCGGGGTGTGGAGCTCAAGCAATACATTTAATCCCCCCCCATCCACGATGTTGGAAACGATAGGAGAAAAACAATGACGATGACAAAATGGAGTGTTCTTTTCTTGTTGCTGGCGGTTGTGCCGGTTTTGATTTCCTACGTCGTGGATGGGCTGCGTTCCAGGCCGGTTGAGCCCGAGGGGCTGTCCTGGGCCCCGGATATTGCCATCAAACACGTTGAAATTGATGGCGTCAGACTTCGCTACATCACCACCGGCGAAGGTCCGCCGCTGGTGCTGCTTCATACGCTGAGGACCCAGCTGGATATTTTCCAGAAGATCATTCCCGAGCTTTCCCGCCACTTCACGGTCTATGCCTTCGATTATCCTGGGCATGGCTGGTCGGATATCTCCGGCGAAGCGCTGGTTCCCGAAGTTTTCTATGACGCCACGGCGAACTTTCTCGAGGCGCTGGATATTAACGACGCGGTGGTGGCGGGTGTCTCCATCGGCGGCACCATCCCCCTGGTTCTGGCGGCCAGACACAACCCCCGGATCAGCAAGGTGATTTCGATCAATCCCTATGATTACGGAAAGGGCGGGGGGCTTCGCAGGAGTTCCGGCATCGCCAATCTCATATTCACGCTGGCGGTTGTGCCGGTTCTCGGCGATACGGTCATGCGGCTGCGAAATCCAATGGTGGAACGCATGATTTTCGAGGGCGGCGTATTTACGCCCGAGTCATTGCCGCCGTTTTTTCTCCAGAAGCTCTGGGATGTGGGAACCCGTGCGGGCTATCACGGGTCGTTTTTGTCTCTGATCAGGAATGCGGAGAAATGGGAAGATGCGCGGGAGGAATACCAAAACATCCAAATTCCCGTGCTTTTGGTCTATGGCGACCAGGATTGGTCGCACCCGGAGGAAAGAACCACCAACCAACAGGCTATCCCCGGTTCAGGCATGGAAACGGTGCCCGAGGGGAGCCATTTCCTGCCCATGGACAGGCCGCAAGAGGTTATCCGGCATATCATGGAGTTCTCCACAGAGACTCAGGAAACCCCCTAGGTCGGCTCCCCCGGACACGCCCTCGCACCGCGCTCCCGGCCGTAATCACACCATTTTGACCAGGACCACGGTCACGTCGTCGCGCACCGGGGCCTGGCCCCGGAACATATCGAGATGAACCAGGATTTCCGTCATGATTGTCTCGGCCGGACTCTCGGCGTATTGGCGGATCACGTCCAAAAGACGTTCCTTGCCGTACATATCGCCCGCCGCGTTGCGGGTTTCCCATATGCCGTCGGTTCCGATGACGATAATCCTGCCCGGCTTCATCGCCCCCGTCTGTTTTTCCTGAAAGCGCCATCCGGCGTCCACGCCGAGCGGGATGTCGTCGCCCCCGAGCTCCGAAAATTCATCCTTGGCAAGATCATAGACAATGGCCGGATCATGACCGGCGCTGATCCAGTACAGATTGCGTTCGGGTCCGGCCAGGATACAACAGAACAGGGTCATGAAGCGGCCCTGGTGGGAATCCTTGGCCAGTCCCTGGTTGAGGCCGTCGATGATACGCGAGAGCTTCAGCGGAGGCCGGGCCAGGCCGTGAAGCAGCGCCCGCGCCGAGGCCATCTGCAGGGCCGCTCCGATGCCATGACCGGCCACGTCGCCGACGCAAATTCCGTAATAACCGGCGAGGGACTCATCGTCGGTCAAGTCCGCGATATCGAGAAAATCGAAATAATCACCGCCCGTTTCGTCGCAAAAGACGGTCTGGCCCGCCACCTCGAAGCCGGGTATTTCGGGCGCCGCCTTGGGCAGGAGGCTCTGCTGGATTTCCTTGGCGATATCCATGTCTTCCTGAAGGCGAAAGCGGTCCTCCAGTTGCGGCCCGAGTTCGTTGAAGGCACAGGCGAGGTCTCCGATCTCGTCTTCGCTACCGCATTCGGCGCGGGCGGAGAAATCCCCGGTGGCAAGGCGGTGCGCCGCGCTCACCAGCGATGTCACGGGGCGGGTGACGCTGCGCGCACTCAGGAACGCCACCAGGGCGGCCACAATCACCATAACAATCACCAGAACGGAAATGGCCTGTTGGCGCGCCGATGTGACCCCGGCAATTATCTGCAGAAGGCGGCTGGCGGCGGGCTCGGTAGCCATGTCCCGCCCCTGTTCAACCAGCTCCGTTTCCAGGTTCCCGATGGCGGCATGCTCGTAAAGGGCAAGCCCGAAAACCGGAACCAGGGCAATGAGCAAGAGCAGAAGGAAAAGCTTGCCGCGAAGTTTCAAGGGTTCCTCTCCAAGGCTCGTGAGGTGTTGAAATCCCTCATGTTAAACCCCACGTATTAAGGCATGGATCGCAGAACGGGCCAAGAGGCCGCCCCCCAAGCGTAAAAAACCCCCGCAGGGAATAACCCCGCGGGGATTTATGCCGGCCCGATGATACGTCAGGTTCTTCTCAGGCCGGCTTACTCAGCCGGGCAAGGGAGAGACCAAGAGGGGCGCGGAGGGGGGCTTCTTGACAAGTTTATTTGTATATACAATTATTATCCCAGAATTTTCGTCACCGCTGGAAAAAACTGAAAAATCGAGAAAGCATATGTCTTCCGAAGCCCCCACCGAAGCGGATATCATCGCCGGCCACTGCCTGGCTTCGCGCACACGGGCGCTGAACCGGGTCATCACCGGCATCTATAACGACGCCCTGCGCTCCTTCGGTATCAGCGGCAGCCAGCTCGATATTCTGGTGATGGCGGCCAAATTAGACCAGGCTGCGCCTTCCGATCTGTGCCGTGCGCTCACCCTCGATCCCTCCACGCTGAGCCGCAACACCAAACGCCTGCGGGCCAAGGGCTGGCTCGAAACGGTTACGGCCGCGGACGGCCGCAGCCATCCCTTCACTATCACCAAAAAGGGCCGGGCCATGATCGAGCGGGCCTTCCCGGCCTGGCGCGGCGCCCAGGAAAAGGCGCGCGGCGTTCTGGGTCGTGAGGGCACGGTATTTCTCTCCGGCCTCACCCCCAGTGGTAAGACGGATGGTGAGACGGCCGCCGCCGCCGGGTGAGAATTTTTTTGAGCATTTATTTGTATATACAATCAATAAATGAAAAGAAATGGCTTTCTGACGCAAAAAACCCGCCAGTTGGAACCAGCGGGGTCTTTGTGGCGATGTCCGGCACTACCGCCAGGCACTTCCGGGCTGGTTTTACTCCGTGGGCGGTGAACAGCCGGTCCAGTTGCCGGAGGCACAGGACTGCGCGTACCCGGTGCGGTCCAGGGCCTCGTCGCCAAGCTCGGCCAGATCCTCGCTCTCGATTTTCTTGATGTCGGTCTTGGGCATGAGCTTCCCTCAATATGTAATCAACATTCAACCGCGCCCATCCTAGGGGTTTTTCCCCCTCGCCGCGTAGTTTTTATTGCGCGTGATTTTCTTATTCTTGGTCAACGAGATGAGAGCGATTGCTGGAGTCGATTGTGTCCTGACGCCGATTAGGCTTTCTTTTTTCATCTGTTTAGCGGACAGTTTCGGCCAAGGATCAAGATGCCTTGGAATCGCCATGATTTTGCGTGATTATTTCTCCACTATAATTTCCCGCCGCTCTTACCGGCGGCTCAACACATCGCAATCCCAGGGTGAAGGAACGTGAAAACAGCGTTGCGGGACTCCCCCAGAGATGGTTTTTCCCCTAACGCCGCACGGGCGTGGCGGTGGGCACCACTGGTGCTTGCGGTTCTGCTTCCCGTCTTTTTCGTCACCGGTCTTTTCTTCACCAATCTGGCTTTCGGCAAGGTGGAAGTGGCCGAAAGCGGTGAGAACATTACTTTTTTCCGCATCGGCACCGGCGCCACCAGCGGCACCTATTTCCCCATCGGTGGGCTCATCGCCAGCGCCATCAGCAATCCCCCCGGCTCCAGGCCCTGCGACAGGGGCGGCAGTTGCGGCGTGCCGGGAATGATCGCCGTGGCCCAGTCCACCGAAGGCTCGGTGGCCAATATCGAGGCCATCGCCGCCGGCGGTCTCGAATCCGGATTGAGCCAGGCCGACGTGGCCTATTGGGCGCTCACCGGGACCAAGGTTTTCGCGAAAAAGAAGAAGGGCAAGAAGGCCAAGAAG
>JADHSZ010000053.1 GCA_016776635.1 Alphaproteobacteria bacterium
TGGGCATGGAGTTTGCCGTGAAATGCCAGAAGGATATGGCGGCAATTCCCGAAGCGGAGATCATCCATCCCGCCGAGGACGGCGATTTCCCCATGAGTGGCGAAGAAGAGGAGGCCACTCTCGGCTCCTTCGCCGAGGAATTTCTGGAAGAAGAGGCGGAAGAAGAAGAGCGGCTCGCCGATCCCGATTGGGAGAAAAGCGGGAAAACGGCAGGGGGCCCCGTGGATCCCGACTGGGCGGAAGGCGGGGCAAAGACCGGCCAAAAGCGCGGTGTGGAGGACCCCGACTGGTCGCCGGGGGCAAAACCCGGCCAAAAAGGCGGTGTGGCGGATCCTGACTGGGCGGAAGGCGGGGCGAAACCCGGTCAAAAGGGCGGTGTGGCGGACCCCGACTGGTCGTCGGGGGCAAAACCTAAAACCGATGACGAGTTTCTCGAACCCGACTGGGCTCGCGACGATGGCGGTGAAGAAAAAGCGGAAACCGCCGCCGAACAGGGGCTCCCCGATCCCGACTGGGCGGTGGAGGAAGAGCCGCCGGAAGAGCCGGAAGGATCAGAGGCCGGGGAAGGCGGGGATGGAGGAGAAAACAAAGAGAACGGGGCCGAGAGCCCAGAGAATTCCCAGTCCGATACGGATTCCGCCCGTAAGGCCTAGTAACAGCCCGTTACAGCCTCAGGCGCGGCGCACCAGCGTGCCGACGCCGTGTTCGGTAAAGATTTCCAGCAACAGGGCGTGAGGAACGCGGCCGTCCATGATGACGGCAGCCTCCACGCCGCCCTGAACCGCCAGGATACAGGTCTCCACCTTGGGGATCATGCCGCCCTCAATGGTGCCGTCGGCAATAAGGTCCATGGCCTGGTTAACGCTCAGTTCCGGAATCAGTTTTCCCGACTTGTCCTTGATCCCCTCCACATCGGTGAGCATCAACAGGCGCTTGGCGGTCATGGCTTCGGCCACGCTCCCGGCCACGGTATCGGCGTTGATGTTATAGGTCATGTCCTCGGGGCACACCCCGATGGGGGCGATCACCGGGATGATGTCCGATTGCTTCAGGGTTTCCAGAATATGCGGGTTTATGGCCGCCGGTTCGCCGACGAAGCCGAGGTCGAGGACGTTTTCGATGTTGGAGCCCTCATCCCGCTTCTTGCGGGTGAGCTTCCTCGCCATGATGAGACAGCCGTCCTTGCCCGACAGGCCCACGGCGTTGCCCCCGGCTGACTGGATGGCCCAGACGATTTCCTTGTTGATGGAGCCCGACAGCACCATTTCGACGATTTCCACGGTTTCCTTGTCGGTGACCCGCAGCCCGTCGACGAAGGAACTCTTGATCTTCAGCCGCTCCAGCATGCCGCCGATCTGTGGACCTCCGCCATGCACCACAATGGGGTCGATCCCCACCTGTTTGAGCATGACAATGTCGTGGGCGAACAGTTTTGCAAGCTTCGCTTCGCCCATGGCATGGCCGCCGAATTTGATGACGAAGGTGTTGTCCGCGTAATTGCGCATATAGGGCAGGGCTTCGGACAATGTGCGCGCCTTGGCCAGCCAGGCGTCGTGAATTTGCGTGGCCGCCGGGGTCTCCTCCGTCGCCTTGCCCGCAGGCGCAAGCGGGGCGTCATCGAAGAAATCCTGCAATGTGAGGGGAATGCCGCGGCGTCCGGCGGCCTCAAGAAGTGGCTCGATATGTTTTTGCGGAATATGCCCGCCGCTGCCGCCGCTGCTCCTGGGATAGGTCCAGCGATAGACACTGGTGGGGCTGATGCCGAGCCATTCGGAGATGGTCTGGGGCCCGCCACACAGGGCAATGATACGGTCGGCGATCTTGGACATGGGAGAAATTTACTAATTAAGCAATAAATGTCAATAAAATAAATTACTTTTTTAGTAAATATCCCGCCCCACAGGCAGGATCAAGGGGCCGGAGTGTGCTCTATCCGCCCTCGCACAGTCCCGCCAGCATGGCGCGCAGTTCGGGCACGCCGCTGCCGTCGCGGGCGCTGGTGGCCACCATATGGGGCAGGGCGGCCGCGCGCGGGCGCATTTCCTCGCCCAGCATTCTCTCCATGCGCGCCAAATCCTGAGCCTTGGTTTTATCGGTTTTGGTGAGCACGATCTGGTAGGAGACGGCGGCGGCATCGAGGCGGTCCATCAACTCGCGGTCCACCTTCTTGGTGCCGTGACGGCTGTCCACGAGAAGACAGAGCCGCCGCAGGGTGGGGCGTCCGCGCAGATAGGCGTCGATCAGTTCGGTCCAGTCCGCAATCTCGTGTTTCGGCGCCTTGGCATAGCCGTGGCCCGGCAGGTCCACCAGCATCAACCGGTCATTGAGGGTAAAGAAATTGATCTGGCGCGTGCGTCCCGGCGTGTGAGAAATCCTCGCCAGGGCATTTTGTCCTGTCAACGCATTGATAAGGCTTGATTTTCCAACATTGGAACGGCCCGCGAAGGCCACCTCCGGCAGGCTGCCGAGGGGTAAATTGTCCTCGTTGGTGGAACCGGCGACGAAGCGGCATTCCCCGGCGAAAAGGATGCGCCCCTTCTCCAGGGATTCAGGCGTGGTCCAGGCCGGGGTCTCTGCCGTATCCGGCGTCTCCTGATCCGCCCCGGTCATGATCCATCCCCCCCTGCCGTCAGCTTTCTTTCGCCGGCGCGTCCAGTTTTTTCATCAGGAACCATTGCTGGGCGATGGACAGCACATTGTTCCACACCCAGTAAATCACCAGCCCGGCCGGGAAACTGGCGAGAAGAATGGTGAAGACGAAGGGCAGGAACATGAAGATTTTGGCCTGGACGGGGTCGGCCGGGGGCGGGTTGAGCTTCTGCTGGAGATACATGGTGATCCCCATGAGCAGAGGCCACACGCCGATTTGCAGGAAAATCGGCACATCGAAGGGAAGCAGCCCGAACAGATTAAACAGCGAGGTGGGATCGGGCGCGGAAAGATCGGTGATCCAGCCATAGAACGGCGCCTGGCGCATCTCGATGGACACGAACAGCACCTTGTAGAGGGAAAAGAAGATGGGAATCTGGACCAGCATGGGGAGACAGCCCGCCGCGGGATTGATCTTTTCCCGCTTGTAGAGCGCCATCATTTCCTGGTTCATGCGCGCCTTGTCCTCGCCGAACTGCTCCCGCAGCTCGGTAATTTTCGGATGCAGCTTCTTCATGGCGTTCATGGACCGGAAGGACTTGTTGGCCAGCGGATACATGAGCAGCCGGAAGATGACGGTCAGGGCAAGGATGGCGAGGCCGAAATTGCCGAAAATCCGGTTAAAGAAATTGAGGGCGTAGAAGATGGGCTTGGTGAGAAAGTAAAACCAGCCGAAATCCACCGCCAGATCGAAGCGGGCAATGCCGTATGTGGCGGTATAGGCGTCGAGCAGTTCAACAATCTTGGCGCCGGCGAAGAGATTACTGGAAACCTCGGCGCTGTCGCCAGGCGCCAGAACATGTTCTGCGCCCAGATAATCGGCCTGATATTTGTTTTTACCCTTCACATTGGCGTAGATGAAGTTGGTGTTGACCTGGGTTGCCCGGTTCGGGGCCAGGGCCACAAGCCAGTATTTGTCGGTAATCCCCAGCCATCCCCCGGTGGTGGTCTGGTTGATGCGGTGTTCTTCCTGAAGTTCGTCGTAATCCACCTCCTTCAGGGTGCCGTCGAAAACCCCCAGCGGCCCTTCATGAAGGATATAGAACCCCAGGGTGACAGGTGTGTCGGTGCGCGAGATCAAGCCATAGGGATAGAGCGAGACTTCTTCGCCGCTCGTGTTTTTAACCTTCTGGGTGATGGTGAACATAAATTTCTCGTCAACCTCGAAGGTTTTCGCGAACACCAGCCCCTGTCCGTTATCCCAGCTCAGGGTGACGGGATTGCCGGGCGACAAAACCTTGCCCGCGCTCAGCCGCCATACGGTTTTGTTGTCGGGAACCGCGACGCCCTTGGAGCCCGCGCTCCAGCCATGGCGGGCGAAATAGGCCTGGGGTGCGCCGGGCGGCGAGAGCAGGGTAATGGCCGGGCTCTCTGCCGACAGGGTTTGGCGGTATTTGATGAGGGTCAAATCGTCGAGCCGGGCGCCCGTCAGCGCCAGGGAGCCCGCCAATTGTGGGGTCTCGATCCGCACCCGGCCGCTTTGCGAGATGGCCTCATCCCGGGTCCGCCCGGCTTTTTCCGTGGGTGCCGCCGTGGGCTGCAGGGAATCCGGTGCCGGGGTGATGCCGCCGCCGTCGCTTTCAAGAATCGGCGCTTCCGGGGCCATGCCGCCATCGCCTGCCTCTTGCGAGACGGTGACGTCCTGGACATCCTGTGGCGGTGGCGGCGGGCTGAAAAAATATTCGAATCCCACCAGAATCAACAATGAAAGCAGTATGGCCAGGAAAAGATTACGTTGCTCATCCATGGCCGTTGCTCCCCCGGCTCAACGGCGCAAAGGTTGGCGGTACCGGGTCATGGCCGTGGCCGCCCCAGGGGTGACAGCGGCCGATCCTGGCGCCGGCGAGCAGGGCTCCCTTCACGGCGCCGTGGCGGGCAACCGATTCCAGGGCGTATTCCGAACAGCTTGGCCCATAGCGGCAACTTCCCGGAAGAACCGGGGCAATCAATAACTGATAACCACGGATCAGGACGCGCAGCAGATGTTGTGCAGGATTCATGGGTGCAGGATTCATGTGGGCGCCGGATATCTTAAACGGGGTGATAGGCTTCAAGCCGCTTCAGAGATTTTACAAGATCTTCCAGAAGCTTGGGAAAAGGACGGGTCAGGGTTTCCTTGCGGGCGATGAGGACAAAATCATATCCCGGCTTGGCGTGATCGGGGATAATTTTGGCGACCACGGCGCGAAGACGGCGCCGCGCCCGGTTGCGCTCCACGGCGCCACCCACTTTCTTACTGGCGGTATACCCCACGCGTATGGGCATGTCTTTCTCCATGGTTTTCCCGGTGGGCTTTCTGGTGGATTTCCCAGTGGATTCATCAGTGGATTCACCAGACGGGGACGGCTTACGGACCATGGCCTGGAGAATCAGACCAGGTGTCACCGATTTACAGCGTGCGGCTGCGATACGGAGAAAATCCGACCGCCGTTTGAGGCGCTCGATGACGGGAGGCATGGGGTTCAGGCGGACAGGCGCTTGCGGCCCCTGGCACGGCGTCTTGCCAGCACCTTGCGGCCACCCACGGTGGCCATGCGGGAGCGGAAACCGTGGCGGCGCTTGCGAACGAGAACGCTTGGCTGATAGGTGCGTTTCAAGGGTCGACTCCGATATGAATTGGGAGTTCAGGATAAGGACGGGTGTATAAGGTCTGGAGCCCGTGAAGTCAATGTTACTCACCGAGGAAATTTATTTGTAAATATCACGTTTTCTCACGGATTCAGAGCGCTTCCTCACCCTCGTTTCACATAAAGGTGAATGGTTGATGAGGGGCCGTTGTGCTTAAGTGCGAGAGAGCCGCTGCAGAGAACAGTCGTGCCGCGGATAGCTAAACAACTTGTCAGGAAAGAGTCGTGAACGTGGCGGAAAAGCGAATTCAGGGATTTTCCCTCACCGGGATGCTTCCCATCCTGGTTCTGGTCGGCGGGCTGGTGACGTTTTTCCTGCTTGGCGGCGCGGAATACCTGGCATTTGAAACCTTCCGCGACAACCGCGGGCTGCTTCTGGATTTCGTGGAGCGCAACGGTTTTGTGGCGGTTCTCGCCTATATGGCGGTGTATGCCGTGGCTATCGCCCTGTCCCTGCCCGGCGGGGCGGTGCTGACCCTCACCGGGGGGTTTCTCTTCGGCGTCCTGGGCGGCGGTGCGATTACGGTGGTGGGGGCGACCATCGGCGCCACGGCGCTGTTCCTGGCCGCGCGTATGGGGCTGGGCGAGCCATTGCGGGCACGGGCAGGGCCGGCGGTGAAAAAGATTGAGGCGGAATTCCAGGAAAACGCCTGGAGCTATCTTCTGTTCCTGCGTCTGGTGCCCCTGTTCCCGTTCTGGATGGTCAATCTGGCCCTGGCCTTTCTCGGGGTGGAATTAAAGGTTTTCGTCATCACCACCATGATCGGCATTATTCCGGGAACCTTCGTTTACGCCAGTCTCGGCAACGGGCTGGGCGTGATCCTCGACCAGGGCGGCAGCCCCGATCTGGGTATTATTTTCCAGCCCGAAATCCTGTTGCCGCTTGTGGGTCTTTCGGTGCTGGCTTTGATCCCCGTGGTTTACAAGCGATTCAAAGCCCGCCAGAACTAATACCGTGGCACATGAAACAATCCATACCGATATCTGCGTCATCGGCGCCGGCTCCGGGGGCCTGAGCGTCGCCGCCGGCGCGGTACAGATGGGCGCTTCCACGGTGCTTGTGGAAAAAGGCCGCATGGGGGGCGATTGCCTGAATTACGGCTGTGTGCCGTCGAAAGCCCTTCTCGCTGCGGCCCACGCGGCGGAGGCTATACGCGGGGCGGAAAAATTCGGCATTTCCCCCGGCGGTCCGCCGGTGGTGGAGTTTTCCCGGGTTCACGATCACGTTGCCGGGGTCATCGCCGGTATCGCGCCCCATGATTCCCAGGAAAGGTTCGAGGAACTGGGCGTCCGGGTGATCCGCGAGGCCGCCCGCTTTACAGGCCCCCGCGAGGTGACGGCGGGGGACCACGTCATCCGCGCCCGGCGTTTTGTCATCGCCACCGGTTCTTCTCCTCTGGTGCCGCCCATCGCCGGGCTCGATGCCACGCCTTTTCTCACCAATGAGACCCTCTTCGATCTCACAGCCACCCCGGAGCATCTGATCATCATCGGCGGCGGACCCATCGGCATGGAAATGGCCCAGGCCCACCGCAGGCTGGGCGCGCAGGTCAGCGTGGTGGAAATGGCGACCATCCTGCCCCATGACGATCCCGAACTGGTGGCGGTGCTGCGCGAGAGGCTCACCAAAGAAGGCGTGGCCCTGCATGAGGGCGTGGTCGCGAAAAAAGTCGAAGCCACCGCTAACGGAATCACCGTGGTGGTGGAAAAAGACGGGCGCGAGGAGCGCATGGAAGGATCGCATCTTCTGGTGGCCGCGGGACGCCAAGCCAATGTGGAGGGGCTCGGCCTCGAGGCGGCGGGAATCGACACCACACCCAAGGGCATCGTGGTGGACCGGCGGCTGCGCAGCTCCAACAAACGGGTTTTCGCCATTGGTGACGTGACGGGCGGCTACCAATTCACCCATATGGCCGGCTATGACGCCGGAATCGTGCTGCGCAACGCCCTCTTCCGTCTGCCCGCCAAGGTCAATCACAGCGCCGTGCCCTGGGTCACCTACAGCGACCCCGAGCTGGCCCATGTGGGGTTGTCGGAGGCTCAGGCGCGCGAGAAATACGGTTCCGTGACCGTTCTGCGCAAACCCTTCGCCGAAAACGACCGCGCCCGGACCGAAGGCGACAGCGAGGGCCTGATCAAGGTGGTGACCACGAAAAAAGGCAAAATCCTGGGTGCCTCCATTGTCGGCGCCGGTGCCGGAGAGATGATCCATATCTGGACCCTTGCCCTCTCCCAGGGGCTGAAGATCGGCGCCATGGCGGGATTTATCGCCCCCTATCCCACCCGTGGCGAAATCAGCAAACATGTGGCGGGAAGTTTCTTCACGGCGAAGCTGTTTGGCTCCGGCACCCGCGCCCTGGTGCGGTTTCTCGGCCGGTTTGGATAAGCATCCCTGAAAGGGGTAACCTGACCGTCATGCGTGAATCCAAGCCCCTGCGTCCCCCTTTCGGCCGTGGCCTTTCGGCCCGCTTGCTGTTGCTCACCATCTTCTTCGTCATGCTCAGCGAGGTGGCGGTCTACGCGCCGTCCATCGCCCGTTTCCGGGAACGCTATCTCGAGGAACGTATCGCCACCGCCCATGTGGCGATCCTTGCCCTGGAGGCCACCCCGGACAATATGGTGAGCGAGGAGCTTGCCATGGAGCTGCTCGAACATGCCGGGGCCTATGGCATCGTCAAAAGCGGTCCCGGTCCGGTAAAGCTCATGCTGTCCTCGGCAAGCCCGCCGATGGCGGATATTTACGTGGACCTGCGCGCGGGAATGCCGCTCGGCCTCATGGGCGATGCCTTTGAAACCCTGGCTCAGGAGAAAAACCGCGTCTTGCGGGTGGCAGGCTATTCCACCAAACAGCCTGACGCCTTTCTCGAAATCATTATCGACGAAACCCCCATGCGTGACGCCATGTACGGCTATTCGGGACGGGTTCTCGGCCTTTCCATCATTATCGCCATGGTTACCGCGGCGCTGGTCTATGC
Source organism: Alphaproteobacteria bacterium (assembly GCA_016776635.1). GTDB lineage: Bacteria > Pseudomonadota > Alphaproteobacteria > UBA11136 > UBA11136 > UBA11136. The sequence continues at coordinate 8,252 of JADHSZ010000053.1, forward strand.
CAGTCTGCAATGGCTGCTGGTGGCCCCCATGCGCCGTCTCACCGGGAACATGATTTCCTTTCAGGACGATCCCGAGGACATCTCCCGGGTGGTGGTGCCGGAAAAGCGCAGCGACGAAATCGGCATGGCCCAGCGCGTTCTCGCCCATATGCAGACCGACCTCCACGCCGCCCTGGGCCAGAAGGCGCGGCTGGCGGCGCTGGGCGAAGCCGTAGCCAAGGTCAACCACGACCTGCGTAACATCCTCGCCACTGCTTCCCTGAAGGTGGAACAGCTTTCGGGAAGCGAGGATCCCAAGGTGCGCGCCGCCACGCCCATCCTCTTCGAGACCATCGACCGCGCCGTGGATTTATGCCGCCGCACCCTGGACTTCGCGCGCGCCAAGGGCCCGAAGCTGCGGCCCAGCGTCTTCTCCCTCCATGACTTCATCGCCGAATGTTTCGGAACTCTGGAAATGGAATCGGAAGAAAAGATGGTATGGGAAAACACCGTGCCCAAAGACTTCACGGTGAATGCCGATCACGGCCAGCTGTTCCGGGTGTTCACCAATCTTGGCCGCAATGCCGTGGAGGCCGGGGCCTCACGGGTGGAAATCAGCGCCGAGCTGCGGGACGGCAACGCCGCCATTACCGTTTCCGATGATGGGCCGGGTCTGCCCGACGATCTGCGCGAAAGGCTCTATCGTCCCTTTACCGGGTCGGGCAGGGAGGGCGGAATGGGGCTGGGGCTGGCCATCGTCCGCGATATCATGCGCGCCCATGGCGGTGACGTGGGGCTGCAGGAATCGAGCGGCACGGGCACCACCTTCCTGCTGTTACTGCCCTTATCGAGCGGCGGAAAGGCCAGCAACGCCGCTGCCTGACCGGCCCGCCGCTAATCTCCCCCCCAATCTCCCTCTACTCTCCCAGGGCCACGCCCTCGCGGCGGGGATCGGCGCCGCCCAGAAGACCGCCCGGCGTCACCTGAATACCGTGCAGGCCGCTGGTCATGGGGCGGCGGGCTACCTTATGGCCCCTGCGAACGAGATCGTATTCCAGCGCTTCCAGGGGCGTTCCTTCCTCGATCACGGTGACATGGGCGCGCTTGGCGTGATGGGGCAGAGTGATGGCCTGCTGGATGTCGCGCCCCTGGTCGAGCACCGCCACCACGGTTTTCAAGACATAAGAAATGATGCTGGTTCCCCCCGGCGACCCCAGCACCAGAACCAGTTCCCCTTTCTCATCGAAAACCAGGGTCGGGGCCATGGAGCTCAAGGGACGTTTGCCCGGTTCAACGCGGTTGGCCACCTCTTTTCCGGCCACCCTGGGGCGGAAGGAAAAATCGGTGAGCTGGTTATTGAGCAGGAAGCCATCCACCATGAGGCGCGAGCCAAAAGCGTTTTCGATGCTCGAGGTCAGGGCCACGGCGTTGCCTTGCCCGTCGATGACGCTGAGATGGGTGGTGGAGGGAAGCTCCAAGGTTTCCCCAGGCGCCAGATTAAGCCGTTGTGGGAGGTACCGGACATGATGCCCGGAGCAACCTCGTCCATGGTCTCATGGGGCGAAATAAGGCCCGCCCGCGCCGCCAGATAGCCGGGATCGAGTAGTTCTTCCTGCGGTACCGCCACGAAATCGGGATCGGCCATGAAGGTATTGCGGTCGGCGAAGGCGAGACCCATGGCCTCACTCAGAAGATGCACCGTTTTCGCACTGTCCGGCTCCAGCGCGGAAAGGTCGAAGGAGTCGAGAATACCCAGAGCCTGCAACAGGGTGATACCGCCGGAAGAGGGCGGCGGCATGCCACAGACCCGCCAGCGCCGGTAGGGGCGGCAAATGACAGAACGCTGCTTCGCCTCATAGGCGGCCATATCGGCCAGGGAAAGCGTTCCCGGATTATTCGCGTCGCGCACCGCGGCCACCATATCTCGCGCCAACCAGCCTTCATAGAAGATGCCGGCGCCGTTCTGGGCGATGGCGCGCAAGACGCGGGCCAGGGGCATATTTGTCCGTGTCTCTCCAACGCCGAGAGGCTCGCCGCCGGGGCTGTAAAAATAATCCTTCGCGGTGGCAGACGCGCGCAGATATGTGTCCCCGGCGATCAGGCCATGAAGGCGCGGCGAGACGGCAAACCCGGTCTCCGCCAGTTGGATGGCGGGGGAGAACAGGGAGTCCCAGGGCAGTTTTCCATGGCGTTCATGAACCAGTTCCAGCATCCGCAACAGCCCCGGAACGCCCACCGATTTGCCGCCCACCACGGCCTCGAAGAATTTCTGAGGCTGGCCCAGAAGGTCGAGAAACATCTCCGCCGTGGCCCCCGCCGGGGCGCTCTCGCGCCCGTCATAGGCGGCAACCCGGCCGCTGGCGGAGTCGTAATGGAGCAGGAATCCGCCGCCGCCGATGCCCGAGGATTGGGGCTCCACAAGATTAAGCACCATCTGCATGGCGATGGCCGCATCCACGGCGCTGCCGCCCTGGCGCAGGATGTGACGTCCCGCGGCGGCTGCATGGGGATTGGCCGCCGCCACCATGAACTGGGTTCCCCGGACCGCGGAAACGGCGTTCGCGACACCGGTGGCGGCCTCGGGTTGCGCGCGATCGTCGGGTGCCGGGGCACAGCCATGGAGAAACAAAAAACCGAGGAGAAAGAGAAAATAAAGCCTAAACATGGGTCCGAAGTTCACCATATCCTGAGGGAAAATCATAATACTCCCTTGGAGGCGCCCTTCCTCGTGCTGTGGGGGCGGAATGGGGCCGCCACAGCCGGGTTTCGCGAGAGACTTTGCCCCGTGGGGGGAATGCAGTATAACTCTTCTTCTGCGTTTTGTTGCGGCGCACAACACCCCCCCGGGCCGCAGCAGGGGGGCCGCAACCATCGCCGGGATTGGCGTAAGGAGACACAAGGCCAGTGAGTACTCTTAGCCGCGTAAACCGTATTTCCGTGCCCGATATTCAGGCCCGCAAGGGCGCCGAGCCGGTGGTCTGTCTGACCGCCTATACCACCCCCATGGCGAAACAGGTGGATCCCCATACGGACCTGATCCTGGTGGGCGATTCCCTGGGCATGGTGCTCTACGGGTTCGAGACCACCCTGCCGGTGACGCTGGACATGATGATCGCCCATGGCGCCGCCGTCATGCGCGGATCATCACAGGCCTGCGTGATTATCGACCTTCCCTTCGGCACCTATCATGAATCCCCGGAACAGGCCTTTCGCACCGCCTCGCGGGCGATGACGGAAACCGGGGCCAGCGGGGTAAAGCTGGAAGGCGGGGTGGAAATGGCCGAGACCATCGCCTTTCTCACCCGCCGCCATATTCCGGTTCTCGCCCATATCGGGGTCATGCCGCAATCGGTGAACCAGACCGGCGGCTACCGCGCGCGCGGGAAAGACGCCGAAGACGCCGAACGCATCATCGCCGATGCCAAGGCCGTGGCCGATGCCGGGGCCTTCGCCGTGGTCATCGAAAGCACCTGGGAGCCCGTGGCCCGTGAGGTTACTTCCCTGTTGTCCATTCCCACCATCGGCATCGGCGCCTCCAATGCCTGTGACGGCCAGATTCTCGTGACCGAGGACATGGTGGGGCTGTTTTCCGACTTCACGCCCAAATTCGTCAAACGCTATGGCGATCTGGGTGAGGAAATCTCCACCCACGCGGCGGCCTACGCCGCCGATGTACGTTCACGGCGCTTCCCTGGTCCCGAACACTGTTTCGGCGCCGATAAGGGAAAGGCGAAAATCGCCACTGTCGGCAAAGTTCGCCGCAAGGCCGTTTAGAGCGGCTCCCGGTTTCGCGGATTTCTGAAAGGGTGGCGCAATGACGCCCACATCCGGTATTTCCGTTATACGCGCGGTTTCCCAACTGTGTGACCAGGTCTCCGCCTGGCGCGGCCAGAACCGGCGCATTGCCCTGGTGCCCACCATGGGGGCGCTGCACGAGGGCCATCTGGCGCTGGTGCGGCGGGCGCTGGAAATCTGCGACCGGGTTATCGTTTCCCTTTTTGTGAATCCCACCCAGTTCGGCGCCAACGAGGACTTAGACGCCTATCCCCGTGACGAGGCCGCCGACCAGGCGGTTCTCGGGGAACTGGGCGTTCACCTACTCTATGCGCCCACATTGGAAGAAATGTACCCCGATGGTCTGGTGACTCCGATCCAAGTGCCGGAACTCGCCGAGGGTCTCTGCGGGGCGTTTCGGCCGGTCCACTTCGCGGGCGTGGCCACCATAGTGACCAGGCTCTTCTCGCAGTCTTCCCCCCATGTGGCACTGTTCGGCGAGAAGGATTACCAGCAATTACAGGTCATCCGCGCCCTGGTGCGCGATCTCCACATTCCCGTTCACATCGAGGGCGTGGCCACGGTGCGGGAAGAAGACGGCCTCGCTTTGTCCTCACGCAACGCCTATCTCTCGCCCGCCGAACGCGCCATTGCGCCCCTCCTGTTCGCGACCTTGAAGCATGTGGCGGCGGGAATAGAGACGGGCGGGGGTGTGGGCGAGCTGATTGAGGAAGGCAAAAAAGCGCTTCTCGAGGGGGGCTTTTCAAAGATTGATTATCTGGAGGTCTGTGACGCCGAAACTTTAAAGCCGGTCTCCCGCATCGAGGCGCCGGCCCGGGTTCTGGCCGCGGCCCATCTCGGCACCACCCGGCTTATCGACAATGTTGCCGTTAAGGTGGGTTAATCCCTTAATCGTAACCCCACCCCCCAGGTCTTCCATAAAAAAACCGGCGTCCCAATGACGCCGGTTTTTCGTGATCCCGATGCGGGAAAGTTCTCAGCGCAGATAAATACGCACTTCGTTGGTTGAGGCCTCGCCGCTGCTCATGGCGGAGAGTTTCACCCGTTCGGCGGGCAGGCCCATATCCGACAGGGCGCGCAGGACTTCCTCGGCGCTGCGCCGCGCTGAATTTGAATTCATGGAAAGCTGGGCCGAAGAGCCGCCGCTGGGCGTCACCGCCACAAGATCAAAAGCGGCGCCGGGCTGGCGTGAAATGGCCCGGTTGACGGCCGTATAGAGAGCCTGCTGATAGTCCACGTTCTTGCGGTCGAAGCGGATAACCACCAAGGGACGCTTATTGGCCGGTGAAAAGGCCATGTCATCGAGAGCCGTGCTCACAATGGCGTCTTCCATCGCGGCGGTTTGCGCAATGCGGGTGCCCAGGCTGGTGCCGAAGAACTCGCCGTTCTTGACCGCCAGCGAAAGCGTGGTGAGGTTGTTACGCTCGCGGGCCACATATTCGGTCTGCCGCTTGATGTCCTCGTTAAGCTCCGAGAGAAGCCTCTCCACGACGACGATGGTCTTGTTCACATCATCTTCGAGGATGGCGAGCTGGCGGTGGTCTTCCTCGATGGCGCCGGAAAGGCCAAAGGCGGCGGTGGTGGATTCGAGAAGGAACCCGACCATGGCCGCATCGGCGGTAGAGCGGTTGGAGAGGCTGTTCATATGGGCGATGTCGTTGCCCAGCAGTTCAATCTGGACCTGACTCTCGTTCCACTGCTGGGTGAGGATGGGATTGCCCGGCGTGGTGCCCACCTGAAGGCGGGACTGAATGGCGGCCACCAGGCCGTAATAGGTCTGGGTGTGCTGGGCGGTCTGACCACGGATATTCTGTAACTCGCCGTTATGGACGTTGATGGCGCCCTGAAGATTGCTGAGGTCGTTACGCAGCTGCACCACCTTGCCGCCGACGAAGGTGCCCGTGGGCTGTCCGGACGTGGCCGGTGCGACCGAAAAATCAGTAACGCCAAGTGTGGGGGGCGGAGGCGCATAGCCCGGGGGCGGTGCGGGTGGCGGTGCATAAACGGGAACCCCGGTGGGGGCGCCACCTTGGTCAACGGCGGCCTGTCCCGGTGCAACGGGAATATCGGAGTCATCCATACTTTCGGCTTCATCATCACCGGAAAGCGATGGCCAGAAAGTATCGTTGACGTAGGAACAGCCGCCCAAAGCAAGGGCCGCCCCGAGAAACGCCGCGTTTATTTTCTTAAAAGCCATGGGAAAAACATACCTTCAAGTTCTAACGGTCGAAAAACGAACATTACCAATTACACGAAAGAACATGCCAGAAAAATAGAATAAAATATCCCCCCGCCCAACTGTCAGCCGATACTACTCAAACCGTGAAGCAGTCACAAGCGGCTTTTGGCGTGTCTCAGAGGGGCTTTTTTCACCGCGGCATTGCCGTTCTTGCCATTCTCCCGCCACTCTCTTGCCATTCTCTTGCCATTCCGGGGCGATTTTATTACTGTCCCCCACCTTTCCCGCCTCCATGTTCACGAGAGACCGCAAGAGACCACAACAGGCCGTGCGGTCTTGCGGCCGGGACGGGAAGAACAGGCGCCCGTAGCTCAATTGGATAGAGCATCTGACTACGAATCAGAAGGTTGGGAGTTCGAGTCTCTCCGGGCGCGCCATTTTCCCTCAAAGAATGTCGAGAACCTGTTCCGGCGGGCGGCCGATGGCGGCCTTGTCGTTGGCCAGAACAATAGGCCGTTCGATCAGGATCGGATGTTTGACCATGGCCGCGATCAGGTCGTCGTCCGACAAATTGGGGTTGTCGAGGCTGCCTTCGGCATAGGCGGCCTCTTTCTTGCGCATCAGCTCCCTCGGCTCAAGCCCCAGCATGGCGAGAATTCCCCTGAGCTTTTCCGTCGACGGCGGGGTGTTGAGGTATTCGATAACCGTTGGCTCGATGCCACGTTCCTGCAACAGACTCAGGGTCTGACGCGATTTGCTGCAGCGCGGATTGTGATAGATGGTGACGGACATGGGCGCTCTATTCCTTACGCATGTTGGACCTTATCATTTATATAACTCCCCCGTCGGGAGATAGCGACTCCTCGCTTTGGGCATCGACGATTCTGCGCGCCATATCAAAACAAAAACCGGCCCGTCCCAGGGCGGCGAGCTCTTTCTCCCGTAGTTGCCGCTCTTTCTCATGGTTTTCCTTCCGGTCTTCTTCGTGGTTTTTGGGGGCGGTTGCGGACCGGTGATGCCGGAAGGGGCCGATACGCCGGCGCCGGGCAAAGGTGACGGCGGCGCTGAATTCCGCATCGGGATGCTCCCCTTCCACGGCGGCAAGGGCGTCTTGGATGACGGATTTGTCCACCCCCTTGGCCGCCAGTTTGGCGTGGATGGCTCGGGATGACGATCCCCGGCGGCGCAAAGATGCGGCCCTGGCCGTGGCATACACCTCATCGTCGAGAAGGCCGCTGCGCAGAAACCGGGCAATGATGTCTTCCACCTGTGCCTCGCCTTGCGTCCGGTCGGTGCCGTGGAAACGGGCAGAACGCTCCACCTTGGCCATCATGATACGTCTCAGGTTGGCCACCGAGCTGGAAAAACGTTCCATATGATAGAGGGCCGCGTTTTCCAGATATTGTGCGGTGGCCTTGCGCGGGGTTCTCCGCCTAGTCTTTTGTTGTGGTTTCGGCGCTGTTGTCATGCCTATAAGAGTCGCACGGGACGGCTTGGAATAACCAGTTACTTATGAGCGCGCCATCCATGCCAGACTGGCGGCGATATCCATTAAAAGAGGCCCTGCACAGATGAACACACCGTCACCGTCGCTGCCGCAACCCGTGGAAATCGGGATTGTGAACTGGTTGGGGGTATGGACCCTCTACCAGAAAGAGGTGCGCCGGTTTCTCAACGTGTTTACCCAGACCGTGGTGGCGCCCATGGTGACCACCATGCTGTTCTACACCGTGTTCGCCCTGGCCCTGGGCCGCGCCGTGACTCATGTGAACGGGGTGCCGTTCAGCGAATTCCTGGCGCCGGGCCTGATCATGATGGCCATCGTCCAGAATGCCTTCGCCAACACCTCGTCTTCCCTTCTTATCTCCAAGGTACAGGGAAATATCGTGGATATTCTGATGCCGCCCCTTGCCCCCTGGGAACTGGCCTTTGCCCTTGCCATGGGGGGGGTGACGCGGGGCCTGGTTGTGGGCGTGGCGGTATCCCTGGCGATGCTGGTCTTTGTGCCTTACACCGTAAATTTCCCGCTTTATGTGGCCTTCCACGCGTTCACGGCGTCTCTCATGTTGTCCTTGCTTGGTACTATCGGCGGCATCTGGTCGGAAAAATTCGACCATATGGCGGCGGTGACCAATTTCGTTATTACGCCGCTGGCCTTCCTTTCCGGCACCTTCTATTCCATAGACCGGCTGCCGGGACTGTGGAATACGGTGGCCCGTTTCAATCCCTTTTTCTACATGATTGACGGGTTCCGCTATGGCTTCATCGGCCAGTCGGACAGCAGCCCGGCGCTGGGCATTGCCGTCATGGTGGGGATGAACCTGTTCCTGATTTGCGTGGTGCTGCGCATGTTCGCAACCGGATATAAACTCAAGACCTGATCTGGTGACATCAGGCCATGGACTCAGGGCGTCGCCGCAACACCCACCGGTTGCGCGTGCGTTGACACCGGCCCGCCAAACACTGATAATCCCGCGCTTTTCCGGGGCAAAGAGCGGGGCCTGGCTCCGTTCTTTATTTTTTTTCGGGAGAGTGACGTGATTTCCGCCATCCTGCCCACGTACAACCCCGCCGATCTGGCTTTCGAGCGCGGGGAAGGGGCCTATCTTTTTACTGCCGATGGTCGGCGATTCCTGGATTTTACCAGTGGAATCGGCGTCACCAGTCTCGGCCACGCCCATCCCCATATTGTGGCGGCTCTGAAGGACCAGGCCGGCAAGCTGTGGCATTGCTCCAACCTGTACACGATTCCGGGCCAGCAACGGCTCGCCGAGCGGCTGGTGGCCAACAGCTTCGCCGATACGGTGTTCTTCTGTAACTCCGGCGCCGAAGCCGTGGAGGCCGGGATCAAGATGGCGCGCAGATACCACCATGGCGCCGGTCATCCCGAACGGTTCCGCATCATCTGCGCCGAAAACGCCTTCCACGGGCGCACCCTGGCCGATATCTCCGCCGGGGGACAGGAAAAGCACACCCAGGGATTCGGGCCGCTGGTGGAGGGTTTCGACCATGTGCCCTTTGGCAATATGAACGAATTGCGCTCGGCCATCGGCGCGGAAACGGCGGCCATCCTGGTGGAACCGGTACAGGGCGAGGGCGGCATCCGGCCGGCTTCGGAGGACTATCTGCGCGGCCTGCGCGCGGCGGCGGACGAATTCGGCCTGCTGCTCTTCTTCGACGAAGTGCAAAGCGGAATGGGCCGCACCGGACGCTTTTTCGCCCATGAATGGGCTGGCGTGAAACCCGACATCGTGGCCGTGGCCAAGGGCATCGGCGGCGGGTTTCCGCTGGGCGCCTGCTTGGCCTCGGAAAAGGCGGCCGCGAGTATGGATGGCGGTTCCCACGGCTCCACCTATGGCGGCAATCCCCTGGCCATGGCGGCGGGCAACGCCGTTCTCGACATTCTTCTGGGCGACGGGTTCCTCGATCATGTGGTGGCCATGGCGGCCTTGTTGCGGGCGCGGCTCGACGACCTGACCACGCGCCATCAGAAAATATTCACCGGCGTGCGCGGCCTGGGGCTGATGCTGGGACTGGAATGCGCGGTTGCCAACCGCGACCTTATGGTGAAGCTGCGGGAAAACGGGCTGTTGACACTGACCGCCGGGGACGATGTGCTGCGCTTGTTGCCGCCCCTGGTCATCGAAGAAAGCCACGTGGACGAAGCCATGGAAATTCTCGAAACAACCTGCCGCGAATGGGAGTAGCAAACATGAGTTCTCCCCGTCATTTCCTCGATCTCGATGGCATGGAGCCGGACGTCCTCCGGGACATTCTCTCATTGGGGGCTGCCTATAAACGCGGCGAAACTCCGTCCGGGAAAGATCTCCCCCTGAGCGGTAAAACCCTGGCGCTGATTTTCGAGAAGCCCTCCACCCGGACCCGGGTTTCCTTCGAGGTGGGTATGAGACAGCTCGGCGGCGACGTGACGGTGCTCGGCCATACCGATACCCAGCTCGGCCGTGGCGAGACCATTGCCGATACCGCGCGGGTCTTGTCCCGCTACGTGGACGCCATCATGATCCGCACCGATTGCCACGAGAAACTTCTCGACCTGGCCGGCCATGCCGGGGTGCCGGTGATCAACGGCCTCACCGATCATTCCCATCCCTGTCAGATCATGGCCGATCTCATGACCTTCGAGGAACATCGCGGCCCGGTTGCCGGAAAGACTTTCGCCTGGGTCGGCGACGGCAATAATGTGGCCGTTTCCTGGATTCATGCCGCCGTTAAATTCGCCTTCACCCTGCGTCTGGCCTGTCCGGAATCGCTTAGCCCCCCGAGTGAAGTTCTTGACTGGGCGGCCGCCCAGGGCGGCGCGGTCTCCCTCGGCAATGACGCATCCGCTGCGGCCGAAAGCGCCGATTGCGTCATCACCGATACCTGGGTGTCCATGGGGGACCAGGACGAAAAGGCGCGCCGGGCTGCGCTCACCCCGTTCCAGGTGGACGAATCGCTGATGAAGTCGGCCGGTGAACAGGCCCTTTTCATGCACTGTCTTCCCGCCCATCGCGGCGAAGAGGTGACCGACGGGGTGATTGACGGCCCCTGGTCGGTGGTCTGGGACGAGGCCGAAAACCGCCTTCACGCCCAGAAGGGCATCCTCAGTTGGTGTCTGCAATGAACAACAGGCTATCTCCCCTGCGCTGGCTCTGTCTCGCGGTCGTGTTCCCCGCGCTCATGGTGGCGTCCTGTCAGACGCCGCCACCGGCACAGAAGTTTCCGGAACTGACCTGGGCGCATCTCGACCCCTACGTGTTCAACGTTGGCAAGGTGGAGGTGGTGTCGCGGTTTGCCGCGCCTCTACGGGCGCCCCATGTGGAACATCTGCTGCCCTTCACGGTCCAGGCCGCGGCCATGAACTGGGGCCGGGACCGCATCCAGGCCGGTGGCGATCAGGGTGGAACCGTGACCTTCATCGTCGAGGACGCCAGCACCGTGGAGGTGCCCTTGGAGAAACAAAAAAAAGGTGTGGAGGGCTATTTCACCGACGAGCAAAGCGAGCGCTATGACATGAGGGTACAGGTGAAAATACGGGTCCACAGCGGCGACGGCCGTTCCACGGGCTCGGTTGTTGCCCATGCGGTGCGCACCCAGACGGTGGCCGAGGATAGTACCCTGGATGAAAGGGAGCGTGTCTGGTTCGCCATGACCGAAGCCCTGATGAAGGAACTTAATGCTACCCT
>JADHSZ010000054.1 GCA_016776635.1 Alphaproteobacteria bacterium
GCGAATATTCCCGTCCCGTGGAGGACGTCACCGCCGAGGCCAAGGCGCTGGTGGCCGACGGTGCATGCGAGATCACTCTGCTTGGCCAGAACGTCAACGCCTATCACGGTGAAACGGCGGGCGGACGCGAGCGGGGGCTGGGAGACCTGATTCGCGCTTTGGCGGAGATCGACGGTCTGGCGCGGCTGCGCTATACCACCTCCCACCCCTGTGACATAGATGAGTCCCTGCTTTCCGCCCATGGCGAGGTGGAGTGCCTGATGCCTTTCCTGCATCTTCCGGTGCAGTCCGGCTCCGACCGTATTTTGATGGCTATGAACCGGCGTTACCGCGCCGAGGAATACAGGCGCATTGCCGAGCGTTTGCGCGAGGCGCGGCCGGACATGGCGCTGGCCTCCGATTTTATCGTTGGATTTCCCGGTGAATCCAATGCCGATTTTGAAGATACCCTGCGTCTGGTGCGTGATATGGGCTTTGCCCAGGCCTATTCCTTCAAGTTCAGCGCCAGGCCGGGCACCCCCGCCGCCCTTCTCGAAGACCAGGTAGAGGAAACCGTCGCGCGCGCGCGTCTGGAGGAGCTTCAGGCCCTTCTCGACAAACAACAGGAAGCCTTTAACCGCGGGTCGCTTGGCCGCACGTTACCGGTGTTGCTGGACCGGCCGGGCCGTAAACCCGGCCAGCTCGCCGGGCGCAGCCCCCATATGCAGGCCGTTCACGTGGCCGCCGATAATTCCCTGATGGGAAGCATGGCGTCTGTTTTTATCGACGAGGCGGGCATCAACAGTCTGGGGGGGCGGCTGGAGGACGGAGAAGAAAGCGGGGCCGCGCAGGAACAGGCGCAAGAACGAAGGGTGTGGGCTTGAGACCGGAAGGATCATTAAAAAAAATCGATCCGGCGAGAAATTCGGCAACGGATGGAGAAACCGCCACGCCGTTGTCACGGCAGGAAAACGGTGCAGAATTGGGCGCAGGGAATATAACCGGCGCGGGAAATGTAACGAGCGCGGGGAACAATGATTCCGAAGAAACAAATTCCAGAGACAACAAAGTGGCCCGTCTGAAATTCGACGATAACTCCCTTGTCCCTCTGTTATGCGGCGAGCATGACAAGCATCTTGCCCATATGGAAAAGGCCCTTGGCGTTTCCATCGTTCCGCGCGGAAACTTTCTCTCCCTCAGCGGTTCAGCCGATGCCGTTGCCAGCGCCCGTTCCGGCCTGCAAGCCCTCTATGACAGGCTGACCCGCGGCCTGCCGGTGGACATCCAGGAGGTGGAGGCCGTTCTGCGCCTGGGCGCTTCGGGCGGGTCCGCCAAGGGCGGCGTGGATGAAGACCTCGTGATCCGCACGCGCAAGCGCCACATTTCCCCGCGTTCGAAGAACCAGGCCGATTATCTGCGGGCCTTGCGCGATGGCGGGCTGGTCTTTGCCCTTGGCCCGGCGGGTACGGGAAAGACTTATCTTGCGGTGGCCGCCGCCGTTTCCCGTCTCATGAAGGGCGAAATCGACCGTGTGGTGCTGTCACGGCCCGCGGTAGAAGCCGGAGAACAGCTGGGGTTCCTTCCCGGCGATCTGCGCGAGAAGGTGGACCCCTATCTGCGACCCCTTTACGACGCCCTCCACGATATGATGCCGGGGAATCAGGTGGCCAAGTGCATGGCCGACGGCGCTATCGAAGTGGCGCCCCTGGCCTTTATGCGCGGCCGCACCCTTTCCAACGCCTTTGTCATTCTCGACGAAGCCCAGAACACCACCTCGGTGCAGATGAAGATGTTTCTCACCCGGCTTGGCGAAAATGCCAGCATGGTGGTCACCGGGGATCTCAGCCAGGTGGACCTTCCCCATGGCATTCGCTCCGGTCTGCGTGACGCCACGGAAATTCTCGCCGGGGAGGAAGGAATCTCCATCGTCCATTTCGATGACGGCGACGTGATGCGCCATCCTCTGGTGACACAGATCGTTCGCGCCTATGACATGTTCGAGAAAAAGACCGAGGCCGGGCGGGAATATATGAAAACGCCTTCTTCGAACCGGCCTTCATCGCCTCCATCGCCCAAGAGAAAGGGCAAAGGTAAAAAGTCATGAGCGCGCTCCCCGTATCCGATCCGGAGCGCCCTCCTGCGGCCCGGGAAAAGACGGCAAATCCCGAGATTGATGTGGCCGTTTCCTGTGAGGGGTGGCGGCAGGACATATCCGGGGCGGAAGACCTTTGCCGCCGTGTGGCGCTGGCCGCGCTGGAGGGTTCTGGGCATGACCTTGGGGGGCGGGACGTGGAGGTGTCCCTGATGCTGGCCGATGATGCCTTGATACGTAAATTGAACCGGGAGTACCGAAACCAGGACAAGGCCACCAACGTTCTTTCTTTTGCCTCCGGGGCATTTACCTCCGGGGATGATGAGCCAGCTTCTCCAGCCGGGACTTCTGGACCCGTGGCCCTGGGGGACGTGGTGATCGCCTTCGAGACGGTGAGAGGCGAAGCGAGAGTTCAGGAAAAATCCCTTGAGGCGCATCTGACCCATATGGTGGTGCACGGCATTCTGCATCTTCTGGGATTCGATCACGAGGATCGGTCCCAGGCGGAACATATGGAGGGCCTGGAAATTTCCATCCTCGCCGGGCTCGGGCATGACAATCCCTATGGTGAGGGGATCGCCGACACCATCCCGCCACAGTCCTGTGGGGAATCATGAGCGAGTCGTCCTCCCGCCGCCGGCCAAACGGGAACGGAGCTTCCGCGGAAGGTTCCGGCGCCACGCCCCTGGGCAGGGTGTGGGCGCGTCTGCGGGGCGTTTTCAGGCCGAGGGAGAATGAAAGTCATCTGCGGGAGACCCTTGAGGAAATTATCGACGAACAGGATTCCGAAGCGACGGAAATCGACGACGACGCCCGAACCCTGATCGGCAATGTCCTGAAACTTCATGACGTCACCGTTTATGACGTGATGGTGCCGCGCGCCGATATCGTGGCGGTGGAGATGGGAATGGCGTTTTCCGATCTGGTGAGTCTGATGAGCGCCGAAGGCCATTCCCGCATGCCGGTCTATCGCGAGGCCCTGGATGATGTATGCGGAATGGTCCATATCAAGGACGTTCTGGCTTGGCGTGGAAAATCCGGGAACGGGTTCAGCCTCGAAAAAATCATGCGCAAAATCCTGTTCGCCGCCCCTTCCATGCGGGTGCTTGATCTGTTGCTGGAGATGCGCCTGAGCCATGTGCACATGGCCATGGTGGTGGATGAATATGGCGGCGTGGATGGTATCGTCACCATCGAGGATCTGGTGGAGGAAATTGTCGGTGAAATTGAGGACGAGCACGATTCCCAAAAGACGCCGATTCTGATTCGCCGTGCCGCCGGGTGTTACGATGCCGACGCCCGCATCGCCATTTCCGAATTCGAGGAACAGGCCGGCCCCATCCTCAGCACCGAGGAACGGGAAGAAGACATCGATACCCTGGGCGGGCTTGTCTTTTCCCTTGCCGGACGGGTGCCGGGACGTGGCGAGGTCATCCGTCATGGCGGTGGCCATGAATTCGAAATTCTCGATGCCGACCCCCGGCGCATCAGGTTTTTGCGGATTCGCGTTTCTGAGGCGCCGCAACAGGCCGACGGGACGACTCCCGGAACGGCTTCCGCCCCGGACCCGGATCCAACCGCCACCAATAATCCCGCCAGCACTAAATGAACCCATGGATTCTGTTATGATGGGAGTTTTCTCTCGCTGTGCCTTTCGCATGGCCGCCCTGCGCGGATGGCGGCGCTGGTCCATGGCGGCTGTTTTGGGTGCGCTTGCCGCCGCGGCCCTGCCGCCGCTCTATGTCATCCCGGTTCTTCTTCTCTCTTTCCCGGGCCTGGTGTGGCTGCTGGATGGCGCGGAGCGGCCGCGCACGGCATTTGCCCTGGGCTGGTGGTTCGGACTGGGCCATTTCGTGGCCGGTGTCTATTGGGTCGCGCTGGCGCTGCTCACCGATGCCGAACGCTATGGCTGGATGGTACCCTTCGCTGTGCTGGGCCTGAGCGCGGTGCTGGCCGTCTTCACCGGCTTTGCCACCTGGGGGGTGTTTGCAAGCCGGGCCAGGGGCGTCGGCCGGGTGGTCATGCTGGCGCTGGCCTGGACGGCGGGGGAATGGCTGCGGGGCCATGTGCTCACCGGTTTTCCCTGGAACCTCATGGGGACGGCATGGGCGGTTTCCGACACCATGATTCAGATGGCGGCGGTAACCGGGGTCTGGGGCTTAAGCCTTCTTACCGTAATCTGCGCGGCCAGCCCGGCCCTTCTCGCTGATGGTCCCCTCCCCTCAGATGAAAAAATTTCCTCTGATAAAAAACCCCCCTCGGGGCCAAAACTGGATTGGCTGCGTCTGGCGCCGGTTCTTGTTGCCGCGGCGGCACTGGAGGCGGTCTGGGCAGGCGGCGCCCTGCGTCTGGGGAGTGCGCGGGTGGAGATGGTTCCGGATGTGGCCTTGCGGCTGGTGCAGCCGAATATCGCCCAGAACCACAAATGGCGTCCGGAACTGCGTGAGGCCCATCTGCAAAAACATCTTTCTTTGACTTCAGGCGCGGCTGCCACTGATGCCGTCTTTGGCACATCCGCCACTTATGTGATCTGGCCGGAAACAGCGGCGCCCTTCTTTCTTGATTTTGATGCCGCCGCGCGCTCCCGCATCGCCGCCGTGACCCCGCCGGGAGGGGGGATCATTACCGGCACGCCCCGGGCCACGCGCCCGGATGTCCGACCCCGGCAGGTATGGAATTCCATCACCGCCCTCGATGATCGGGGGGTGGTTTTGGGTAATTATGACAAGTTCCATCTAGTTCCTTTTGGTGAATACGTACCTATGCGCTCGGTTCTGCCGCTGGACAAGATTACCCACGGTGGACTCGATTTTTCCGCCGGTCCCGGACCGCGCACGCTACGTCTTCCGGGCCTCCCTCCCTTCAGCCCCCTGATCTGTTACGAGGTGATCTTTCCGGGAAATGTGATCGATGCCGAAGATCCGCCGCAATGGATTTTGAACGTTACCAATGATGGCTGGTTTGGGCTGTCCTCGGGCCCTTACCAGCATTTTGCCAGTGCCCGGCTGCGCGCCGTGGAAGAGGGCCTGCCCCTCGTCAGGGCGGCAAATACGGGCATTTCCGCCGTTGTGGACCCCTATGGCCGGGTCATCGCCTCCTTGGGGCTGGGCCGCGCGGGGGTCATCGACAGTCCGCTGCCGCAAGCCCTTTCCGGGGACACGATCTATGGCCGGTTTGGCGATGCCATCCTGTTGGCGCTGTTTTTTCTGGGCGCCGCAGTATCGTGGCGCAGCCGTAAAAAGGCCTGATCCCTACAAGTTGAAAAAGTCAGCGGGAGAAACCATAGAAAGAAAAGCGGCATCTAAATGCTTGCTTAACGTTTAGCGACATACTATGGCACTCCGAAAGCCCATGGGGTTGTCTGGAAGTCGCGTATCGCCACTGGCGTTTTCTCACTTTCCAAAGCGTGAAATCCGGATGTTTGCTGTTTTACCAAGTAGGTGAGCAAAGAGGGGTTATGGAAAAGATAAAACCTAAATTCGGCCGCGGTTCCGGCAGGCCGAATCCAACGGATGTTTACGTGGGAAGCCGGGTCCGGTTACGCCGGACGCTTCTCGGGATGAGTCAGGAAAAACTCGGTACGGCGTTGGGCCTTACCTTCCAGCAAGTCCAGAAATATGAGCGCGGCGCCAATCGCATAGGCGCCAGCCGTCTTTATGATTTAAGCCGGATTCTCGATGTGCCGGTTTCTTTCTTCTTCGACGACATGCCGCCTGCGGACGCGTCTCATGGTGGCCAGCCCGGACTTTCCGAAGGCGGCGCGCCTTCCTTTGACGCCGATCCTCTGGCCAAGCGGGAAACTCTGGAACTGGTGCGCGCCTATTATAAAATCACCAATCCTCAGGTGCGCCGCAAACTGTTCGAGTTGACCAAGAGTCTGGGCGCGGCCGGCTAGGCCCTATATCCGAATACCAGAGCCCGTTCCGGACTTTTCTTGGTCCGTCCCATCTTCGTTTGGCTGTTTTCTCAGGGATATGACTTGCCCTTTCCCGTGCGGGCCCCACATATCCGAAACACCTTGACGGTGTTGGAAAAGGCTGCAAAAAGAGCGTGCCGGAAAATTCGAAACGGCGGTCTCCGTCAAATTATTAGCAAATTATGGGGGTAAATTTGACCCATTCCGAATATGTATTCACAAGCGAATCCGTCTCCGAGGGGCATCCCGACAAGGTCTGTGACCGGGTCTCCGACGCCGTTCTTGATGCCTATCTGGGGGCCGACCCTCTTTCCCGCGTAGCCTGTGAAACCCTGGTCACCACCGATCTTGTGGTGCTTGCCGGTGAAGTGCGCGGACCCGACACCGTGACCCGGGAATTCATTGAGGAAGTGGCCCGCACTGCGGTCAAGGAAATCGGATACGAACAAGAAGGTTTTCACTGGAAGACCGCAAAGGTGGAAAATCATATCCATGCCCAGTCCGCCGATATCGCCCAGGGGGTCGATGCCGCCGGCAACAAGGATGAAGGCGCCGGCGACCAAGGCATGATGTTCGGCTATGCCTGCCGCGAAACCGATGTCCTGATGCCCGCCCCTATCCATTACTCTCATCAGATTCTGAAATCCCTGGCCGAGGCCCGCCATTCGGGCGCGGCCCCCGGGATCGGCCCTGATTCCAAGAGTCAGGTCAGCCTGCAATATGAGAACGGTAAACCTGTCCGCGCCACGGCGGTGGTGGTATCCACCCAGCACGCCGAAACCCTCGACCAGGACCAGGTGCGCGAGATCGTCCGTCCCCATGTGATCAATGTTCTGCCCGAGGGGTGGATGTGCGACGAGGAACACTTCTTCGTTAATCCCACCGGGCGTTTTGTTATTGGCGGTCCGGTCGGCGATTCCGGCCTGACCGGGCGCAAGATCATTGTCGATACCTATGGTGGCGCCGCGCCTCATGGTGGAGGCGCTTTCTCGGGCAAGGACCCGACCAAGGTGGACCGTTCGGCGGCCTATGCGGCGCGCTATCTGGCCAAGAACGTGGTCGCCGCGGAACTCGCCGATCGTTGTACCATCCAGCTCGCTTATGCCATCGGCGTCTCGCGCCCGATCTCGGTCTATGTGGATACCCACGGCACCGGCAAGGTGGACGAGGCCCGGTTGTCCGACATCCTTCAGGAGATGGTGGACCTTTCGCCGCGCGGCATCCGCGAGCATCTCAGCCTGTCCCGGCCGATTTATGCCCGCACCGCCGCCTATGGCCATTTCGGGCGAGCGCCGGAAGAAGACGGGGGTTTTTCGTGGGAACGCACCGATCTCGCGGATGGTTTGTCCTCCGCCCTCGGTTAGAGCCCGCGTTAGAACGTTCATCTCCGTAACCACACCGTAACCATATCGGGGGGGTCGCCGGAACCCATGACCCGCAACGAACAACATCCATGTGACGCTTCTCCGGCGCAGGCCCGTACTTTTTATGGCCGCAGGCATGGACGTCCCTTGCGCCCGGGCCGCAGGGATCTGATCGAGACCCTCCTGCCGCAACTCTCCATTACCCTTCCCGACCAGGGGGTGTTCGATCCCGCGACGCTGTTCCCCGATCCGCCCGCGGAGACGTGGCTGGAAATCGGCTTTGGCGGCGGCGAGCATCTGGCGGCACAGGCCGGGAGTCATCCGGAAACCGGTTTCATCGGCTGTGAACCCTTCATCAACGGGATGGCGAGTCTTCTGGCGAAAATCAAAAAGGAAGGCCTGACCAATATCCGTGTTTTTTCCGATGACGCACGGAGTCTCATGGATTGTTTGGTGGAGGCATGTCTGGGGAGGGTTTTCATCCTTTTTCCCGATCCCTGGCCGAAGAAGCGGCACGCCAAGAGACGCCTGATTTCACCCCGCACCGTTGATGCCCTTGCCCACACCATGAAGGATAATGCGGAGCTGCGTCTGGCCTCGGACGATCCGGAATATATCCGTTCGATGCTTGAACACCTTCGCCGCCACGAGGCCTTCCAATGGCTGGCCGAGCGCCCCGCCCACTGGCGCCAGCGAACCCCGGACTGGCCGGCCACCCGCTACGAGGCCAAGGCCTTGCAGGCGGGCCGTTCCTGCGCTTATCTGCGGTTCCGCCGCCGGCCCCGTTGAGTCGCGGAGAAATCCGGGAAACAACGCCGCGACCACGGCAAGGACGCTTTATCTTAAAAATGCTTGCAGACGCGGCAAAATAAGCTACATTCCCGGAACATTCTGTTTAGCCCGACCGGGCTTTTGCAGTGGGCCGATGGCCCACTCTTTTATTTTTGGCCCTACAGTTTTTGGACATGTCCCATGGGACAGAAAGACACCGACACTCTTGAGGGCCGGATTGAAGGCCTGATAACTCCGACGATGGAAGCCATGGGCTACGAGATGGTTTGTGTTCGTCTGCAGGGCCAAGGTGGCGGCCGGGTGCTTCAGATTATGGCCGAGCGTCAGGACGAACAGGGTATGACGGTGGAGGATTGTGCCGCCATCAGCCGCAATATATCCGCCGTGCTCGACGTGGAAGACCCCGTCAAAGGCGCCTATAACCTGGAAGTATCTTCACCGGGGCTGGACCGTCCCCTTGTGCGGCAAAAGGATTTCGAACGGTTTGTGGGATTCGAGGCAAAAATCGAAACCCATGAGTTAATTGAGGGAAGACGGCATTTCCGGGGGCGCCTTATGGGGCTTTCCGGCGACATGGTACGGATCGCGCTGGATGACGGGGAATGGCAAGTCCCCCTTCCGGGTATCCGCAGCGCCAAACTTGTCATGAACGATGAATTGCTGGTGGCCCCCGGGAAATAGTCAGGCAAATAGTTTAAGAGAACAAGAAAATGTCAGAAAATATGGAAACGACGGCAACGGACACCGGACTGGCCGATCTGATTCAGGTCGCCGACGCGGTAGCACGTGAAAAAGGCATCGAACGTGAGGAAGTTCTCGAAGCCATGGAAATGGCAATCCAGAAAGCCGGGCGCTCGAAATACGGACACGAGTTTGATATCCGTGCTGAAGTCAACCGCGAAACCGGCGAAATTCAGCTCGCGCGTTATATAGAAGTGGTCGAGGAGGTGGAAAACGAAGCCACCCAGTTGACCCTTGAAGCCGCGCAACAGACCAAATCCGATGCCCAGCTGGGCGAATTTCTGGTGGACCCCCTGCCACCCATGGACTTTGGCCGCATCGCCGCCCAGACCGCCAAACAGGTAATCGTACAAAGGGTGCGGGAAGCCGAACGCGCCCGCCAGTACAAGGAATACAAGGACCGTGTGGGCGAGATCGTCAACGGCGTGGTGAAGCGGGTGGAATTCGGCAACGTGATCGTCGATCTCGGCCGTGGCGAGGCGATCATCCGCCGCGAGGAATTGCTGGGCCGGGAAACCTTCCGCAGGACCGACCGGGTCCGGGCCTATATCTATGACGTGCGCGAGGAAACGCGTGGCCCGCAGATTTTCCTTTCGCGTGCGCATCCCCAGTTCATGGCCAAATTGTTCGCCCAGGAAGTTCCTGAAATCTATGACGGGATCATCGAGATCAAGTCGGTGGCCCGCGATCCCGGAAGCCGCGCCAAGATATCCGTCCATTCAAATGATTCCAGTATTGATCCCGTAGGCGCCTGTGTAGGTATGCGCGGAAGCCGCGTCCAGGCGGTGGTCAGTGAATTACAGGGCGAAAAGATCGACATCATTCCTTGGTCACCCGATACGGCGACCTTCGTGGTCAATGCCCTGGCCCCGGCCGAGGTGATCAAGGTGGTCATTGATGAGGACACCCATCGTATAGAAATGGTGGTGCCCGACGACCAACTCAGCCTGGCTATCGGACGGCGTGGCCAGAACGTGCGGCTGGCATCCATACTGACCGGCTGGGACATCGATATTCTGACCGAGGCGGAGGAATCCGAACGTCGTCAGGAAGAATTCCATACCCTTTCACAGATGTTCATGGAGACGCTGGATGTGGATGACGTGATCGCCCACTTGCTGGTGACGGAAGGGTTCTCAACGGTGGAAGAAGTGGCCTTCGTGCCGGAGTCGAATCTGTTTGAGATCGAGGGATTCGACGAATCCATTGCCGAAGAACTGCGCGAACGCGCCCGCAATTACCTGAAAGAAAGAGACGAGAAGTTAAACAAAAAGCGGAATGAGTTTGGCGTTTCCGACGAACTGTTGGAAATGCCTCACATGACGCTGGAGTATCTGGTGACGCTGGGAGAAGCCGGAGTGAAGTCTCTGGACGATCTTGGTGATCTTGCCAGTGATGAGCTGCGCGAGATTCTCGGAGTCACCAAACTCAACGAAGAGCAGGCCAACGAGACCATCATGGGCGCCCGCGCCCACTGGTTCGATGACGAGCCCGAACCCGAGGAAGAGGCGGCGCAGGAAGGCGACGCCGAGGGGGATGCAGACGAGAGCGCTGTCACAGAGGCTGAAGAAACTACTGCAGAAAAGACAGAAACCACCGAAGATGCCGGAAAGAAAGATGCCGACTAACGCCATGGCTGAAACCGGAGTCGAGGCCGGTAATGACGTGTCCGTCCGGGAGTCCCGCCCGGCGGAAGGCGCATCGCTACGTCGTTGTATCGTAACCGGCGAGGCTTTGCCTAAGTCCCGTATGGTGCGTTTCGTCGTTGCCCCTGATGACGTTGTTACCCCGGACATAAAGGGCAATCTTCCGGGCCGGGGTTTGTGGTTGACCGCGCGCCGGGATATAGTGGACAAAGCATGCGCCGAGGAATTGTTTTCCAAGGCGGCGCGGCGGCGGGTCACCTTAAGTGATGATTTGTCGGATCGTGTGGAAGCCCTGTTGGCGCATCGCTGTCTCGATCTTCTTGGAATTTCCAGGCGCGCGCGCTTGGCTGTGGCCGGCTATGACAAGGTGCATGCCGCCCTCGCCTCCCAAGCGGCGGGACAGGAAAAAGGTTTTTGGGTTCTGTTCGCCGCGTCTGACGGGTCCAAAAGCGGTTGCGAGCGATTGCGCGCCATGGCGCCGCAAGCGCCACATGTGGAACTTTTCACCGGCGCGGAGCTGGGTGCTATCTTTGGGCGTGAACGGGCAGTCCATGTCTTGGCCGGCCACCGTAAAAACGGAGCATTGGCCGAAAATCTGGCTGTTGAAACATCACGGCTGGGCGGCTTTCGCGCCCCTTACCCGTCTTGAAGATAGGGAATAAGGAAGTATCGAACCGGAATTATGACTGAGAGCAACGACGATAAAAAAGAGAAACCCTCGCGTCTTTCTCGTCCGGGAACCCTGGAGCTGAAAAAGACGGTGGAAACCGGCCAGGTGAGGCAGAGCTTCTCCCATGGGCGATCGCGCGCGGTGACCGTGGAGGTCAAACGAAAGCGTGTTTATGCCGAGGATCAGGGCGGGACCATGTCCGAGGTTCGGCAGGAACAGGAAGCGCCTCAGGAGGCCGGCACCACCACCAACGGACGTCTACGTGGCGCCACCGGACTTGGCCGTCTCACCGAAGAGGAAAAGGCCACCCGTTCCCGCGCATTGCAGGATGCCATGCAGGAAGATGTGGTGAGGCAGGCCGAGGAGGTCTTTGCCCCCAAGACCAGCGAGGAATCCGAACCCTCGCAGGAAGAGGGGGAGGCCGCGGAGGCTCAGTCCGGAGAAGAGGCGCAGCCGGAGGCATCCCCCGAATCCGCGCCCGGACCCGAAACTCCCCGTGAGGAAGAAAAAGCTTCGCCGTCCCCCGAAGAGATTATTCCGGAGGCTCCCCCGTCCGAAGCGGTGGCGGACCACAAGGGAAAACACAAGGAAAAGCCCCAAGACCGCGCCAAGCGGGACCAGGAGGCTCCCCGCAAGACGGGACGCCGTTCCCAGTCGCGGCGGCGTGAAGGCAAGCTGACCATCAGTCAGGCTCTTGAGGACGATGGCGGACAGCGGGTCCGTTCCCTGGCTGCCGTGCGCCGTGCCCGTGAAAAGGAAAAGGAAAAACAGCGGGCCAAAAGCGCCAGCGCCGATCCAACCCAGAAATTCATTCGTGAAGTGGTTGTGCCGGATCACATTATTGTCTCCGACCTCGCCAACCGTATGGCCGAGCGCGCTAATGACGTGATCAAGGTCCTGATGAAAATGGATGTCATGGCCACCATCAACGAGCCCATTGACGGCGATACGGCGGAGCTTGTGGTTGCCGAATTCGGCCACAAGGTCAGGCGCGTCAGTGACGCTGACGTGGAAATCGGCATCAAGGGGGAAGAAGACACCGAGGAAAACCTTCAGCCTCGCCCGCCTGTGGTCACGGTGATGGGCCATGTGGATCATGGCAAGACATCGCTTCTCGACGCCCTGCGGGAGACCGATATTGCCGCCGGTGAGACGGGCGGTATCACCCAGCATATAGGCGCCTATCAGGTGGCGTTGAAATCGGGGGCACAGATCACCTTCCTCGATACGCCAGGCCACGAAGCCTTTACCGATATGCGTGCCCGCGGGGCCAATGTTACCGATATCGTCATTCTGGTGGTGGCTGCCGATGACGGCATCATGGATCAGACCCTTGAGGCCATCAATCACGCCACCGCCGCCGAAGTGCCCGTCATTATCGCCATCAACAAAATCGACGCTCCCGGCGCCGACCCCAATCGCGTACGCACCGAACTTCTCCAGCACGGCGTGGTGGTGGAGGAAATGGGCGGTGAAGTTCTCGCCATAGAGGTCTCGGCCAAGGAAAAGACTAATCTCGACAAGCTTGAAGAGACCATCCTGTTGCAAGCGGAGCTTCTCGAGCTTAAGGCCAATCCCGACCGCACCGCCGAAGGCGCCGTCGTCGAGGCCCGGGTCGAAAAAGGACGCGGCCCGGTGGCCACGGTTCTGGTTGAGCGTGGCACGCTTCATGTGGGTGATATTTTTGTCGCCGGAGCGGAATGGGGCAAGGTACGGGCGCTGGTTGATGACAAGGGCAAGCGCATCAAAAACGCCGGGCCGGCGGCTCCGGTGGAAGTGTTGGGTCTGTCCGGGGCGCCGATGGCTGGTGACCACTTCGCGGTTGTGGAAAGCGAGGCCCGCGCCCGCGAGGTGGTGGAATACCGCACCCGCCAGACCCGTCTCGTTAGTGCCGCCGACGATTCTCGCGGTTCCATCGAAGAAATGCTTGCAGAGCGCGCCGAGGGCGAGGTCCAGGAAGTGCCTGTCATTATAAAGGGCGATGTCCAGGGCTCGGTGGAGGCAATCGCCGCCAATTTGAACAAACTTGCCACCGATGAAGTCAAAGTCCGCGTGCTTCATTCCGGTGTTGCCGGGATTAATGAATCGGATGTGACCCTTGCCCATGCGTCCAATGCCCTGATCATCGGATTCAACGTCCGGGCCAATCCCCAGGCCCGCGATCTTGCCCGGCGCGATCACGTGGATATCCGTTATTATTCAATCATCTATAATGTAATTGACGACATCAAAGCGATGATGAGTGGCATGCTCTCGCCCACATTGAAGGAAAACTTCCTCGGCAATATCGAAATCCGAGAAGTTTTCTCCATCAGCAAGGTGGGCAAGGTGGCGGGCTGTATGGTGATCGAAGGCATGGCCAAGCGCGGCGCCAAAGTGCGTCTTCTTCGCGACCATGTGGTCATTCACGAAGGCGACCTGTCCAGCCTCCAGCGCTTCAAGGACGAGGTCAAGGAGGTCAAGGAAGGCACCGAATGCGGCCTTGCGCTGGCCAATTACCAGGATATCCAGGTCGGCGACGTGATTGAATGCTTCGAGACCGAGGAGATCGCGCGCGCCATCTGATGGCGCGTCTTGTTTCTGGGGTGTCCTATGGGCCGTCTTAATCGAGACCGGCCCGCCGCAAGGTAAAACGCCATGACCCGAAAACACAGCCGGGAGCCCGGCTCACGCCAGCTTCGCGTGGGGGAGGAAATCCGCCATGCCCTTGCCGATATATTCGAGCGCGGCGATATGCACGATCCCGATCTGCGGGACACCCGCGTCACTGTGACGGAGGTCCGCCTCAGCCCCGATCTAAAGAATGCCACGGCTTTCGTCACAAGGCTGGGCGGCGGCGGGACGGAGACGCTGATTACCGCGCTGGGCCGGGCAGCGCCCTATTTTCGGCACCAGCTTGCCGAAAAGCTGCGCCTGCGTTTTACACCGAAGCTCCTTTTCAAGTTCGACACCACTTTCGATGACGCCGATCATCTTGATGATCTGTTGCGGCGCACGGCCGGGAAATCCGGGGGTAACGATGGCCCCGAGAGTGAAAATGGCCCCGAGAGTGAAAATGGCCCCGAGAGTGAAAATGGCGAAGCATAAGGGAAAGCCCATTCACGGCTGGCTGGTGGTGGACAAGGCCCAGGGCGTGACATCGAGCCGGGTGGTGGCCCAGGTCAAGAAGCTCACGGGGGCGGCTAAGGTGGGCCATGCCGGAACCCTCGATCCCTTGGCCACGGGCATTCTTCCCATCGCCTTGGGCGAGGCCACCAAAACCGTCTCTTACGTGATGGATGGGTTCAAGGAATATTGTTTCACCATGGTTTGGGGCGAGGCCCGGGATAGCGATGACGCCGAAGGCAAGGTAATTGGAACAAGCCCGGTTCGCCCCGAGAAAAGTGATATTATAGAGGGGCTTAAGGAGTTTGTTGGCGAAATAGAACAAATCCCTCCAGCCTTTTCCGCGATCAAGGTCGATGGTCGCCGCGCCTATGATCTGGCGCGCTCGGACCAGGAGGTGGCGTTGTCTCCGCGCCGTGTTCATGTGGAAAATTTCGAGCTTTTGGAGATTCCTGATTGCGATCATGCAACATTCAGGGTGTTTTGCGGCAAAGGCACCTACATACGCAGTCTGGCGCGGGATTTGGCACAGCATCTGGGTACGCTGGGACATGTTTCGGTCCTGCGCAGGACCCGGGTCGGACCCTTTTGCGAAAGCGACGCGATTTCGCTGGATTCCCCGGAACTCCTAGGGCATATTGGCGCGTTTTCGGGGCATCTGCTCCCGGTTTTGACCGTGCTGGACGACATCCCGGCACTGGCCCTGACCGAGGATCAGGCACGATGTCTCAAAAATGGCCAGGCCGTACCCCTGTTCAAAGTCAAGGTCCGGTCCGCGTCATGCGGCCCGGAAAGCCCGTCGATCCTCTGTGAGGATCTTTCCCCGGATTTACTCGAAAAACTGGGTGGGGGTCATACGGAGGCTTGTGCCCTGTGTGGCGACAGGCTGGTGGCTCTGGTCCGATGCGAGGAAGGGCGGATTCGTCCTTTCCGGGTTTTTAATTTTTAACGTGAACGACAAGGAAACAGAACGATGTCGATTGCTGCCGAACGCAAGCAGGAGCTCATTGGTGAGTTCGCCACGGAAAAGGGCGATACCGGCTCTCCGGAAGTCCAGGTGTCCATCCTCTCCGAGCGCATCAAGAATCTCACCGAGCACCTTACTCAACATAAGAAAGATCACCACTCGCGGCGAGGATTGCTGATTATGGTCGGCAAACGCCGCAGGCTTCTGGATTATCTCAAACGCAAGAGCCAGGAGCGTTACCTGACTTTAATCAAACGATTGGATTTGCGCCGCTAGGCGTGAGTGTGAATGTAAGGAGCGGTCCCTGGGGATGTTTTCCCCTCGGATTTGTTCCGGCCATCCGTTGATGGCTGCATGGATGAAGTCGGATTAGGAAAACCAGAAACGAAAAATCCCGAAACCGGATGTGGTCTAGGGGCGTTGGTTGGTTGGAAACAAAAAAACTGTAGGTAGAAGGAAAAGAAAGTATGTTTGATGTAACGAAGAAAGAAATGGATTGGGGCGGCCGCAAGCTGACCCTCGAAACTGGCCGTATCGCCAGGCAGGCCGATGGGGCCGTGCTGGCCACTTATGGTGAAACTTCCGTGCTGTGCACGGTGGTGGGTGAAACCAAGCCCCGCGAGGGCATCGATTTTTTCCCCCTTGCCGTCCACTATGTGGAAAAAGCCTATGCGGCAGGCAAGATTCCGGGCGGATTTTTTAAGCGCGAAGGCCGTCCCGCCGAAAAGGAAACGCTGACGTCGCGCCTTATCGACAGGCCCATCCGGCCCCTGTTTCACCCCGATTACAATTGTGAAACCCAGGTTATCTGCACGGTTCTCAGCCACGACATGGAGAACGATCCCGATATCGTTGCCATGGTCGGCACCTCCGCCGCGCTGTGCGTTTCCGGGCTGCCCTTCATGGGCCCCATCGCCGGCGCCCGCGTCGGTTACAAGGATGGCAATTATCTGCTCAACCCCCTGGTTGACGACATAGCCGAATCGGAACTCGATCTGGTGGTTGCAGGCACCCAAGAGGGTGTGCTGATGGTGGAATCCCAGGCCCGGGAACTGTCCGAGGACATCATGCTCGGCGCCGTCACCTTCGGCCACGAACAGATGCAGCCCGTGATTGACATGATTATCTCCATGGCCGAAGCCTGCGCCAAGCCGCCGCGGGAGCTTCCGCCCCCGGCCGAAGGACTTGACGCGCAGAAGGAACGCCTTGCCGCCGTGGCCGAAGCAGATCTGCGGGATGCCTACGGCGAAACCGTTAAACAGTCGCGCCAGGAAAGAATCGCCGCGGTCAAGTCGGCGACGGTCGCGACCCTTGCGGAGGAAGGTCACGATTCCGGAACCATCTCCGGCCTGTTCAAGGGGCTGGAAAAGGATATTGTCCGCGGCAACATCCTGAAAACCGGTCAGCGCATCGACGGCCGCGACACCAGCACCGTGCGTCCTATCTCCTGCGAGGTGGGTGTCCTGCCCCGCTCCCATGGCAGCGCCCTGTTTACGCGTGGCGAGACCCAGGCGCTGGTGGTGACCACGCTGGGCACCGGCCGTGATGAACAGATCATCGACGCGCTGGAAGGCGAATCCCGCGCCACCTTCATGCTTCACTACAATTTCCCGCCCTATTCGGTGGGCGAGGCGGGCCGTTTCGGTTTTACCGGACGCCGCGAAGTGGGCCATGGAAAGCTGGCATGGCGCGCGCTGCGGCCCCTTATGCCGGACAGCGAGGAATTTCCCTATACCATCCGCGTGGTTTCCGAGATCACCGAATCCAACGGCTCAAGCTCCATGGCTACGGTCTGTGGCGGTTCGCTGTCGCTGATGGATGCCGGTGTCACCCTGTCGCGTCCGGTGGCCGGCATCGCCATGGGACTGATCAAGGAAGGCGACGACTACGCCGTGCTGTCCGATATCCTCGGCGACGAGGACCATCTGGGTGACATGGACTTCAAGGTGGCGGGAACCGCACAAGGCATTACCTCGCTGCAGATGGATATCAAGATCACCAGCATCACCAAGGAAATTATGGAAAAAGCCCTAGCCCAGGCCAATGGCGGCCGGCTCCATATCCTCGGTGAGATGGAGAAAGCGCTGACCGGCGCCAGGGACGGCGTGAGCGACCATGCGCCGCGTATAGTTACCCTGACCGTCGCCAAGGAGAAAATCCGCGAAGTGATCGGCACCGGCGGCAAGGTGATCCGGGAAATCTGCGAGGTCTCCGGCGCCAAGGTGGATATTGATGACGACGGCACCATCAAGGTGGCGGCCGTGGATGCCACCTCCATCGACAAGGCCGTCGATATGATCAAGGCCATCACTGCCGAACCCGAGGTAGGCGTGATCTATACCGGGAAGGTGGTGAAGGTGGTGGATTTCGGCGCCTTCGTGAACTTCCTTGGCCCCCGCGACGGCCTCGTCCATATCAGTGAGCTCAAGCCCGAACGGGTGGGTCAGGTCACCGATGTGGTGAACGAGGGCGATGAGGTGAAGGTCAAGGTGCTGGGCATGGATGACCGTGGCAAGGTCAAGCTCAGCATGAAGTCCGTAAACCAGGAAACCGGCGAGGAAATCGCCAGTTAAGAGGGCCATGAGGGGGCGGGCGCCGGGAAAAGGCTTGCACTTTAATTCCAGGCTGGTCTTTATCTCTTTTGTGCATATATCGAAGAGATGCAGACCACCGGCGCCACCACGAGCCCCCTTTTGCCTTTCCCGCCCGCGGGAACAAGGCGGGGGGCCTGCGTGTACCGTGTTATGTGCCGTGAGGCGGGTTTGGCAGGTGAAGGATGAGGCCGCGTGATTTCTCTTAAACCCCTGATGCTCGCCGGGCGCGAGGTTCTGCCCCTGATAGAGGGTGGAAAAGGCGTCGCCGTAACCAATGGCGAGTGTAGCGGGGCCTGGGCGGCGGCGGGCGGGGTCGGCACCTTCTCCGGGGTCAATGCCGATTATGTGGATGAAAAAGGCACCCTGATCCGGCAAATCTATCACGCCGCCACCCGGCGCGAACGTCAGAGAGAGCTGGTGGATTACGCCGTCAAGGGCGCCCTCTATCAGGCCCGCATGGCTCATGAAACGGCGGGTGGCGAGGGCCGTATCAATATCAACATCC
Organism: Alphaproteobacteria bacterium; assembly: GCA_016776635.1. Classification (GTDB taxonomy): domain Bacteria; phylum Pseudomonadota; class Alphaproteobacteria; order UBA11136; family UBA11136; genus UBA11136. The sequence continues at coordinate 18,372 of JADHSZ010000054.1, forward strand.
TGTGGGAAATGGGAGCGTCGGAGGAAATCCTCACTCGCGTTCTCGAGAGCGCCAAGGGATTGATCCACGGCGTCACCTGTGGCGCCGGTATGCCGTACAAGCTCTCCGAAATCAGCGCTCGTTTCGGCGTCCATTACTATCCCATTATCTCCTCGGCCCGCGCCTTCCGGGCGCTGTGGAAACGGGCCTACCACAAATGCCAGGAATGGCTTGGCGCGGTGGTCTATGAAGACCCCTGGCTCGCCGGCGGCCATAACGGTCTCTCTAACAGCGAAGACCCGGAAACTCCCGAAGACCCCTATGCCCGGGTGCGGGAACTGCGCGGCATGATGAATGAATGCGGCCTTGAGCAGACCCCCATCATCATGGCCGGCGGAGTGTGGTTCCTGCGCGAATGGGAAGAATGGCTCGATAATCCCGAAATCGGCCCCATCGCCTTCCAGTTTGGCACGCGGGCGCTATTGACCAAGGAAAGCCCCATCTCGGAGGTATGGAAACAAAGGCTCCTTACCCTCAAGGAAGGCGACATTTCACTTCATCAGTTCAGCCCCACGGGCTTTTATTCTTCCGCCGTGCACAATAATTTTCTGAAGGAATTGGAGGAGCGTTCCCATCACCAGGTAGCCTATTCCCTGGAAGATGTGGGCGAACACGATACCCCTTATGGAATCGGAGTGCGCAATCGCACGGTTTACCTGACGGCGAGCGATCGCGATCTGGCTGAGAAATGGAAGGCGCAGGGTTTTGTTGAGACCATGCGCACGCCAGATTCCACCCTTATTTTCGTGACTCCGGACAAGGCCCAGGAAATCCGTGTTGATCAAGTCAACTGCATGGGTTGTCTCTCCTCCTGCCGCTTCAGCAACTGGGCACAGAACGAGGCCGGAACCACCGGCAAAAAGGCCGATCCCCGCTCGTTCTGTATCCAGAAGACGCTGCAGG
>JADHSZ010000055.1 GCA_016776635.1 Alphaproteobacteria bacterium
ATGGTCGCCGATCCCCGCACACAGGCGCTGAGCCGCCATGCCAAGAATATGCTCCAGTTCCGTCCCGGCACCGATGTGGCGCTTCTCAACGCCATGATTCACACCATCATCAAGGAAGACCTGGTGGACCCCGCCTATATCGAGGCCCATACCGAAGGCTATGAAGACCTGAAGAAATACACCGCCTATTTCACGCCCGAGGAAATGTCCGCCATCTGCGGTATCGATCCCGAGACCCTGCGCGAAGTGGCCCGCACCTTCGCCAAGGCCAAGAGCGCCTTGATCTTCTGGGGCATGGGCATTTCCCAGCACGTGCACGGCACCGATAATGCCCGCTGTCTGATTTCGCTAGCCCTGATCACCGGCAACATCGGCAAGCCCGGCGCCGGTCTCCACCCCCTGCGCGGCCAGAACAATGTCCAGGGCGCCTCCGATGTGGGGCTGATCCCCATGGTCTATCCCGACTACCAGCCGGTGACGAACCCCGAGACACAGGCGTTCTTCGAGAAGTTCTGGGACACCCCACTCGACCCCAATCCGGGCCTGACGGTGGTGGAGATTATGAACGCCATGCGTGAGCGCGAAATCATGGGCCTCTACGTGATGGGCGAGAACCCGGCCATGTCGGACCCCGACGCCATGCACGCCCGCGAATCCCTGTGCGAGCTCGAGCATATGGTGGTTCAGGACATCTTCATGACCGAGACCGCTTTCCTCGCCGACGTCATCCTGCCGGCTTCCGCCTTTCCCGAAAAGGACGGCACCTTCACCAATACCGACCGCCGCGTACAGATGGGGCACCAGGCCATCGAGCCACCCGGCGAGGCGCGCCAGGATTTATGGATCATCCAGCAGATGGCGCAACGTCTGGGGCTGAACTGGAACTATGAGTCCCCGCGCGAAGTTTACGAAGAACTGCGCCAGTGCATGCCGTCGATCACCGGTATCACCTGGGAACGCCTGGAGCGCGAAGGCACCGTCACCTACCCCTGCGAGAGCGCGGACGATCCCGGACAGGAAATCATCTTCGGCGACAGCTTCCCCACCGAGAACGGTCTCGGCAAGCTGGTGCCCACCGAAATCATGCCGCCCGACGAAACCCCCGACAACCACTTCCCCCTGGTGCTGACCACAGGAAGGCTGCTCGAACACTGGCATACCGGCTCCATGACCCGGCGCGCCCGCGTCCTCGACAGCCTCGAACCCGAGGCCACGGTCCATCTCTCGCCCGCCGATATGAGCCGCTTCGGACTCAAGCCCGGCGACCGTGTGCGGGTCTCCACGCGGCGCGGCGCCATCGAACTGAAGGCCCGTTCCGACCGCCAGATCAGGCTCGGCATGATCTTCATTCCCTTCTGCTTCAACGAAGCCGCGGCCAATGCGCTGACCAATCCGGCACTCGATCCCTTCGGCAAGATTCCCGAACTCAAATACTGTTCGGCCCGGGTGGAGAAAATAGATGTGGATCAACCGGAGGCCGAAGCGGCTGCCGAAACCACGGCGGCCTAGGCTCAAACAACCCCATCAAAAAAGGGCGGTCCGTAAGGAGCCGCCCTTTTTCTTTGTCCACATAAACGCGAAGACCTCTAGACGATATCGTCGTCCATTTCCTGCTGGGTCATGTGGTGCTTCTCATGTACCGGCTTTATCATCCAGTTGGAAACCAGCGCGATGGCCAACAACCCGGCCATGGCGAACATGGTGGTGTTATAGAGAGTGGCCGAGGGATCGGCGGTGCCCGGGGGCGCGATTTCCATGAGCTTGGAAATGGTCACGGTCTTGGCCTCCACCAACGCGGCAAGCTGATCCTTGCCGGCGCCGAAGGCGGCCTCGAAAGCCTGCCCATCCACCACCGAGCTCAGGTTGTCGATGGCCTTGTCCACCGAAATCTGGCGCAGCTGGGTGATGGCCAGCGGCCCGAGAACACCCGCCGTGCTCCATGCGGTGAGCAACCGTCCGTGGATACCGCCCACATGGAAAGTACCGAAAATATCGGCGAGATAGGCGGGAATGGTGGCGAAGCCGCCGCCATACATGGTGAAGATAATCATGGTCGCGGCGTAGAAGGTCACCAGCCACACCACCGCCGGCGAGGCGCTCACCTCCACCGCGCTGAAGGGGATGGAAAGGTAAAGCGCGATGCCGAGCACGAAGAAGATGTAATAGGTCATCTTGCGGCCCATGAAATCGGACAGGCTGGCCCAAAAGAACCGCCCGCACATGTTAAAGACGCTGACCATCACCACATAGGTGGCGGCGAAATTGGCGTCGACAATATGCGGCAGGGTGGAACCGAAGATTTCCGTCATCATGGTCTTGGCCACGCCGAGCACGCCGATACCCGCGGTGACGTTGAAACAGAGCACGATCCACAGGAAATAAAACTGCGGCGTCCTCAGGGCTTCGTCGATATGGACGTTGCCCTTGGTCATCATTTTCTTTTCGGCATGGGCTTCGTCGGGCGGGGTCCAGCCCTCGGGCGTCCAGCCCTCGGCCGGCACGCGGTACGAGAAGGCGGCGATGGCCATGACCACGAAATAAATAGCGCCCAGCGTAAAGAAGGCTTCCGCCACTCCGGTGGAGCCGGTGCCCACCAGATACACGCCTTCGGGACCGGGCACGATCATGCCGGCCACGTCGTTGGCGCCGACGATAACCACTTCCTTCATCCCGCCCGCCACCTCGGCGAAGCGCTTTCCGCCTTCGGTAATCAGGTTCACGGCATCAACGGAGCCGAGGAATTCGGGCGCCTTGTAATAGAGATGGATGAAATATTCCTTCAACGGCGCGCCGATCATGGCGCCGCCGCCAAACCCCATGATGGCCATGCCGGTGGCCATGCCGCGGCGGTCCGGGAACCAGCGGATCAGGGTGCTCACCGGCGACACATATCCCAACCCCAGACCACAGCCGCCAAGCACGCCATAGCCGAGATAGATCAGCCACAACTGATGGGTCAGAATACCGACGCCGCCGACAATAAAGCCGCCGCCCCAGCAACAGGCGGCGACGAATCCCACCATGCGCGGACCGACCCGCTCCAGCCAGTGCCCGGCAAGCGCCGCGGCCAGACCCAGGAAAACAATGGCCACGGAGAAAATCCATACCACCTGGCCCAGGTTCCAGTCTCCGGCGGCCGGCGCGGCCACGCCGAGAGCCTTGGTCAGGGCCGGATTGAAGATGCTCCAGGCATAGACCGAACCAATACAGAGATGAATGGCGATAGAGGCGGGCGGCACCTTCCAGCGGTTAAAGCCGGGCTCGGCGACAATATGCTTCTTGGCAAGAATTTCTGCGAAATGCGCTAACACGGAGGTCCCCCCTTGGATAAACTTTGTCTTGTCCTGCTCCCTCGCCCCGGTGACGCGGCGATGCCGTCAGTTGCGCCAGAGAATGGCAAATCCTTCGGGGACTGTCCACCGAAAGACTCCAACCCTCACGCCATGAGGGATGCCGCGGCTTCCAAATCCTCGGGACTGTTGGCGTTGAAGAAAGGATCGAAGGGCATCACCGGAAAATCGGTCATCGCTAAATTATAGCGCCCGGTCCATACATCCACCTTGCGCAGTCCTTCCTCCATCACCGCGCGGCGCAGATCGTCGCGCAGGCGCAGCGGCCACAAGGCGAAAACCGGATGCGCCCGGCCGCCGGAACTGGCGCAGGCCATATCCGCCCCCTCCTCTTGCACCGCCCGCATCAACCGCGCCACCAAATCCTCGGGCAAAAAGGGCGCGTCGGTGGCGAAGCTGGCCAGCCATGAACACGCCTGCGCCTCTTCGACCGCCCATTCCATACCCGTTAAAACTCCCGCCAGCGGCCCGGCATTTCCTTCCACAACGTCGGCGGCCACGGGGAGAGCGAACCGGGCAAGGCGGGCGGGATCGCCGTTGGCGTTGAGAAGCAGCGCGCCTACCTGGGGCCGGACGCGGCCGATCACATGTTCAAGAAGGGTCTTGCCGCCCAGTTGGCGCAGGCATTTGTCGCCGCCGCCCATGCGCCGCGCCAGCCCTCCCGCCAACAACACGCCAGCTACCGATGGGTTGGCTTCAGCCACAGCCATCGCCGTCCCCGTTCTCCTCGCCGCCTTCGACACCTTCACCGCCTTCGCCGGAGGGGTTCCATAAACAAACCCGGTTACGGCCACCGCCCTTGGCCTGGTACAGAGCCTCGTCGGCGCGCGCCATGGTCTGTTTCAGCGAGGCCTCGTGCTCGAGAATGGCGAGCCCGAAGGAAACCGTCACCCGCAATTCCTTATCCTTACCTGGGCCTTCGTCTCCCGGCGCCTGGTCCCAGTTCTCCACCACCACCGGTTCGTCGGCCATGGCCTTGCGCAGACGTTCGAGAATAGCCATCGCCGTTTCGGACTCGGCATTGGGCATACAGATCAGGAATTCCTCGCCGCCATAACGAAAGACCATGTCATAGGGCCGCAGGTTTTCGATGAAACGGGCGGCGCAGGCGGTCAGAACCTGATCTCCCGCGGCATGGCCATGGTTGTCGTTGACCTGTTTAAAATAATCGAGATCGGCGAGCGCGATGCAACAGGTCTCGCCGGTGCGCAGGAAACGTTCGCGCTCGCGGTCAAGCTCCTCGAACATGATCTGCCGGTTATGGAGCCCGGTGAGCGGATCAAGATCGGAACGGGCCTGATGGAACGCCTCGCGGATACGCCGCGACTGTTCGAAAAACCGTGACATCATATCGGTCAGATCATCATAGGCTTCGGGGCGCAACTTTTTGCCCTGGGCCACGTCCATGGCCACCCGGCGCACCACCGCATGCATTTTCCCGTGATAGTCCACCAGGGTGGCGAAGGCGGGCTGGGTTACCAGCCGGTCCTCCTTGTGGAGGTCGAGCCAGGCGCCGAAGGCGCAAAGATAATGGGCCTGGTCGGAAATCACGTCGCGCTCGGGCGACAGGTGACAGACCACCGCGCGGTGAAAGCGATGCAGCCATTCCATGTGATCGCGCACGGCCTCGCCCACCACTTCGAGGATTTCCCTCGATTCCAGACTCTGCTGACCTTCCGCGCCCCCAGAAGGAGCATCAGAGGGAGCATCAGAGAGAGCCTCCGCCGAAATTTCCGGGCTCTCCTCGGCTTCGGGAGCATCCTTTTCTACCGCGGCGTTCATGGGCTCCCCTCGCCAGCAGCGCGGCGGCTTGGGGACTCCTCCCCATTTTCATCATCGTCGTCTTCTTCCGCGCCGGAGGAATCGTCATAGACGATGCGCTCGTCACCGGCGAGGGCGATGAAACGCTTGCCGCGGGCACGGCCCACCAGGGTCAGACCGGCGCGGCGCGCCAGATCCACCCCCCAGGCAGTGAAACCGGAGCGCGAAATAAGAATGGGAATCCCCATCTGCACCGTCTTGATGACCATCTCGCTGGTCAATCTTCCGGTGGTGTAGAAGATTTTACCGCGCGAGGGAATCTTGTTGAGGAACATATAGCCGGCGATCTTGTCGATGGCGTTGTGGCGTCCCACATCCTCCATATAGATCAGCGGCCGGTCCTCCTCGCACAGCACACAGCCATGGATGGCCCCGGCCTTGAGATAGAGACTGGGAACCGTATTGATGCTCTTGTTCAGCGCTCGCAGCCACGAGGTTTTCAGCACCGCGTCCCCGGGCAGGCGGACGGCATCGAATTTTTCCATCAGATCGCCGAAAATGGTGCCCTGGGCACAGCCCGAGGTCAGGGTCTTTTTCTTGATCTTGTCCTCGAAATTGGTCTCGCGTTCGGTGCGCACCACCACTACATCAAGGTCTTCATCAACGTCGATACCGGTAATCACGTCATCGCCATGGAGCATGTTCTGGTTGACCAGATAACCCACGGCGAGGCAATCGGGATAATCGCCGATGGTCATCATGGTGACGATCTCCTGATCATTGAGGAACAGGGTCAGGGGGCGCTCCATGATCACGTCGAGATCCACCTCGCGGCCTTCATGGTCACGCCCCGTGACCGGGCGGGTGAGCCTTGAATCCTCAGGGTCGGGCTGGATGATAAACTTGCTCATAGGCGAAATATGGCGCGTTGCGCTTTGCGGGACAAGGAACATGGACGCAGACAGGGCAACCGGCGGCTTGCCGCGTCCCTTCCCCCGCCTCCCGGAAATCACCCGAAAACCATTGGGCAACTCATTTAAACGTTCCTTTTTATCCGAGTCTGACTTATGACCTGAGCTATGCAAACGCCACCAGCGCCAGCCACAATCCTTAATGACGCCGCGCCATGAGCGACTTTCACGACGCCTTCGCGGCTGCTTTTTCCCTAATTTTCGGCCTCAACGCCGATCTCGTGGAGATCATCGGCCTGTCGCTGAAGATCACCTTCTCCGGGGTGGCGCTCTCGGCGCTGATCGGCCTGCCGCTGGGCGCCGCGGTGGCCCTGTTGCGGTTTCCCGGACGCGGCATCGTTGTGGTGGCGCTCAACGCCTTCATGGGACTGCCCCCGGTGGTGGTGGGGCTGGTGGTCTATCTCATGCTGTCGCGGGCCGGGCCCTTCGGCATATTGGGATTGTTGTTCACGCCCACGGCCATGATCATCGCCCAGTGCTTCCTCATCACCCCCATCCTCGCCGCCTTGACGCGCCAGATCATCGCTGACCTATGGGAGGAATATTCCGAACAATTGCGCTCTCTCGGCGCCACCCCGGCGCGCGCCATCCCCACCCTTCTCATAGACGCACGGGCGACTCTGCTGACCACCATTCTCGCCGGATTCGGGCGCGCCTTCGGCGAAGTGGGCGCGGTCATGATCGTCGGCGGCAATATCGCCCATGGCACCCGGGTCATGACCACGGCCATCGCCCTGGAAACCAGCAAGGGCGACCTGCCTCTGGCGCTGGGGCTGGGTATGATCCTGTTGCTGCTGTCGCTCGCCATTAACGGCGGGGCCTATATGCTGGGGGACATGGCGCGAAGGAGGCGGGGATGACGGCTTCCATTCTGCCCCTGGTCCTCGACGGGCTCTGCTTCGACGCCCGTGGCGAACGCCTGATCCACCATCTCACGGCGACCCTGCGCGGCGGCACACGCACCATCCTGCTGGGCCCCAACGGCGCGGGAAAAAGCCTGACTCTGCGCCTTGCCCACGGCCTGCTTGCGCCCAGCGCTGGTTCCGTACGTTGGGAAGGCGACAACGCAAAAGCCGCGCGTGAACGCCAGGCCATGGTGTTCCAGCGTCCGGTCATGCTGCGCCGCTCGGTGGCGGCGAATGTGGACTACGCGCTCGGCCTGCGCGGAACGCCGCGCGCCGCACGGCGTCCTCTGGTGGCCGAAGCGCTGGCGCGGGCGGGGCTGGGTGATGTCGCCAAACGCCCGGCGCGGGTCTTGTCGGCCGGGGAACAACAGCGTCTGGCCCTGGCCCGGGCCTGGGCGGTGGAGCCGGAGGTGCTGTTCCTCGACGAGCCCACGGCCAATCTCGACCCCGCGGCCACCCGCGCGGTGGAAGACATGATCACCGCCATCCACCAGGCCGGGGCCACCATCATCATGACCACCCACGATCTGGGACAGGCACACCGTCTGGGCGAAGAGATTCTGTTTCTCCATCGCGGCCATCTGATGGAACAGATGACGGCGGAAACCTTCTTCGCCGGACCGCAAAGCGCGGAAGCACAAGCCTTCCTTGCGGGCGAACTGTTGTGGTGAGACCACTTCCCCTTTAAGTTCCGGCACAGGTATGCCATTGTTGCGCAACCCCAGTTTGAGGCCGGGTTTGCGGGCTCTTGCCCCCATAAAATTTGGGGGCGAAAACCTGCCCCCACCAACCCATATCATCGACTGGAAACAAGACGGATAAGCGGGAAGGCCCAGGGTGCGTTTAGGTGCTGCGGGCCCAAAGATAAGACCCCGGAGGCCCAGAGTACGTCGGGCCCAGAAAGAAGACCATGATCGACCCTTTCGGCAGAGACGTGAGCTATCTGCGGGTATCCGTAACCGACCGCTGCGATTTCCGTTGCCACTACTGCATGGCCGAGGATATGGACTTCCTGCCCAAGGCCGAGGTTCTCACTCTGGAAGAGCTCGACCGCGTATGTTCGGCCTTCGTCCGTCTCGGCGTGGAAAAACTGCGGATCACCGGCGGCGAACCCCTGGTGCGGCGCAATATCATGTGGCTGTTCACCCGTCTTGCCCGCCATCTGGAAAGCGGTGACCTGAAGGAACTGGCGCTGACCACCAATGGCAGCCAGCTGGCCCGCTTCGCCGCCGACCTCCACGCCTGTGGCGTGCGCCGGGTCAATGTCTCCCTCGACAGCCTCGACCCGCGCAAGTTCGCCGAGATCACCCGTGGCGGCGATCTTGAACAGGTGATGCAAGGCATTTCCGTCGCTCAAGATTCGGGCCTGGAGGTCAAGATCAATATGGTGGCGCTCAAGGGCGTGAACGAAGATGACGTCGACACCATGCTGTCCTGGTGCGGCGAGCAAGGGTTTGACATGACTCTGATCGAGGTGATGCCCCTGGGCGAGATAGAGGGCGGACGCGTCGAGCAATACCTCCCCCTTTCCCTTGTCCGCGCCCGTCTGGAGGAACGCTGGACTCTCAGCGATATCGATCACCGAAGCGGCGGCCCCGCGCGCTATGTGAAGGTGGGCGAAACCGGGGGCCGGCTCGGCTTTATTACGCCGCTGACCCATAATTTCTGTGAATCCTGTAACCGTGTGCGGCTCACCTGCACCGGCCAGCTCTATATGTGCCTGGGCCGCGAGGACAGCGCCGATCTGCGCGCACCGCTGCGGCAAGACGATTCCGACTCGGGACTGGAATCAGCCATTATCGCCGCCATCGCCCGCAAACCCGAAGGCCATGACTTCGTCATCGACCGCCGCAACCCGGAACCGGCGCTGGTCCGCCATATGAGCGTCACCGGAGGGTAGGCACAGGATACGTCGTGCCTCAATAAGGGCCAGGGGCCAGAGTACGTCGGCCCCCAAAGAAGTACGTCGGCCCTAAAAGACTACGCCCTCCCCTAAAAAAACCACTTATTATCTCCCCTTACGACCCAGAGTACGTTCAGTTACTGCGGGTCTAAAAAAATATATGCGGCGGCTCCTCTGGGCTATACTCCGCGCCTTAATTTCACTCCCCTAATTCCAACCCCCTTCAGGGAGACACCCCCTTGAGCAAGGCCAGCACCCCCTCCATTGCCATCATCGCCGCCGACACACCGGCGGCGCAGGAAGCGCTGACCGAGCTCGAGGCACTCTATTCCCCCGTAGCGCCGGAGAAGGCCGACGTGATCGTGGCCCTGGGCGGTGATGGCACCATGCTGGAAACCCTGCACCGGTTCATGGACCGTAACCTGCCCATCTATGGCATGCATCGCGGCAGCGTCGGCTTCCTGATGAACAATTACGACGCCGAGAACCTGCCCCAGCGCATCATGAAGGCGCGCTCCACGCTACTCCACCCCCTGCGCATGGAAGCCATCACCGTGTCGGGAGAGAAAACCGAGGCCTTGGCCGTCAACGAGGTATCGCTGCTGCGCGAGGCGCGCCAGACGGCGAAAATCCGCATTATCGTGGACGGCGTGATACGGATGGAGGAACTCATCTGCGACGGCGTTCTGGTGGCCACCCCGGCGGGCAGCACCGCCTATAACCTTTCCGCCCACGGCCCCATCATCCCCATGGATGCCGGGCTGCTGGCGCTCACCCCGATCAGCGCCTTCCGCCCCCGGCGCTGGCGCGGGGCCTTGCTGCCGCGCACCGTTGAGGTGGTCCTCGACGCCCTGGAATACGACAAACGTCCGGTGAGCGCCGTGGCCGATTATACCGAAGTGCGCGACGTGGCCCAGGTGCGTATCCGCGAGGACCGCAGCATCAGCCTCACATTGCTGTTCGATCCTGGCCACAATCTCGAGGAACGGATCATCACCGAACAGTTCGCGCCATGACCGGCCCGGGCGCGGACGCGCCCAAATCCGAAAACACCGACGCGGACGCGCCCAAATCCGAAAACACCGGCGCGGACGCGCCCAAATCCGAAAACACCGACGCGGACGCGCCCAAATCCGAAAACACCGGCGCGCCCGGAAACAAAACCCTCTCCATGATCGAGCGGCTGGTGGCTTTCGACACCACCAGCCACAAGTCCAATCTGCAACTGATTGAATTCGTCCGCGACACCCTCTCGGAACTGGGCGTGGAGTCGGTTCTGGTGGCCGACGAGACCGGCGCCAAGGCCAATTTATTCGCCACCGCCGGACCCAAAGACGTTCCGGGAATCCTGCTTTCGGGCCATACCGACGTGGTGCCGGTGGAGGGGCAGGACTGGCACAGCGACCCCTTCAAGGTGACACGGATCGAAGGCCGGCTCCACGGGCGCGGCACCGCCGACATGAAGAGCTTCATCGCCGTGATTCTCGCATTGTTGCCGGAATTTATCGAACGCGGTCTGGAAACGCCCTTGCATCTCGCCTTTTCCCATGACGAGGAAATAGGCTGCGTGGGCGTGCGGCGGCTTCTCGACCGTCATATTTCCGGCATGGACGTAAAACCCAAAGCCTGTATCGTCGGCGAACCCACGGAAATGAAGGTGGTGACGGGTCACAAAGGAAAGCGCAGCCTGCGCTGTCACGCCCGCGGCCATGAATGCCATTCGGCGCTGGCGCCCTCGGGCGTCAATGCGGTGGAGACCGCGGCAGAGCTGGTGGCCTTCCTGCGCCGCCTGTCGCGGCGTTTCCAGGATAACGGCCCCTTCGATCCCGCCTTCGAGCCCTCCCATACCACGGTCCATACCGGCACCATCTCCGGCGGTACCGCGCTCAACATCGTGCCCCGGGACTGTACCTTCGACTACGAGATTCGCAACCTTCCCGGCGACGACGCCGAGGCCATCCAGGCAGAGCTTGAGGCCTTCGCCGCGGATACTCTGTTGCCGGACATGCGCGCCGTGGACCCGGATACCGGTTTCCGTTTCGAGGAATGCTCCGGCTTCCCCGGCCTCGACACCCCCGCCGATGCGGCGGTGACGGAATTGGCTCAAGCCCTGTCCGGGGCCAACGCCACCTCCAAGGTGAGCTTCGGCACCGAGGCCGGGCTGTTTTCCAGGGCCGGCATTCCCGCCGTGGTCTGTGGGCCGGGCAGCATCCGCCAGGCTCACCGCCCCGACGAGTTCATCACCACCGAACAGGTGGCCTTGTGCGAAGCCTTCATGCGCCGGCTCCAAGACCGGGTGTGCCGCTCATGACCCATATTCCGCTGACCAGCGCCGCCACCGCCGATCTGCTGAAAACCTACGGCTCGCCCCTGTTCGTGGTGACCGAATCGGTGCTGCGCCAGAGCTTCCGTGATTTCTCCCGCGCCTTCTCCGGTTCCGGCTTTCCCGTGCATGTGGCCTTTTCCTACAAGACCAATTACCTGCCCGCGCTCTGCGCCATCCTCCATAACGAAGGGGCTTGGGCCGAGGTGGTGTCGGGGATGGAATACCGGCTGGCGCGGCGGCTGGGAACACCCCCCGGCGAGATCATCTTCAACGGCCCCTGGAAAACCCGCGACGAACTGGAGACGGCGCTGGCCGAGGGCGCCTGTATCGTCCTCGACGGTTTCGACGAACTGGATGCCGTGAACTCGCTGGCAAAAGATTCTACCCGCCCCGCGAAGCTGGGCCTGAGGCTGGCCTGTACCGATAATAACGGTTGGTCGCGCTTCGGCTTCGCTGGCGATGACGCGGCCCGCGTTCTTAAACAAATCGCGGGGAATCCCGCCCTCGATCTCCACATGCTGCACAGCCATTACGGCACCAATCTCGGCGACCCGGATATTTATGGCAATGCGGCGGCGCGACTGGTCCAACTGGCGGAACAAGCACGAGAGCTTGGCCTCGCTCCGGCGCTGCTAGATTTGGGCGGCGGCTTCCCCTGCGGCGTGGACTTGACCGCTTACGCCAAAGCCATCACCGACTCTTTACGTCCTCTTACGGAGACTTCCCAGCCTCCACCGGCGCTGGTTCTCGAGCCCGGCCGCGCCCTGGTGGACCCCGCCATGCAGCTGGTCTGTACCGTGGTGGCGGTAAAGGATATGCCCGGAGGGGGTATCTCGCGCCGCGCCCTCATCCTCGACGGCGGGCGCAATCTCCTGTCCCCGGCCTGCCGCGAGACCCCCCGTCCGCTCTCGGCCATAGGCACCGATAGCAACGACCAACCCCCCCCATCTTCCTATACTCCGGCGGCCGTATTCGGCCCCTTATGCATGCCCGAGGACATGCTTCACGACGCCGCCTTGCTGCCGCCGCTGGCCCCCGGCGATACGGTGCTGGTGCACGAGGCCGGGGCCTATACAGTGACCCAGTCCATGCCCTTCATCCGGCCCGGCGCGGGCGTGGTGTTGATGGGGCCGGACGGCCCGGCCCTCATCCGCCGCGCCGAGACCGACGAAGACCTATTTTCCCGTGACATACTGCCGTAACATAGGTTATCCGGTCGTCTGCCCCACGAAGAACGGGAGACGGGCTCCGGCGGGAGCGGTGCGCGGCGTGTTGGACGAAGGGGATGTGAGGCCATGAGCGAAAAACGTCTCCTCATCATCGACGACGAGCCGGATATCGGCCGTTTCATTTCCGAGGTTGCCGAAGAGATGGGATTCGAGGCCGTCTACACCCAGACCGCGGACACCTTCAAGGAAGCACTGGACAGCTTCGATCCCACCCTGATCATGCTCGATATCGTCATGCCCGACACCGACGGGATCGAACTCCTGCGCTATCTGGCGGAGATGGAATGTAAGACACGCATCATCGTGATGACCGGTTACAGCGGCGCCTATCTGGAGAGCGCGGAGACCATTGGTGACCATAAGGGCCTCAACCGTGTCGAAAGCCTGACCAAGCCGATTCCCCTCGCCAAGCTGCGCGAAGCCCTCGGCGATTGAGTCCCGGACAGCCGCATCCCAATTCGGCCCCGGCGCGGAAGGCCGGGGCCTATGCCCTCACCCAACCCATGCCATGACGGAAAACGCGCCCAAATCACGCCTCAAAACAGAAGACTTCGACTTTCATCTGCCGCGGGAGTGCATCGCCGCGCGCCCGGCGCGGCCGCGCGATTCCTCGCGCCTGCTGGAGGTGGGTGACACTCTGCATGACCACGCCTTCCGCGACCTGCCCTCACTGCTCAATCCCGGCGACATTCTTGTGTTCAACGATACCCGCGTGCTCCCGGTCCAGCTTTCCGGTCTTAAGGGTGCCGCGAAAATTTCCCTCACCCTCATAAAACACACTGCGCCTGCGCGCTGGCGCGGCTTCGCCCGCCCGGCCAAGAAACTCTCCCCCGGCGATGAACTGGCCTTTGGTGAAGGGTTCTCCGCAACCGTGACGGAAAAGGGCGAGGCCGGCGAGGTGACGCTGGATTTCGACCGCGAAGGCGAGGCCCTCGATGCGGCGCTCAGCCAATTCGGGGCCATGCCGCTGCCGCCCTATATCCAGGGCCTGCGCGCCATCGACGAAGCCGACAACGAAGACTACCAGACCATGTTCGCCGAGCGCGACGGGGCGGTGGCGGCGCCCACGGCGGGGCTCCACTTCACGCCCCAACTCATGGAGGCGCTCACGGCGCGGAACATACATCATGCCACCCTCACCCTGCATGTGGGCGCGGGCACTTTCCTGCCGGTGAAGACCGATTATGTGGACGACCACCCCATGCATGCCGAGTTCGGCGAAATCAGCGACGAGGCGGCGCGGGCCATCAACACCGCACGGCAAGAGGGCGGACGGGTGGTGGCGGTGGGCACCACCTCGCTGCGGCTGCTGGAATCCGCCGCCGATGCCGCTAATGATGAGAGCGGCCTGATCCATCCCTTTGCCGGCGAGACGGATATCTTTATTACGCCCGGCGTCCCTATCCGCGCCGTGGACCTGCTGCTCACCAATTTCCACCTGCCGCGCTCCACCTTGTTCATGCTGGTCTGCGCCTTTTCCGGCACATCCACCATGAAAGCGGCCTATGAACACGCCGTCGAGACAGGCTATCGTTTCTATTCCTACGGCGATGCCTGCCTGCTCCACAAAAACGAGACCCCTTCATGACCGCCCCCGAATTCAGCTATTCCCTGCTCGACGTTTCCGGCAGCGCGCGCCGCGGCAAGATCACCACCGCCCATGGCATTGTCGACACCCCCGCCTTCATGCCGGTGGGCACGGCGGCCACGGTCAAGGCCATGACCCCCCAAGCGGTGCGCGACACCGGGGCGCAGATCATCCTCGGCAACACCTATCACCTGATGCTGCGGCCCGGTGCGGAAACCATCGCCGAGCTCGGCGGGCTCCACAAGTTCATGAATTGGCGCAGGCCCATTCTCACCGATTCCGGCGGCTTCCAGATATGGTCCCTCAATGAACTGCGCGAGATCGACGCCGAGGGCGTCACCTTCCGCTCCCATCTCGACGGCAGCCGCCACCGCTTAACCCCCGAACGCGCCGTGGACATCCAGGACATGCTGGGCGCCGATATCGTCATGGTTCTGGACGAATGCACCGACCATCCCGCCACCCGCGACCAGGCCGAGGAGTCCCTGCGTATGACCCTGGACTGGGCGCGGCGCTGTCGCGAGGCCTTCCCCAACCGCCCCGGCCACGGCCTGTTCGGCATCGTCCAGGGCGGCATGTATGAAGACCTGCGCGAGGAAGCCGCCCGCGCCCTCACCGGTATCGGCTTCCACGGCTATGCCATCGGCGGACTTTCGGTGGGCGAGGACCGCGCCACCATGCTCACCATGCTTGAGGCCGCCATCGCCCCCCTGCCCGGGGACCAGCCCCGCTATCTCATGGGGGTGGGGCGTCCGGCAGACATCCTCCAGGCCGTGGCGCGCGGCGTGGATATGTTCGACTGTGTGCTGCCCACCCGTTCGGGCCGTACCGGCAAGGCCTTCACGCACCGGGGCGAGATCAATCTGCGCAACGCCCGCCATGCCCAGGACCCGCGCCCGCTCGATGACAGGTGCCAGTGCCCGGCCTGCCGCGATTATTCCCGCGCCTATCTCCACCATCTCATCCGCTGCGGGGAAATCCTCGGCGCCACGCTGCTCACCGGGCATAATCTGCATTTCTACCAGGACATGATGACCGGCATCCGCGAGGCCGTGGCCAAAGACAAATTCGCCGGGTTTTCCGCCGCCTTCATGGGCGAGATGGAAAAAGGCGATATCCCCGAACACCCCTAATCTGTTAGTCTTCTCCCATGGCAAAAAAACCCACAAAAACAAAGCCTAAAACCAGGACTTTGAATCAACTTGGCAGGAAAACAGCCCTCCCCGCCTCGCCCGACAAGGCGGTGCTCGAGCGCGTGGCCAACCCCCAGCCCGGTGAGGCTTATCTGGTGCGTTTCGCCTGTCCCGAATTCACCTCGCTCTGCCCCGTCACCGGCCAGCCCGATTTCGCCCATCTGGTGATCGATTACGTGCCGGGAAAATGGATTTTGGAGAGCAAGTCGCTGAAGCTGTTCCTGGCGTCTTTTCGCAATCACGGCGCCTTTCACGAGGACTGCACGCTCACCATCGCCAAACGCATCAAAACGGCCATACGCCCGAAGTGGATTCGTATGGGCGGTTACTGGTATCCGCGCGGCGGCATTCCCATCGATGTGTTCTATCAATGGGGCAAAGTTCCGAAGGATTTATGGATTCCCGATCAGGGTGTGCCGCCTTACCGTGGGAGAGGGTAACGTCTTATCCACCTGCGTGGACCCCTGTTCCGGCCCACTCCCCCTCCCGGCCACCCACGAGATCGTACGCTTTGGGTGGCCGGGAGGGGGAGCGGGCTGGTGCCGCAAAAACAAAAAGCCCCCTACTCACCTTCGTAGATACAGCCCGCCTCGCAGGTCTCGTTGAGCACGATCTTCGACAAACCGGGCAGTTCCGGCTTTAACCGCGCCCAGATCCAGCGCGCGATATTCTCGCTGGTGGGATTTTCCAGCCCTTCCACCTCGTTGAGATAATGGTGGTCGAGCACCGCGTGTAATGGCTGCCAGGCTTCTTTTATGTCGGCGAAATCCATCACCCAGCCCTTCTCGTCCACCGGGCCGGAGACATGAATCTCGGCGCGGAAGGAATGGCCGTGCAGGCGCTTGCACTTATGCCCTTCGGGCACTTGGGGGAGCATATGAGCGGCCTCGAAGGTAAAGGCCTTGAAAATATCCATCAGGCAACACCGAGAATCTTGTGGGTCTGCAGGCTCACCCGCCAACGCGGATGACGGCGGCAATAGTCCAGCACCAAAGCCGTATTGCGTTGCTTATCCGGCCCGTCCATGGGCTGCAAGTAGAAATGCGTGAAGTCGAGTGCGGCGAAATCCTCCGGCTCCACGCCGGGCTGTGGAAACACCAGCTTCAACTCGTCGCCGCTGCGCTGTACCAATGCGGGGTCATCGGCCGCGCTCTTGGGGCTGACGGTGAGCCAGTCTATTCCTTGCGGCGCGGGCAATGTGCCGTTGCTCTCCACCGCCACCTCGAAACCCGCGTCATGCAGCGCCCCGATCAGCGCATCATCCAGCTGTAACAACGGCTCGCCGCCGGTACAGATGACCAGGGGTTTCGTTCCCGCGCTTCCCGCCTTTCCTTCCGCCCAACAGTGGGCCACCGCCGTCGCCACATCCGCAGCCGCTTCAAAGACACCGCCGCCGGGACCGTCGGTGCCCACAAAATCGGTGTCACAGAAAACACACTCCGCATCCTCCCGGTCCTCCTCGCGCCCCGACCATAAATTACACCCCGCAAAACGGCATAACACCGCCGCGCGCCCGGTCTGCGCGCCCTCACCCTGGATGGAATGATAAATTTCCTTCACCTGATAGGCCATGGCTTACCCGCCCCCTGCCGCGTAGGCGATGGGATCGCTCAACCCGGCCTCGGCAAAGCCTTTGAGCCGCAGCAGACAGGCGTCGCAGCCGCCGCAGGCGCGTCCGTCATCCAGCGGGTCGTAACAGCTCACGGTCAAGGCGTAGTCCACATCCAGCTTGGCGCCCATGGCAATGATCTCGGCCTTGGTCATCTCGATCAGCGGCGTATGGATGGTCATACCGGTGGTTCCCGCACCCTCGGACTCCACCCCGGCTTTGGTGGCGAGATTGGCCATCTTCTGGAAGGCCTCGATATATTCCGGACGGCAATCGGGATAGCCGCTGTAGTCGAGCGCATTAACGCCGATGAAGATGTCCCGCGCATCCAATGTCTCGGCCCAGGCCAGGGCGAAAGACAGAAAGATGGTGTTGCGCGCCGGCACATAGGTGACGGGAATGCCGGATTCGGCCGAAGAAATCTCCTCCATGGCTCGCCCCTTGGGCACCTCCATATCCCCGGTCAGGGCCGATCCGCCAAAAGCGCCGAGGTCGATTTCCATGACGGCATGGGCCGCCGCCCCCTGCGACTTGGCCACGGCCTTGGCGGCCTCGATCTCCGCCTCGTGGCGCTGGCCGTAACGGAAGCTCAGGGCATGGCAGGCGAAGCCGCATACCGCGGCGATAGCCATCACCGTCGCCGAATCGAGCCCGCCGCTCAACAACACCACCGCATTCTTCGTCATGAACCTACCTCTGGAACTATCGGGGCCGGGTATCCCATTTTAGCATGGCCGGGTAAAGTCGGAACATGACCACCGCAAAGACCACCGCACAGACGCCACAGGACAACAAGGAAGCTATCCGTTCGCGTGCCCTGGAGATGGGCTTCGACGCCGTGGGATTCACCGCGCCCGACCTCTCCCCGCGCGTAAAACAGGACTTCGCAGCCTTTCTGAAACAGGGGCTGTACGGAGATATGGGCTGGATGGCGGAGGCGGACAAGGTGACGCGCCGGGGGAATCCCGCCATGCTTCTCGACGGCGCGCAAACCATGATCGTGCTGGGTATGAACTACGGTCAGGAGGCCGACCCCCTCGCCGGGCTAAGCGACCGCGAATCCGGCACCATCAGCATCTATGCCCGCTCCCGTGACTATCACCTGGTGATGAAAAAGCGGCTCAAGGCCTTCGCCCGCTGGCTCTGCGAAACCTATTCCGAGGACGCCCGCGTCTATGTGGATACCGCACCGCTGCTGGAAAAACCGCTGGCCGCGCAAACCCCCGTAGGCTGGCAGGGCAAGCA
>JADHSZ010000056.1 GCA_016776635.1 Alphaproteobacteria bacterium
CGGGCCAGCCTGATGGCCGGAGGGGGATGAGAATGATAGAAGGCGGAGTAAAGGGGGTCGGGGGTCAGGGTGCTGGCATTGTCCTGATAGAGTTTTACCAGCGCCTGGGCCAGCATCACCGCATCGCTGTTGACGGCGGCATAGCTGTCCGCTTCGTATTCAAAGCGGCGTGACAAGAGGGATGTCAGGGGGCGAATAAATGCCATGAACACCGGCGCCACAAGCATGAACAACGCCAGCGCCACATGCATCGAAGGCTGGCTGACCCCAAGACCGGAATAAAACCAATGGGTATCCACCAACCAGCCGAGAACCATCAACCCGGCCAGGGCAAGAAGGGCCGATGCGACGAAAAGCTTCGGTACATGGCGGCGGTTGAAATGGCCTAGTTCATGAGCCAGTACGGCTTCAATTTCCTCCGCGCCCAGACCCGTGAGAAGCGTATCGAAAAAGACGATACGCTTGCTCCGCCCAAAACCGGTGAAATAGGCGTTGCCGTGAGAGGAGCGCCGCGAGCCGTCCATAACGAATATCTCTTTCAGCACAAAACCGCATTTTTCGGCGAGCTTTCCGATTCGCGCCTTCAGCGTTTCATCCTCCAGGGGCGTGAATTTGTTGAACAGGGGTGCAATGAGGCGGGGGAAGAGCCATAGCTTGAGAAGCATAAAACAAATCCAGACCGCCCATACATGGAGCCACCAGGCGCCCTGGGATGCTTCCATCAGCCACAGAACAAGACAGACAAGCGGGGCTCCGATGACCAGAAGCAGGAGAAGGGATTTCAGAAAATCGGAAAGGAAAACCGCGATGCTGCTGCGATTGAATCCGAACCGTTCCTCGAGGACGAAGGTGCCGTAGAGGGCAAAGGGAAGCCGCAACACGGTGGCGGCCACAAGAAGAGAGAGCAGGACGCCTGTCCCCTGAAAGAGTCCAGAGGCGCCCGAATCCCGCCACAGGCCATCGAGAAAATCAATGCCTCCACCCAGAGTCCAGGCCAGAATCAGCATGGCCTCGTAGGGCAGCGCCAAAAGGTTGAGCCGGGTCTTGGCGGTTGTGTAATCGGCCGCTTTCTGGTGGTCCGGCAACGGGATGCTGGCCTTAAAATCCTCCGGCACGGCGGCGCGGTGGGCACCGACCCAGATGATCTGGCGCGCGCCGAGCCACAATTCCAGGCCCAGCGACGCAAACAGAAAGAAAAGAAAAAATCCGGTAAAGGGTTCCATGGAACAGCGCCTCTGTAACGACGAAATCAGCCGTGGCGGCGGGCAAAATCAGCCATAAACCCAGCCAGGGCATCCGCCCCCTCCTCGGGCATGGCATTATAGAGCGAGGCGCGGAAGCCGCCAAAAACGGGATGGCCCCTGAGATTGATTAAACCATGTCCGGCGGCTTCTGTATCGAAAGCGTCGTCGAGCGCCGGGTCGGCCAGCGTGAAACAGACGTTGACCCGCGAGCGGGCCTCGGGCGTTACCGGACAGCGGTAAAAATCTCCATCGTCGATGGCGGCGTAGAGTTTACGGCTCTTAGCCTCGCTTGCCCGTTCCATGGCGGCCAGTCCGCCCTGGTCCTCGATCCACTGAAACACCAGCCCCGCCAGATAAATGGAAAATGTGGAAGGCGTGTTGTAGCGGGAATCCTTCTCCATCTGGATACTGTAATCGAAAACGCTGGGCGTAAGAGGATGGGCATGGCCGCCGAGTTCCTCGCGCAGAATGACGATGGTCAGCCCCGAAGGGCCGACGTTTTTCTGGGCGCTGGCGTAGAGAAGCCCATAGCCGGAAACATCAAGGGGACGGGTGAGAAAATCCGATGTCATATCCGCCACCAGGGGCACATCGCCGGTCTCCGGGGTGGCGGGAAACTGTACGCCATTGGCGGTTTCGTTGGTGGTGATATGGCAATATGCGGCCTCTGGCCTGAGACGCCATTCCGTTTCCGCGGGGATATGCGTGAAACCGCTGGATTCTCCACTGGCGGCGATTTCAACCCGGCAATAGCGGCGGGCTTCGGTGATGGCCCGACCCGACCAATAGCCGGTCTCCACATAGTCCGCACCGGCATCCGGGGTTGCCCCCAAAGCGGCGAGGTTCAGGGGCACCAGCGCCAGTTGCGCCATGGCGCCGCCATGCATGAGCAAAATCCGGTAGCCCGGCGGCAGGTCGAGAAGCGCGGAAAGGCGCGACACGGCTGTGGCGGTGATCTCCTTGAAGACGCTGCCCGTGAAGGGCATCTCCATGACCGACAGACCGTGACCGTTCCAGTCCAGCAATTCGTCGCGGGCGCGGGCCAGCACCGGCTCCGGCATCATGGCCGGACCGGCGGCAAAATTGAACAGGCGCGACATGATTAAAAAAGACCGAGGCCGAAGGAGCTCGATACCATGAAGAAGAACAGGGGCACCGAGAGCATGGCGTTGGTGCGCGAGGTAAGAAAGGTGATGCGGGCGCAGCGGGCGCGCTCCTCAAAAGGCGCCGGCACAAAGCCCAGCACCTTCTTCTGGTGAGGCCAGAGAATCAGCCACACGTTGAGGGTCATGATGGTGCCGATCCAGCCCCCCACCCCGATCACGGCGTCGGCGCCGTTAAGCATAGCGGCATCGGCGAGACGGCCACTGTGCCAGAGCAGCAGAAATCCCGTTACCCAGGTGACGATGGAGGCATGGCGAAAGGTCGAATGCTCGCGTTTCATGCGTTTCGTGAAGCCGTCATCGGCGTCCTCCGACAGCTCTTCGCGACGCAGCGGTTCGAAACTCGGCCGCATGACCATATTCACATAGACATGACCAATCCAGATAATGGCGGCCATGATGTGAATCATCCGCAGAAGAACCGGGATCAAATCGTCGAGCATGCCTAACCGTTGACCATGTGGCGAACCACCATCCACAGCACCAGCGTCAGAACAGCCCCGGAGAGAAATGTTCCAGCCACGGAATCGTGTGGAAGTTTCATTCTCCGGCAGACGACTGGCGCAGGTCGCTGGCCGACTGCACGCGCCGCATGACATAGGGCCGGGGATTCCTGCCGACGCGGTCGGCCGCCTCAATAGCCTCTTCGATGATGTGGTGATGGGGCGATTTGTAACATACCGGATCGGTATTGGTGGCATCGCCGGTGAGCATATAGGCCTGACAGCGGCAGCCGCCCACATCCTGTTCCTTGTTGTCGCAGCTGCGGCAGGGCTCCTTCATCCAGTCATCGCCGCGATACAGGCTGAAGGCCGGCGATTCGTGCCATATCCACGACAGGTCGTGATCACGCACGGAGGGGAAATCGATCTCTTTGATGATCCGGGCCTCTTGGCAGGGCATGGCCGTGCCGTCCGGCGCGATAGTGAGATGAATGGCGCCCCAACCGTTCATACAGGCCTTGGGAAACTTGTCGTGATAGTCGGGGACGACGAAATAGATGGTCATCTTCTTGCCCAGCCGTTCGCGTGCCTCGTTGATCAGTTCCTCGGCGTATATCACCTGGTCCCTGGAGGGGAGGAGCTCGTCGCGGTTGAGCAGGGCCCAGTTGTAGTACTGGATTTGCACGTATTCGAGGTAATCGGCCTTCACCTCCTCGCACATATCGAGGATTTCCCTGGTCTGGTCGATACTCTCGCGGCATACCGGAACATTGAGCGAGAGGGGGAAGCCCAGATCCTTGATGTCGTGGGCGGTCTGTATTTTATCGTCATGGGCCTCGGCGCCGACCAACTTATTGGTCATGACCGGATCGCAGGACTGGATACTGAGTTGAATCTGGTTGAGACCGGCTTCTTTCAGGGCTTCCAGCTTATCTTTGGTCAATCCCACGCCGCCGGTGACGAGGTTGGTGTAATAGCCGAGCTTGCTGGCCTCGGCGGTGATTTCCACTATGTCCTTGCGCATCATCGGCTCGCCGCCGGTGAACCCCACCTGCAAGGCTCCCATCTCGCGGCCTTCGCGGAGAACGCGAACCCAGTCGTCGGTGCTCAGTTCATCCTTATAGGTATCGAAATCGAGAGGATTGTTGCACCACGGACACTGAAGCGGACAACGGTAGGTCAGTTCCAGACACAGCCACAGCGGTTTGCCCTGGCCGTCCAGCTTGACTTCATTATTTTCTTCTAGTCCATCCTTTGGCATGGGAGTCCTCCAAAAACTTGTACACACCCGCTTCAATCCGTGAAGCAGTATCCGGATCGGAAACGTCGTAAACGTTCTTCAACTCATCAATGATTTGGGTTACGGACCTGTCACCGTCACAGAGCTTCAGGATTTCCGCCGCCGTATCGTTGAGCTTTACCACCCCTTCGGGATAGAGAAGGACGTGGGCCTCCTGGCTTTCCTCCCAGCGGAACACGTAGAAAGGATGAACTTCAAACTGATCCGCCGGATCAATTTGCGGGGTTTCATCAACTTGCGGGGCTTCGGCCATTACTGGTGCCTCTTCTTCCGGCCGCTATTCACGGCGGACTGGCGTACGGGACAAGGGGGGCTCAAGAAAATGCGGGGGCCTCAGAACAGAGACCCCCGCATTGACTTCAGGCTTGCCTAGCGCACGTAGGCGTAGGCAGTAACCTCAAAACCAAGACGCAGATCACAATATGATGGATCGACCCAATTCATAACGTTCTCCCATTTATATTTTTTTTATCACTATGCCTGGACCCGAAGATCAAATCAGAGGGATCCCTTGATGGCAGACGTGATTAGAAGGCATTAAACATGAACAGACGATGAATAGGGCATTTATATTAAAAAAAACGCTTTTATTCATTTAAGCCCCTTAAATATTCGACTCATAAACAGCCAAAATTACCGGATTTTTTTATTTGTTACTGTAGTGTAACCGGCATAATTGTCGTCAAACTGCCAAATTTCGCGATTTTTTACTTACGGTTGGTGCCCGGAGGGAAGGCGGTAAAAATCCCCTCCCCGGGGTGATAAGTGGGTGATGGTGGCGTGGTGGAGTAAATGTCCAGACCAGGAGATAGGGGGGTGTAAAAAGGGGTGTGGATATAAAAGGAGCGCGCGCCTGCGCGGCGCCGGTGGGGGCCACTCACGAAACGCACTTTTCCTCCGCCCGCCGCGCCTTGACAGCCTCTTGCTAAAACAACAGATTGCAGGGCCTGAACCAAGAAATTCCGGTCCTGGTGACCCCTCTGATGATCCTCTGGAAAACGCCCTCTGAAGGCCCTTTAAGAGAACCCCATGCGTGAAGCCATCACATCCCTTTCCGTGGTCGTCCCCGTCTTCAACGAGGCCGATAGTATCGAGCCCCTGATGGCGGAACTCCATGAAGCCATGGAGGGGCTGGGCATGGAGTATGAAATGGTGTTCGTGGATGACGGCAGCACCGATTCCACCCCGCAACGGCTATCGCAAGCAAAAGAGCGCCATCCACGCCTGCGCAGCCTGCGCCATGGCGCCTGTTGCGGCCAGAGTGCGGCCCTGCGCAGCGGAATCGCGGCGGCCACCCATCCCTGGATCGTGACCCTGGACGGCGACGGCCAGAATGACCCCGCCGACATCCCCCGCCTGATCGCGACCGTCACACCGGCAATAAACGGAATACCGCCGCTGGTCACAGGGGTACGCCGCAAACGCCAGGACAGCCTGTTCAAGCGGCTGTGTTCACGCATCGCCAATACCGTGCGCCGCGCCCTGTTGCGGGACGGCACCCCTGATACGGGCTGTTCGTTGAAGCTGTTTTCGCGCGAGATTTTTCTCTCCCTGCCCTATTTCGACCATATGCACCGTTTTCTTCCGGCCCTGTTCAAGGGCCAGGGAAGCGCGGTCATACTGGTGGACGTCAATCACCGCCCGCGTCAGACGGGCATTTCCAAATACGGCCTCGGCAACCGCCTGGGCACCGGAATCATTGATCTTGCCGGTGTCTGGTGGCTTCTCAAACGGGGCAGCAGACCTGTCGTCGAATCAGAGGAACATGACAATGATTGAAGACTTCCTGGCCAGCATTACATCCTTCTTTCTCGAACTCGGCGGCGGCGAGACCTGGGCCGTCTGGGTGGCCGTGGGCTTTTTCGGCCAGGCCATGTTCTCCATGCGCTTTCTTATCCAGTGGATTACCAGCGAAAAACGCAGGGAAAGCGTTATTCCCGTCGCTTTCTGGTATTTCAGCCTGGCCGGCGGGGCTACGCTGTTGGCCTATGCCATCCACCGCCTGGACCCGGTTTTTATCGTCGGCCAAGCCGCCGGACTGTTGGTCTATGCCCGCAATCTCTATTTCATCAAGAGCCAGCGGGCGGAAGAACCTGCTGCCGGGTAAAAGCTTGGTGCGCCAAAACACTTGCGGCAAACACCCGATACGGCAAGGATAGTGCTGTTTCGGATAGTAACTGACGGGGATGGGAAGGGATGAGCCCCCAGGCACAGGTTGAATCGGAGGAAGAGGCTGCGCTGTACCAGGCGCAGACGGAAGTCCGCCATCTCAGAAATACCATCGCCGCCTTGCGCGAAGAGATGGAGCAAGCGCGCTTCGAGAAGGAAGAAGCCGTGCAGCGGGCCGTGGCCGGGTCCAACGACGAAATCGTTCAGCTGAAGAAAACCGCGGTCGCCCTGCGCGATGAACTGGAAAAACTGCGTTTCGACATGGAAGAAGCCGTCCAGAAGGCCGTGGCCCATAGCAAGGACGAAATCATGCAGCTGAAAAAAACCGCCGTCGCCCTGCGTGATCAACTGGAAAAACTGCGTTTCGACAAGGACGAAGCCGTTCAGAAGGCCGTGGCCCGGAACAAGGATGAAATCTCGCAATTAAAGAAAACGTCCACCGCCCTGCGCGATCAGCTGGATGACACGACATTCTCCTACGAAGACCGCATACACACTTTGGAACGCAACGCCCGCGACACCAACAAACACCTGCAGGACACCATCAGCACCCTGCGCGACGAGCTGGAGGCAAAGCATGGCACCAAAAAACGCCGTAAAAAGAAATAAGAGCGCCAAGAAAACCGCCCCCCGCGCCACCGCGAAAAAAGTGAAGAAAAAGGCCGGGAAAAAGGCTGGTGGCAAAAGTGGGGGCAGACAGTCGGCCGCGACCGAGAAGAAGCTGAAACGGCTGGAGATGCTGTTGGCCGTGTCCGACAAGATGGCGGCCATCGAGACTCTGGACGAGGTTCTGGCCACCCTGGTGGAAATCACCACCCTGGAAACCGAGTCTGAGCGCGGCACCCTGTTTCTCAACGATGACGAGAGCAACGAGCTCTATTCCCGCGTCGCCCAGGGTGAAAACGTGCGTGAAATCAGGCTCCTCAACGATTCCGGCGTAGCCGGCCATGTCTTCACCACCGGCGAGGGCGCCGTTATCCACGACGCCTATCACGACAAGCGCTTCAACAGTTCCATTGACGAACAGACCGGTTTCCACACCAAGAGCATCCTGTGCGCACCCATCAAGACGGTGAATGGCAAGATCATCGGCGTCGCCCAGACCCTTAACAAGAAAAAGGGCCGGTTTACCAATGACGACCTGATCCTGTTGGAGGCCATGACCACCCAGGCCGCCAACGCCCTGCAAAGCCAGCAATTCGTCGAACGCATGCAGCAATCCCGCATCAAGGAACTGGAGTTCCTCGACGTGGTCTCCGATGTCACCTCCGAGATCGACCTCAGCGTGCTGTTGCAGAAGGTCATGGGCGAGGCCACGCGAATGCTCAACGCTGAACGCTCCACCCTGTTCCTCAACGACGAAAAGAGCAGCGAGCTGTGGTCGGAAGTGGGCGAAGGACTCGACGCGGTCCAGATCCGCCTGCCCAACCATCTCGGCATCGCCGGCGCCGTCTTCACCTCCGGCGAGACGGTGAACATTCCCTACGCTTACGCGGACCTGCGCTTCAACCCCGCCTTCGACAAGAAAACCGGCTATTTCACCCGCTCTATCCTCTGTGTCCCCGTGGTCAACAAGGACGGCAAGACCATCGGTGTCACCCAGGTTCTCAACAAGCATGGCGGGCCCTTCACCAAGGAGGACGAATCCCGGCTCAAGGCCTTTACCGCGCAGGTTTCCATCGCCCTGGAAAACGCCAAGCTCTTCAACGACGTCCAGAATATGAAGAATTACAGCGAGAGCATGCTGGAAAGTATGTCCAACGCCGTCATCACCATGGACGATGAAGGCAAGATCGTCACCTGTAACGCCGCCGGTTTCCGCATCATGCAGATGGAAGCCGAGGACGTTCTTGAGAAACAGGCCGAGGAGTTCTTTACCGGCGATAACGCCTGGATCATGGAAAAGGTCAAACAGGTAGAGGAAACCGGCGAGCCGGACATTTTCATGGACGCCGATGTGACCTTCGGTGAGGAAAAACTCTCGGTCAACCTGACTCTGTTGCCGCTGGTCAGCGCCGAGGAAAAGAAGCTGGGCTCCATGGTCATGATTGAGGACATCAGCTCCGAGAAGCGCATGAAGTCCACCATGTCGCGCTATATGGACCCGGGGCTGGCCGATCAGCTTATGGGCGGCGAAGGCGACATCATGGGCGGCACCGACGCCACCGCCACGGTGCTGTTTTCAGACGTGCGCAGCTTCACCACCATCACCGAGGAACTGGGCGCCCAGGGCACGGTGGCGCTGTTGAACGAATATTTCACCATCATGGTGGACTGCATCACCCGCGAGGGCGGCATGCTCGACAAGTTCATCGGCGACGCCATCATGGCCGCCTTTGGCATTCCCGTCCCCCATGAAGACGACGAGGACCGCGCCGTACGCGCCTCCATCGCCATGATTACCGAGCTTTGGGATTGGAACAAGGAACGCGAGAGCCGGGGCCAGATGCCCATCGACCACGGCATCGGCCTTAATACGGATTCCGTGGTTTCCGGTAATATCGGCTCGCCCAAGCGCATGGACTACACCATGATCGGCGACGGCGTGAACCTGGCGGCGCGGTTAGAATCAGCCTGTAAACAGTATTCCGCCCATCTTCTTATCAGCGAACACACCAAGGACAAGCTCAAAGGCACCTATCGTGTGCGCTATATCGACGACGTGGTGGTCAAGGGCAAGACACAGCCTGTGGGCGTCTACGAGGTGCTGGACTATCACACCGACGAGACCTTTCCCAACCTCATGGATGCGGTGAATTATTTCAACGAGGGCCGCAACCATTACCGCAAAGGCGACTGGGACAAGAGCATCAAGTCTTTCAAGGAATGCCTCAAGGCCAATCCCGAAGACAAACTTTCCCACACCTATATCGAGCGCTGCCAGCACCTGAAGAAGACGAAACCCAAGGCCTGGGACGGCGTCTGGGTCATGACCTCAAAATAGGTATTTAGAGCGGGTCAGGATTGATAGGGATCACTTTGATGGCGGCAGACCGGTTCATTCAGGTAGGCGCGGCGCGCGGCGCGATGCGGAACCATCGGGCAAGCGCCGCAACGCCTCTGAGGGGCCGGTCCGCCCCACCTTCGGCCGGGTGCTTTTTCCCCGTGGCGTCGTTACGCTCCTCATCCGATGCGTAGGCATCGCATTTCGAAGCGCGTCTTGCCACGGGACAAAATCATCCCGGTCAAATGGTTCCTATCAATCCTGAACCGCTCTAGGTGCCGGCCGGACGCGCGATTCCCTCCACCTGGGAAGCAAAGGTTTCCGGATCGAGGGGCTTGGTGATATAGCCCGCGGCGCCGGCATCCTTCGCCAGCTGGCGCCAGTAGTCATCGCTGCGGGCCGAGACCACAATCACCGCCATATCCGCCATTGTTTTCATCTTTTGAAGTTCGCGGCACAGTTCCAGCCCGTCCATCTGGGCCATCATCAAATCGGTTAGTACACAGTCGGGCTTGAACTTGGCGATTTCCGGCAGAGCCTCAGAACCGGCGACGTTGGAGGCGACCTCACACCCCGCCCGTTCCAGCAAAAGGGTCATGAGAACCGCCATGTCGGGGTCGTCATCAACGATATAGACCTTCACCGATAGAACCTCCTTATGAAATGACACTCTAAAAAATTATGGGAAGAACGCCCCCATTATGCAAGGTCCGGCCTTACACTGGCATTGCCGCGCCCGGGTCTTGCATAATGGAGGCACCCCTTCCATCACTCTGCCTTCCATCACTCTGGGGGAATATAACGGATTCCCGGAGGAAGCTCCGTATCCCCATCCGCCAAGGCCTTGTTGAACTGGGACTGGGTGAGGCCGGTGACTTCTTTCAGATGCGCTCCCTTGACATTAGTGCTGAGCAGGTTGGCGCCGGTAATATCAGTATCCTTCATGCTAGCGCCCTGGAGATTGACCCCGGCCAGGTCCACCGCCCTGAGGTCGGCCCCATCCAGCTTCGCCAGGGAAAGGTCGGCGCGGCGCAGTTTGGCGCCGTGAAGAGAAGCCCCGATCAGATTGGCGCCCGAAAGATAGCTCAGGCGCAAATCGGCCCAGTCCAGAGTGGCTCCTTCGAAAAGGGCGTCGGCGAGATCGGCCTGTTTGAGATTGGCGTTACTGAGGTCGGCACCCTTGAAATCGGCACCCTGGAGGTCTTCCTGGGGAAGTGAGGCCTTGGCTCCTTCCTTGCCGGAAGTCTCCAGCCACAGCTTGTGATCGGCAAGAACAGCCACCAGATCGAGGGAGGGCTCTTCTTCCACAACGTCGCCTTCATCGGGAACATCGCTCTCTTCCGGAACATCGCTTTCATCGGGCTCGGGGGCGGCCGGCTCCGCCTCGGGGACATCGGGGCGTTCGGCGCGGGCGGTTTCTTCCTGTGGCTTCTGTTCTTCAGCCGTGGTGGCCGGATCGGGGGAGGATTCCTTTTCCGGGACGGCGCTTACTTTAGGCCCAGGGGCGGTTTCTTCCTGTGGTTTCCGTGCCTCGGCCGTGGTGGCCGGATCGGGGGCGGATTCCTTTTCCGGGACGGCGCCTGCATTGGGCCCAGGGGCGGTTTCTTCCTGTGGCTTCCGTGCCTCGGCCGTGGTGGCCGGATCGGGGGCGGATTCCTTTTCCGGGACGGCGCCTGCATTGGGCTCGGGGGCGGTCAGTTCCGCGTCGAAGTCATTGCGGCGTTCGGTGCGGGCGGTTTCCGCCTGTTTCTTCTGTTTCGCGGCGGCGGCGGTTTCCTTTTCCCAGAGTTCGGCCTCTTCCTTTTTCTTGGCTGCTGCCTGTTTCTTCTGTGCCTCGGCCGCGGCGGCCTCTTCTTTCCAGAGTTTAGCCTCTTCCTTTTTCTTGGCTGCTGCCCGTTTCTTCTGTGCCTCGGCCGCGGCGGCTTCTTCTTTCCAGAGTTGGGCTTTTTCTTCCCGGGACATTGGTTTTTCGGGGGGTTTTTCAGGGGGTTTTTCAGGGGGTTTTTCCACCGCTTTCTCTTTCGCATCGGCCTTGAGAGCGGTCCTTTCGGCGCGCGCCTTGTTTCGTTTGCGGTCGAAATCACGGCGGGTGCCTGCGCGCTTTTCGGTCTTCGACCGGCGATCTTCTTTCAATTGGCCGTCGGCGGGATTCTGTTTGAGACGGCGGGACTCGGCCGAGCGGCGGTCGTTACCGCCATTGCGCCGATCCAGCTTGGAGAGAACTTCCCTGTTGGGGGTGATTGAGCGTTTAAGGCAGGCGTTCTCCACCCGTTTCAAAAGCCCGCTAAGTGAAACGGGCCTGACGATGAAATCGTTGACGCCGTGGTGGATACCCTGCTGGAGGATATTGGCGTCACCGGACGGCACCACCATAAGAATGGGAACATCGGCGCTGGGGCTGGCCTTGTCCCGGAGCTCTTTGACAAAAGTAAGACCGCCACCGGAGACCTTGAGTTCACTGGAGACAAGAACCGCACTGATCTTGTTCCTCTGCAGATAGGTCATGGCGGTGTGGGGGTCGCCGGTGGTATGGACCTCGCCGAATCCGGCGCGCATCAGATTCGAACGCAGGAAAAAACGTGAATCCGAATCATCGTCGAGAATGAGGAGTTGAGTCGCTTTACGGTCCAGGGCTGCCATGTTCGATTCCTACGTCATGGAGTAGCGCAGGAGAAGTTAATTTTTTAGTAAATCGGCTGTCGCGGCGGAAAAATTCGCCCTTCAGGCCGGGGCAAGCGATAAAAGGACGCCTAAGCCTCGGCTGAAGCCAGGAACCAGGAGCCGTCCCGAGCCCGGCAGGCGGTGCCGGAATCCTCGTAGATATCGTCGCGGATCGTCACCGTCTGATCGAAATCGCGGCAGACGCGCCCATCCTCGGCACGATAGGTGCGAGTGGGAGTGATACTGCCGAAATGGCCGGTTTCGGGATTCTGCCATTCCCCGGTGGCGCCAATCCGATGATCCTCAAGGGCGGCCTGGGAGGTTGCCCGCATCTGGGCCATATCATCATTGTTGAGATAAACCTCGGTGAGATAGCCGGCGCCGCCGCCAAAGACCGTTCCCAGGGCAATGGCAAGAAACTGGCCCGACCCGTTGCCGATGAAATAACCGGCGGCTCCGCCGGCAACTGCGCCAAGCAGGGCGCTGGTCGTCCCCTTGGGGGTGTTCTCAAGATAATTGGTGCAGCCCACGAGCGATGCCGCGAGCATGAGGGGTACAACTGACTTACGCATAGGGTTTCTCCGGGGCCGGGGATTTCCAACGGCACCCAGTATACACGATTTTGGCTTTAATTTCAAAGGCGTCCCACCCAAGGGTGAGATATCAGATTTTGTGACAGTGACAGCGAAGGCTATGATTGAGGCGATGTTTACCGCCCGGCGGGCCTCAAGAGGGCGCTAGCGACCGTCCAGATAAACAAGATGCCACCGATCACCGCCACCAGCGCCCCGACCCCGTTCATGTAGAGCCCCGCAACGGCGCCGATCTCGGAGAGACCCTGGGCCGCCCCGGCGGTCTTGCGTGGCGCCCCGTAACCACCGGCCAGAAACAGCCCTATACAAGCGAAAAGCTGTCCTCCTCCGAAACACCATATCTGCGCCGACACCAAGCGGCCAAAGGCTACGGCGCGGTCCAACAGGGGCAGGATCAGAGTCAGGAAGATTCCCATGAAGGCGACGTTGATGGCGGCGATGACACCGTGATAATGCGCCGGGGTGCGGGTATCGGCCCCGTCCACGAACAGACCAAAAAAGCCGCCAACGACAAACAGGGAGGGCGACAGAACGAGGCACAGAAACGCCGGGTTCCCCCAGGGCAGGGGCGACCGCGAGGCCTTCATCCGCAATATCCCGATGACCAGGCCGGCAATCAGGATCAAGGCCGCCGGCCCGAAGGCGTACTGGAGATCGGTAAAAGCCTCGGTCTGCTCCACCGAGAAGGGCTCGAAGACGAAATAAAACCCGGGGACCGCCAGGGAAAACAGCAACACAAGGACGGCCGCGAAGCGGTAGAGATTCCCGTTCACCAACGGCGCCCCGGAGCCCCCCGTCACGACCCCCGAAAGCAGGAACCAGGCCGCGAACATCATCAGGACATTGAGGAACTGGAGCCCATGCCCGCTACCCCAGAACAAATCTTCGTTAAAGGCCGTCGAGAGCGGAAACGCCTGCAAATCCAGGAGCGCCAGAGCGATGGCGGCAAGCACCAGGAGATATACCGCCGCCGCCGCCGCCATCCCGGCGACAAAGGGCGGCCACGAAGGCCCGCCAAGGGGCAGGTTGGCGAGCAACCGCACGGCGGGCAGCGCCACCCCGGTGAATAACAGGACAAGGCCCGTATAGTAGGCGGGATCGATAATCACCGGGACATAGTTATTGAGCGAGGCTTCGCCGCCGAGGAAAGCCGGTACGAACAGGCACGGAAACGAAGCCGCCACGCACAACACACCAAGGTTGCCAAGAGCCGCCAGACGTATCCGCGCCGGCGAAGCGGCATGGGCCGCGAACAGCAACAGAACCCCGAAGACGGCGAGAAACCAGGCCACGAAGGAGAACACCACATGGGTCACCAGGCCCTTGTCGAAGAAATCGAGCGGCCATAAACCGCTGTCTTCCACCCCCGGCACCCTCGATGCCGCAACCAGCACCGCGAACATACCGGCAACCGCCAGCGCCCCCACGGCAAGAGCCGACCAGCGCCAAATCTCGCGGCGCGAATCCGCCGTCAGTGGCACTTCCGCCAACTGGAAAATACCATCTCGTTCATTGCTCACGACCTTGGGCTCCAATCTTCACTAATGTACGCCGACACACAGGCGCGGCAAAAGACGTCTATGCGGGCTAGTCCAGTTCGAAGGCGTCCTTGTAATCCCGTTTCAGGGAGGGGTCCTGGTCTTCCTTGCGCAGCAGGCAGTCGCCCACGGCCAGCACTTCGATCTCGGTACCCATGAAACAGTGGAAAGCGTCGGTGGGCGTACAGACGATGGGTTCGCCACGCACGTTAAAGCTGGTATTCACCACCACCGGACAGCCGGTCAATTCGTGAAAACGAGCGATCAGCGCGTGATAGCGCGGATTGGTGTCGGCGTGGACCGTCTGCACGCGGGCGGAATAGTCCACATGGGTGACGGCGGGAATCTCGGAGCGCGGCACGTTGAGCTTTTCAATGCCGAAAAGCGCCTGTTCGGCCTCGCTCATCTCGCGCCGCCGCTTGGCCTGAACATCGGCCACCAGCAGCATATAGGGGCTGTCGTGATCGAGATCGAACCAGTCGCCCACCGCCTCGCCCAGTACCGAAGGCGCGAAGGGGCGGAAGGATTCCCGGTATTTCACCTTTAGGTTAAGCATCTTCTGCATCTCCGGCGAGCGCGGATCACCGAGGATAGAGCGCCCGCCCAAGGCGCGGGGGCCGAATTCCATGCGCCCCTGGAACCAGCCCACGGCCTTGCCGTCGGCCAGGGCCTGGGCCACCGCGGCGATGAGTTCCGCTTCGTCCAGGGTCTTGTATACGGCGCCGGACTCAAGCAGCCCACGTTCTATGTCGTCCTGTGAGAAGGCGGGGCCGAGATAGCTCCCGCCCATGGCGTCGCGGCCGGGCCCCACCTTGCGCGGCTGGCCCTGAAAGAGATGATGGGCGGTGAGAGCCGCCCCCAGCGCGCCGCCGGCATCACCCGCCGCGGGCTGTATCCAGATGTTCTTGAATGCACCGTCGCGCAGCACCTTGCCATTGGCCACGCAGTTGAGCGCCACCCCGCCCGCAAGGCAGAGATTATCCATTCCCGTTTCCCGCGCCAAAGACCGCGTCAGGCGCAGCATCACCTCTTCGGTCACCTTCTGGATCGAAGCCGCCAGGTCCATGTGATGCTGGGTAAGCAGTTCCTCGGGCTGGCGCGGCGCGCCCCCGAACAGGGCATGAAAACGCTCGCTGGTCATGCGCAGCCCCGTGCAATAGTCGAAATAATCGAGATCGAGGCGGAAGGAGCCGTCTTCCTTGAGGTCCATGAGGTGTTCGAGGATCAAGTCGGTGTATTTCGGCTCGCCATAGGGGGCCAGCCCCATGAGCTTGTATTC
Source organism: Alphaproteobacteria bacterium (assembly GCA_016776635.1). Taxonomy (GTDB): domain Bacteria; phylum Pseudomonadota; class Alphaproteobacteria; order UBA11136; family UBA11136; genus UBA11136. The sequence goes on from JADHSZ010000056.1 coordinate 15,335, forward strand.
TCCGGAATTGACCCGGAACCCCGTGTAATAGGTGAAGGCGGAATAAAGCAGGCCCAGGGAATGGGGGAAGTGGATTTCCTTGATCACCTCGAGGGTATTGCCACGGCCGATGGCCGCCGAGGTGGTGGCCCATTCGCCCACCCCGTCCATGGTCAGCACCACCGCCTCTTCGAAGGGTGAGGGGAAAAAAGCCGAGGCCGCGTGACTCTGGTGGTGTTCGGCGAAAAGCAGCCGGTTGGCCCAGTCATAGCCGGGGTCGAAGCGTTTCAGTTCCTTGGACAGCAGGTCCTTCTGGAACAGCTTCTCACGCAGCCACAGGGGTATGGCCATGCGAAAAGAGGTGAAACCCCGTGGCGCGAAGGCGAGGTAAGTCTCCAGAAGGCGCTCGAATTTGAGAAACGGCTTGTCGTAGAAGGCGACGAAATCCACCCCGTCGAGGCCGACACCGGCCTCTTCAAGGCAGTAACCGATGGCCTGGGCGGGAAAGCGGGAATCATGCTTCTTGCGGGTGAAGCGTTCCTCCTGGGCGGCGGCCACGATACGGCCATTCTCGATCAGGGCCGCGGCGCTGTCGTGATAGAAGGCGGAAACACCGAGAATGCGCACGGCCTGATACCCGCCCTAGAACAGGGTGTAGATGAAGGGCGCCACGGCGCTGCCCTGGGAAAGAACCACCAAGGCGCCGAAAACCACCATCATGAAGACGATGGGGAAAAGCCAGAATTTCTTGCGCACCCTGAGAAAGGCCCAGAGTTCAGGGATAAGGGACAGCATGAATACCTCTAGAACTGGTTGCGCATGGATTGGGGTTCCGGCCCCGGCGGCTGGCGAGGAATCCAGTAGCTTTCGGCATCGGGGGAAAAACGACGGTGCAACAGGTCTTTGCCCATGATCCTGAGGATGAGCGCCGTGGGTGTGATGACGGCAAAGAACATGAGCCCCATGACCAGGGGACTAACGATGCGGTGAAGCACCATCCCGAGACCAAGCCAGAGACGGTTCAAGGGCACAAGAAGTGAAGGGCGCATAAGGGCCAAACTCAGAAATGCCGCCGCGACCACAAGCGCCCAGACCCGCGCACCCTCCCCATCCATCAGCGGCCACAGGCCGATGACGGCGAAAACAACGGCGAAGACAATGCCGAAACCGCGCGGCGAGCCTTGTTCAGCCACATGGCCACGGCTCAGGTCTTCGTGGAGATCGGGGACGGATTTGGTCATTGCGGCGTCAATACACCACGGATCAGGGGTGGAATAAAGAGTCCATCAGAATGCCCCTCAGGATTCTGGGCGAAAACCGGAGCCGCCGCGTCACCCCGCGCGCCAACGGCAGGTGAGACCGCCGAAGAGCCAGCGTGCAAAACGGCGCGCCGGATGAGGAATCAGAGGCCTGAAGAGGGACCATAGGGAGAAGGCCCATGCCCGCCATATCAGTTTGGGGCTCAGATAGCCGCGATGATCCGGCGACGCGGCAACCCAGACCAGCGCACGCAGCGACATCTCCGGCAGCACACCTGCCTCCCGAAAGGCGGGGGCCACGTCGGAAAATGCCTCCTGACGCAGCAGGTCGAGCGCCCGCAGGACACGTATTTTTTGTTCATGGGTGTCGGCAAGCCCCCGCGCCGAAAAGGAGCCGCCGAGCATGCGGGTGGGGCAATAGACGTCGGGCAGGTAACAGGCGCCATGACGAAAGGCGAGGGCATGATTGACGAACCAGTCGGCCTGCCAGCCCAGGGTCTCAGGATGACCACCCGTCTCCATGAGCGCATGACGACGGTAAACCACCGAATTGGAGGTGAAGGTGAAGAAGCTGCGGGCCAGAAGTCGCGTCATTTCTGGACCTGAAAAGGCACGCGGCGCCGTGGCGATAAAGAGAGAAAAGTCGCGGCGTTCCCCGCCCTCACCCAGGATTTCGGCGGGATCGGAGAAACAAAAGGCCGCCCGGGGGTGCCGCGCCAGC
>JADHSZ010000007.1 GCA_016776635.1 Alphaproteobacteria bacterium
GTGTCTTCCGGTCCGGTAACGGAAAGATCCTTGCGCTCGTAATTGTGAAGCCGCTTGGTCTCGATGATCTCATCACCCTCGATAAGCAGCGGCGCCTGTAAGCCGGTGGTGCCGTACTGCCTGAGGAAATTATGGGCCGTCATTCCCTTGCGCCGGGCCATGACACGGATGGCGTTGTAATCCTTCCTCGACCCGCGGGTGAAACGACAGCTTTCCTCGAAGACATCGTTGGAGTCCTTCCAGTCGTAGCCCTCGAATCCCATTTTCTTGGCCCACATGGAAACGATCTTCCAGTCCGGCAGCGCCTCGCCGGGCGCATCGTAGAACTTGGAATAAAGCCGGACCCGCCGCTCCGAGTTGGCGCGGGTGAAATTATCCTCGCCCCAGGTGGCGACCGGCAGAACGATGTCGGCATATTGGTTTCCTATGGGATCCCGCAGATAAATCTCCTGGTTGACGACCACCATACCGCCGCTGTCGACCCGCTTCTTCAGGGTGTCGATAATTCCTTGTTTATCCAGAGTTTGCACCTGGTTGGGGTTGAGCTTGACCAACTCCCTGAATTTGTTCTCCAGAGCCGTACTGCCGGCCATCGCCTGAATCCAGGTGGTGCCCACCACATAGGCGAAACGCACATGGCCACCGACGAGCCAGCGGTCGAGGTCAAGGCGGTGGCGCCGCCGTCCCGGCACCTTGTACGGAGACTTGATCCCGGGATAGGGACCACCGGAAACACCGCCCCTCTGGTGGCCGCCGAGACGGGTCATGATCCGGCCCGGCTTGCCGCCACAGCCGAGGATCGCGCCCAGAGTGCCGATGGAAACGGTATTGAGATAATTATTCGACCAGTAATTGCCTTTCTCGATACAGATAGAGGTTTTGACTCTTTCGCCGCCGGCTTTCGGCTTGGCCATCATTTCGGCCGCCTCGTAAAGCTTGGCGACGTCGATGCCGGCGATCTTCGCCGCCACATCGGGATCGGATTCCTTCTGCTCAAAGAGCCATTTCTTAAAGCCTTCGAAGCCCTTGACCTGGAACTTGCCCCAGGTGGTGCGCCACTGCCATGGCGTGTTACGGGTTCCCTGGCCAAAGCCGGAATCGGTCTCCCACTGGTTATTGATCCAGTCCTTGACGAAGGCCTTATCCTCCCAGCCGTTCTCCAGGATGATCCGTTGTATGGCCATGTGGACCACGGTATCGGTGCCGGGATCGAGGTCGATATGAAGACCCCCGTTCTCCTCGGCGAAGGCAACGCCCGCCGTGCGCCGCGGATTGACCATGATGACCTTTGTCTTGTTGCCGCGGATGCCTTCGACGAACCAGCTGTTCCAGAGTACGGTCTTGGTCTCGAAAGGATCGGTGCCGGAAACAAGAACGCAATCGGCAATCTTGAAGTCCTCGTGAGAGCCTCCGAAAATGTCATAACCCACATCGACCCATCCGGGCACCGAATTGACTATGGACGGATGGTCGTGATGTGAGATGGCGGGGGTGTTGATGCTCTTCAGCGCCAGCCTGGTCAGCGCATAGGTGTTCTCGAAGAACTGGTAGCTAAAATACTTCAGCGCCCAGGCATGCTCCCCGTGCTTGCGGATCACATGTGTGGAAACTTCAGCGGCGATGTCGAGGGCAAAATCCCAAGTCACCGGCACCAGGATGTCATTGACCCGCACCATGGGGTATTTCAAGCGGTCCTGGGTCGGTTTTTTTGGATTGTAGACTTTCTGCGCGATACAGCCGCCACGGATGCTGTGACCGCCGCGCGGGTTGACGACCGTGGCTTTCGGATCGGCCACTATCACGATGTTGTGGAGTTCGCCATTGTGGACAGCCTGGGTGTACTGGTTGGGTCCGACCCAACCACCCTGCAGGGGACGCAGGGGAAAGTTCAGGCCAAGGGCGTTCTCATTTTTCTTGGGCCCGCCGTCGGGACTCGTGGTCGGCCAGCGAAAGACCTTGTAGCCGCAGGCCATGATGCAGTAATCGCAACATGTGGTGAAAACCTCGGCGTCTTTCGGTGGCAGAGGAGTTTTGTCTTCGGGCTGGAAAAAGGGTGTCGATTTATTTGCCATGATTATGCCCTCTATCCCTTCAGGTTGTCGTAGCGGCCGTAAATAAGGCCGATCATGCCAACCGCGTAGATATCGTCATTGTCGAGTTCAAGAAGAACTTGCGGAAGGCTCTCGGTGGCATGCCCGCCGATGATTATGCCGTGCCGCGTCAGGTCAAACGTGGACTGGTGGAACGAACAAGGCCCCATGGCCTGATCGGCGGGCTTATAGATGCTGGACATGTTGCCGCCCATGTGGGTGCACAGCGCGTTGAAGGCGACCACGTCGCCACCGGAACCGATACCACCGCCGGCGGGAACTCCCAACTTGACCAGAACGCTGTTGGTATTCTTCCCGTCGTCGGGATATTTGAACTTCACCGGCTTGTTCGCCTTGAGTTCACTCAACCTACCGATCAGCATCCGCGGATAATGGGTCATCTCGGCGGCCAGGGCCTTGCCCTCCATTCCCGGTATGCCGGTAAGCACGATGGTGCCGCCGACCACGGCGCCGCCCTTGAGAAATGACCGGCGGCTGACGCAGCCGATTCCGGACTTATTTGTGTTGTCAGGGTGTTCCATGAGCCTGTTTCCTTATTCCGTTCCGGTCGTGGCCAGATAGATTTCGAGCCCGATCCGTTTTGCTTCCGCCTGCGTCAGTTTCTCCACGCCGGGCATGGGCTCGTAGGGGGGAATCTTCGGTGTCGCCATAATGATCTCATCACCGCTGATCTCTTCGAGAAAGACGACAAGAGCCTCTTTTTCCTCGTCACTCAGGTTCAAGGGCTTGAGAATTTTGCTCTTGTTTCCATATTCCTCCGTGAGCGCATTCTCACCGCCGCCATCGTTATAGAAGTCGATCACCTCTTCGAGAGTGAAGAACTGGCCGGCATGCATATAGGGCGCGGTATACGCCAGATAACGCAGCGGCTGGGTCCGAAATTTGCCGATATCCTGGGGCCGCTTGCTCGTGAAATAGAGGCCGAGATCGTTCTTGAAGTCCCGGTAGTACTTCTCCCTTGACCCCTTGGCGTAGAGTTCGAAACGGAAGGTGATCTCATTCATCCCGCTCTCCTCCCATTCGGGGGGACGCGGGACGCCAAGATTGTAATATTTCTGATCGCTCAGGATCGCGCCGTTATGGCATTCGATACAATTTGCCTTGCCGTTGAACAGCTTCATTCCCGCCACGGCCTGTTCGGAAAGGGCGCTCTCGTCGCCCTCCAGATAGCGGTCGAGCGGCGTGTTCATCTGTGACAGGTCGGCCCGCTCAAAGGTAGAGATAGCCCCCCAGGCATCGTTGAGGATGGGGAGTTCGGTGCCGTAGACCTCCTTGAACATCCGCACATATTCCGGAGTCTGGCGCAGGCGCTGTTCCATTACGTCCTTTTCGCCATTGCCGGAGATACCGCCGGTGGCGGCGCCCTTGGCCTGTTTTTCCAGGCTCGTCGCGCTGCCCTGCCAGAACAGCTTGCCGAGATAGCCGCTGTTGACGACGGTGTGACAGTTGCGCCAATGAACGCCGCCGGGATAGCCGCGGCAGATGGGCTCGTCGGTGCCCCATCCCTGTTTTGGGTTGTGGCAGTCGGCGCATGAAAGACTGGCGTCACCGGTGAGCTTGGGATCGAAATAGAGCAGCTTGCCAAGCTCGGCTTTTTCCTTGGTGATCTTATTATCGGGAGGCACCGGTACCGGCGGCAACGGCGCCAGCGGCGGATCCACGTCGGGGTCGCCGGTCGCCAACGCCGGAGCGGGAGAGCCCACGGCCCAGACGGCGGCGGCTAAAACCGCCAGCAGATAGGTCCACGACCTGGTCGGATTCATGTCCTTCTCCTCTGCTCTAATTGTGAACATTGAGCCAATCCTTGATGGGCTTGTATTTCTGGGGCACATTTTCCACCTTGACGGTTACAGGCGTGCTGCTGCTCAGGCTTTCGAGGAACGCCACCAGATCTTTCTTTTCCTGGTCGCCGAGGCCGAGCGGCTGAAGTTCCGTGGCAAGGGGATCGTCCTTGCCGCCGCCACCGTTGTAGAAATCGACCACATCCCCAAGTGTGGCGATCATGCCGTTATGCATGTAGGGGGCCGTGTATTTGAGCTCCCTTAAGGTCGGGGTGATGAATTTGCCGACGTCGGCATAGTCCTTGCTGACCAGGAAATAGCCCACATCACGCCGCCATATCCCCATATTGGGAACGCCGTGGTTGTGGAGAATCGAACGGTAGGTAATGTGCCGCACCGGATCCCTGAAAATTTCCAGGTCTTCCGCCACGCCGGTGTTGTGGGGCGTGCCGTCGGAAAGATACGGGCCGTTATGGCACTGGATGCACTTCGCCTTGCCTTCGAAAAGGGCTTGGCCCCGTTGCGCCGCGTCACTCATCTTGCCGGTGTCGAACGGCGCATCCTTGGACACCAGCGTCTTCAGAAAGGCCACCAGCGCCTTGCGGGCCTTGCCGGAGCTACATTCGCCGCCGAAGTTCTCCTGGCACATTTTCACGTAGACAGGATCCTGCTTCATGCGCTCGTGCATAATGCGCATGTCCATGTTCATGATCGCCGTCTCGGTGATCTCGTTGCGCATCACGTCGTTGAGGTTGGCCCCCATATGGCCGTCCCACGCCCAGCCCACGCTGGCGAAGTCTTCCTTGTAGGTGGTGTTGACGAGGGTCGGCGCATTGCGGAAGTGATTGGTGCCGGGATAGGCTTCGGAGAGCCGTTGCGGCTTGCCATTCTTGTCCGTGGATTTACCGAACCCCTGGGCCGGATCATGACAGAAGGCGCAACTTACGGCTCCGTCCCCAGAGATTCGCGCATCGAAGAAAAGCCGCTTGCCCATTTCGACCATGGACGCCTTGGGCGCCTTTTTCGCGGGAAGCGGCCCGATGGCTGGAACCTCGCCGACCTGCTGGATTTCGGGCGCTCCGGCCTGCTGGGTTCCGGGTGTTCCGGCCCGGTCCAGCACAGCAATGGCGATGACGACGGCAACGGCAATGGCCGCCAACACTCCCGTAGAAGCTGTAATCCTCGGCATGTTCATTTTTCGCCCCTCTCGTTCACCTGAGTTATCCACCCAGGTCATTCACGTTCATTTACTGGAAAAGCTGAAATCCTGCGCCACCGTTCCGCCCTCGGCGACCGTGATCTTGGCCTTCTGGACCCCGAGACGCGGATGCCATGCCTTGAGGGTGTATTTTCCGGGAGGAACGTCGCCCAGGGAGTACGAGCCATCCTCGCCGACCACCACCGCGTAGGGATGCTTGGGCACCACCATGAAGCCGAACATGAAATTGTGGGCCTCGCAGTTGATGGAGACGTAAGGAGAGCGGCGGGGCTTCAGTTGCTCCTCGATATCGCCGGGATCGGGCTGGCCGAAGTTGAACATGGTGCGTTTGACGGCGCGCCCTTTTTCGACGCCGATCATCTCACGCGCGTTGATGTTATGCAGGACACCGGCATCGCTGTTGCGGATGGTGATGGTGCCGGGCTGCACGATCTGCGCCCAGGGGCGAAAACGGCAGCCCTTCTGGTTGATGAGGTATTTGCCGTCTTTTGGCGGCGCCCATTTCTTGCCTTCCTTGACCTTGTCGAGGAAGACGAAAGCGCCCCGCAGGGTGCCGTCCTTCACGTCCACCCACACCACCTCGCGGTTGCCGGTGCCACAGACGTCCGGGTTTTTGGTAATGGGAATTTGCTCGATGGCGTCGATGGGGAGATCGCCCTCGAAGATAAGTTTTCCGGTGATACTCCCGCCATTCTTGACGTCCACTACCTTGTAGGCGGCCGCCTCCCCATCGGGAGCAAAGGCCAAGACGGTCGCCGCCACCGAAGCGGCGGCCAATACACCGATGCGTTTCATGAATTCCCCTCCCCCTTATTCTTTAGTTGTTCTTTATCTTCGATACGTGGTTTTCATCTTCCGCGAGACCTTAGCGCTCCCGCCTCCTTGTTTTCGGCTTCATGTGCTTCACACCTCCGAGCGGTGAAGCGGAAGACGCCGACGACAGCGGTGTGCCGGCGACGCTCTCCAGAAACCCTTCCAGTTCACCGAGATTCTTGAAATATTTTTCCTGACTCCCTTGAACATGCCGAACATGACCTCGCCATATGAGCTCCTCGTCTGGTTCTCCTTCCAACCAAATACGCGCCACGAACGAGTTCCTGGTCCCCATTCCAGCCATTCCATTCCGCAACAGCGCTACTCTCGCGTCCCCTTGCCTTCTCCACCGGGAGACAGATGACACCCTGTCTCCACCTCCTCCAAAAAAGTTATGGGCCTCAGGTAACACATGCCAATGACACGGCGGTGACACAGTGATTAATGGGTCTTTACCAATTGTTTTTACAGAGAAAAATTAGATCGTCATCATTGTAGTGACACAAAAATGACACGCCGATGACACCGTTTCCGGGTGTTTCAACGGCGGAAAAATCACACCAAAATCTGGAAAAATGACCTATTGCAGAAATGACCCGATTGCGACTGTGCGCGGGTCAAAGAGTTGGGAAAAACCAAGCCGTATCGGAGACATTTCCCGCAGACGGTGCCCTCCCGGCCAGCGGAAGCGGGACCAGCGCCCGTATCTGATCGGCTTATGCCCGGGCCTTAAGGAAGCCGCGGCCGGATGGAGAACCCATCCGTTGGCAACCCGCTAGGGTAACGAACCGGCGGCGTGGTCCGCGTCACCCTTAAGGGAAGCGCCGGAGAGAGCTTTCTCTCCATTTCCGAGAAGCTCTTGGTAGAGGCGTAACGTCTCGGGCGTAGGCTCCAGGCCGAACTCTTCGGCAAGCACATGCTGCCATTTCTGGAACTGGGCCTCCACCAAATCATATCGTCCGAGGCGGGCTAGGTATCCGATGAGGCTCTGGAAAAAGCTCTCGCGGCAGGGCTCACGGAAAAGCGCGATACGACAAATCTGCGCCGCCTCCAGCAGGTCGCCCTGCTCGGCATGACATCGCGCCAGGCCACCCATTACTTCCAGATGGATTTCGAGCAACCGCTCCCGTTCTTCCGCCCACCAATCCGCATAAGGGTCGCCTTCCAGAAAATCCCCGCGGTAGAGGCGTCTGGCGTTATCGAATCGCGTCAAGGCTTCCGTAATCCTTCCCTCTTTTTCCAACTCCCTGCCTTCGAAGGCGAGTTTCTCGAAGGTATCCGCATCGACCCAAACCGCATCGCGCCTCAGAAGATACGACTTATCGACCGTTTCCACCACTTCTTCCCTCAGCCCGCCGTCGCGCAACTGTTTGCGCAAAAAGCTGATGACGACCTTGAGCCGCTCCCATCCGGAAGTCATGTCGGCATCGGGCCACAGATATTCGATAAGGCGTTCGCGGTGAAGGGGCCGGCCAAGATGGGTGACCAGGCATTTCAACAGGTCCACCGCCTTCCTGCGTTTCCACTTATCGGCAGCCAGGCCCTCGCCGGCGACGCTCAGACAGAAATGCCCAAGCGTGTAGATGCGCAGAGGCGTCGATACCAGGGGTTCCTTGAGCGCCAACCCGGCCTCGTGGAGGAAAACCACCACCATGGCGTCGCCATCGGAGCGATACTCGCTCTCGGCTGGCATGACCAAGGTGCTGATGGCCGCTGACATCATTTCTCCGTTCTTATGGCGGAGCCGGCAGGACTGAACCGACCATGGTTCACCACGCATGAAACACGACATCCCCTGGCATGAAGCCGAACAAAGGGGTTCGCCGCTGGAATAGACAGCCTGGAGGACGTCGCCGCAGTGTCGACCGGTCGCCTCGCCCGGCGTGTATCCCAGCAACCCCTCGGCGCCACTGTTCCAGCCGACGATATTCATCTTCTCGTCAATGGCGATCGCCGCTTCCGACGAAAACCGCACCAGATCAATAGCATGCATTATGTTTTATCCCTGCCAAGTCAGTTACACACGGGTTTCACTACGTCACCTAACCTCCATGGCGTCAAGAGGCTGGCTTGCGCGACACGGGATAACCGATGGAACTTGCCCTTTAGCGTAAATGACCCGCCGCAAGAGTGAAAAACCGCGGATATCCAGGAGTCTCCGCGAGTCTCCGTGAATAAAACCGGAAAAAAGCGCCGGGGAGGCGATGAAACTACACATATCCGGGTATTTAACTGCGACAATTAGCCGCGTATCTCGCCGGCAGGATTGAATCGACCGGGTGTCGCGGCCCGGGGTGGGGTTACGAAACTGGAGGATTATCAGGACCGCCTCAAGAAGGAAGAGGGTAAGGACTGAATTGGAACCGAGTTCGCAGATGTTCCCGGTTTCATTGGAACCGATTTTTTGCCCAATCCTCTGTAACCCTTGATTCCCTTGGGGGGCGCACGGGGATTCGAACCCCGGACCCGCTGATTAAGAGTTAGGAGATACGAAATTCCTCCATATTCCCCTATATTCCTAATACATTGTAATATATCACTTAATATGAAATTATCATTGCGTAAGATTCCCATAATTTCCTTGAATGTGCTTCCTAGTGCTCCCTATAATAGGTCTAGGAAGCACACTTGGAAGCCTTATCATGCCAACAATCAAGCTGACAAAACGCAAGATAGACACACTCAAACCCGGCCCCAAAGACGTGTTTTATTGGGATGCTGAGATTAAAGGCTTCGGCCTCAAGGTCACCCCCAAGGGTAAGAAAACGTTCCTTGTTCAATACCGACCGGGTGGACGACATACGCCCACCAGAAAAGTCTTCATTGGGCCATACGGCAAGGTTACGCCCCACAAGGCACGGAGGGAGGCCACACGCTTTTTAGGGCTGGTTGCCGATGGAAAAGACCCTGCACTTGAAAAGCGTCAGGCACGGCAGCGGGCAATTACAGATCGCCTTTCCGACGTTGTTGAAGAATTTCTGAAAAAACACGCCGCCAAGAACAGGTCCGTTAAGGAAGTCGAGCGAATCTTCCGACACGATGTCATCCCGGAATGGGAAAAACGCAGCATTCATGACATCGGAAAGCGAGACATCATCCACCTTGTTGAGAAGATTGAAGGCAGAGGGGCTCCGGTAATGGCTAAACGCCTCCTTGCCCATCTTAGAAAATTTTTCAACTGGTGTGTATCGCGTGACTACCTGCAAGTCTCCCCCTGCTCAGGGGTGGCGACATCATATCGTGAGAAAGCCCGTCATCGCGTGCTCACCGATGATGAACTCGTGGATATCATCAATGCCGCTCGCCAGATCGGCGGGATATACGGAGGGATTGTTCAGTTGCTCGTCTATACGGCCCAACGCCGAGCAGAAGTTTCAGAACTCCGCTGGGAGGAACTGGACCTGGACCAGAGCCTTTGGACCCTGCCTGGAGAGCGAACAAAAAATGGAAAGCCGCATTTTATCCACCTGTCCGAACAGGCCATGGAAGTATTAAAAGACATACCGAAAGTGGGGGAGTTCGTTTTTACGACAAATGGGCGTACGCCTTTCAGCGGTTTTTCAAAAGCGAAACGTCAGCTGGATGAACTCAGTACCGTTTCAGACTGGCGCCTTCACGACATCCGCCGGACAGCGACGACGGGAATTGCCCATCTCGGCATCCCTCCCCACATCGCCGACAAGGTTCTGAACCATCAGGGTGGAACCATCTCCGGCGTCGCAGCGGTTTACCAGCGTCACGATTTCCTTGAAGAACGAAAGACTGCTCTTGATGCATGGGGGAACTATGTTCAGTCTTTGCTTGACGAAACTGACCGGGATAACGTCGTGAATATCCACGAAGGGTAAGATTACCCTTGTCGGGAACACACCCCGCCCCCTCCGGGTGGTGGAAGGAAGGTAAAGAAGTTGCCAGACTATCCAAGTTGGTTGACGGATGAGGTGGATAAGATGCTTCTCAGTGAAGCGAATGCCGACGGATTTTATGAGGCACTTCAACAACTCCCCGACCATACCCAGAATCTCATTAGAGAAGTCCTGACCCGGAGGAACAATATCGAATCACGTCAGGGCCATCGAGGCTCTCCTGCATCAGATATCAATGCCCTTTATCCCACTGTCTTATTTCTTATCCTGAATGGGCTATCTGCCAATGAAGCGTGGACGTTAATTCAAGATAAAATTCCGGGGCGAGACTCAAAGAACGCAAACCGCCAGCTGAACCGCGCCAGAAGCGAGATTGAAAAGACGCTCCATACCGCCTCCAGCTCTATCGTGGCAGGCAATCCAAGCCGGTTTCGGACAGCCTACAAAAACCTCCAAAAACTTCTCGAATAGTGTCCCTATCTGAAGGCCTTAATCAGTAGGACCATTCTCCGTGATTCTAAACCGTTAAGGAGAAGGTCAAATGATTGAGAACACTACCCCTGAATTGCTGCCCTTGCCTGAGGATGACGACACCCTGATTCGCAGGGCCGATCTCCCCCGGTACATCCCCATCGCCGCCCAGACCCTCGCCCGTTGGGCCGTAGAGGGCCAAGGGCCACGCTTCATCAAGGTAGGTCGCCGCCTGGTTGCCTACCGTGCTGGCGATCTCAGAGAGTGGCTCCAGAGCCGGACCCGAGAGAACACCATCGCCGCGACCTAAAAAGAAACCCGCACCGAGGATCGGCACTGGTTAAGACATTGATTCAACACGGATATTATACCAAGTCCGCTCTCTGCCTTCAAGCGTCCCGTGACCTTTGGTGCCTAAATTAGGGCATTAGCAGATGACCGAATTTGACAGGCTCGAGAACCTTCCCGTGATTCCAGTCGGGCATGCGGGAACCAAGACGTTCTTCTATTTCGTCCGAAGTACCCGCCAAATCGTAGCCTTGACGTGGAGAAGCCATACTCAAAACCAGTTTCTCGCTATGGCTGAGGAAGCCGATTGGCTTCACTATGGCCGCATCCGACTGATTCATGGCTCCATTGATTGGAGTGCATTGGCCGAAAGCCTAATGGCCCATTGCCGAGAAGAGGGCATATACGATCCCTCGCTCACACGTGGCCGTGGAGCCTGGCGCGACGATAACAGCATCATCTACCACGCCGGTGACACCTTATATGTGAATGGCAAGCGCACACAATTCGAAGCCTTCACCAAAACCAAATATCGCTATCTCGGTGCGCTCAAAACCACCCATCCAGCCCAAGATGCAGCCACAATTGGAGATTGCGAGGAACTGCTGTCATTCATAGAAACTTGGGGTTGGGAATGGCCGGTTCTCGCACCTAAAATTATTCTTGGATGGATTGGTTGTGCTTTGATTTGCGGCGCACTCAAATGGCGTCCTCATCTCTGGATAACGGGAACCAAGGGTAGTGGCAAAAGCACCCTGGACGGCTTAATAGCCAGCATTCTGGGGGACCTAGCCGTACATGTCCAAGGCAGTACGACTGAACCAGGTCTTCGTCAGGTCCTTAACGGTGATGCCCGTCCAGTTCTATTCGATGAGTTTGAAGCCGAGAACAGCAATGCAAAGGCCGTTATCGACGCCGCCCGTTCTGCTGCCAGCGATAACGCCGCTCCAGTCGTCAAAGGCACACCAGAAGGAAAGCCGATATTCTACAAACTCCGATTTGCAGCAATGTTTTCCGGCATCATCGCCAATGTCCAACGAGACGCCGATAAATCCCGCATGGTTATCCTCGAAATGCATCCTCTCAGGCGGGATGAGAACCAGCGAAGACGTTTAATCATTGGTCTGGACCGCTTTGCCAACGATTTCGGGCCTAGGCTATTACGGCGAATGCTGGATTCCCTCACGAATGGTAAGTTCGACGACGCCCTCTTAACTCTATTAACGGCAATCCGTCTAGAGGGTGGAGATGAACGGAAAGCTGATGTTTTTGCTCATCTACTTGCGGCCAACCACGTTCTAATCCGTGATGATGTGCTCACCGAAAACGAAGCCAGAGCACAAGCGGCCTTAATCACCGAACTGGATGTGGATGAACCATCTGACGAGGAAGCCTGTCTTTCCCATCTCATCGGTCATCGCGTCACGGTGGACTACGGATACACCCGAACCTTAGGAGAATGGCTAATCAATATCCATGAAGACAAGCCCTCTGGCCCAACAGCCGATGCGGTTCGTATGGAACTCGAAAGGCATGGCGTGAAGACCGAAGGGAACACAATCAAGGTCGCCAACGCAACATTAGGAATCAAGGCTATCTACGCTGGCACCCGCTGGGCCAACGGTTCACATTGGCGCATCCTCCACCGCCTACCAAGGGCTAGGGCAGGAGGCAACGCTAGGTTCGCTGGTGACCAGAGCAAATGTACGGTCATCCCGTGGAACACGATGATGCCGGTCGAGGAGTGATGCTCAGGCAAAACTGTCCCAACTGTCCCGCTACCGTACCGACCACACCCATTGATTACCTTAGGCTTGGGACAGATGGGACGGTTGGGACAGGAGAATAAGAAGAAGATTGAATCGAATAGATAGGGAGTCAAACTTCAGTAGTTTCTCTCTTCAGAGTGTACCGATTGTCCCAAGTGTACCGGGATGACACACAGGCATCGGAAAAACCATAAAATCTCAACACTTCCCTGCTAAAAGGCGCCAATTTTTTCCGCAGCCCTCCACCATGAACTGCTTTTATCATCAAGAAACTTTTTTAATTTTCCCATACACGTAGAATTATCCATCAATTGTCTAATTTCTGGGTTGGCATCAAAATTAAAGAATTTTATAGCGTTCCACCCTACCAGCTCTAAACTTCTCTCCTCACCGAGAGCTAGCCTATCGTCCTGGTATTGTATGTTTTCAAGAATAGAGCTCACTGTTGTTTTCATCGCTTCTCCAGTCGGCTCCTGCAGTCGTTGTTTCAATGCCCTAATAGATTCCGAGCCAATATCTCTCGCAAGCTCTTCGTCAAACTTATATTTAACTTTAATTAACTCGAAGCTGAATAAAGCAGAGAGTAAAACCAAATCAGGTGGAGCTGCGTTGATAACTTCCGCACTCCTTTCCGCTTCAACGTCCTCATCCATTAACAACTGTAAGATTAATTGAACAAATTCTTTGTATGAGTTTTCCGTCTCTTCTACCATTGCTTCGACAAATTTGTCCGCCGCTCTTTTGATTTTCCCGCGCCTTCCAAACCCAAGCATCGCGCCCTCCCATTTTACCTTCTAGAAGTTATGAGCACCTACTACAGCGTGTTTGGAAAACTATTCTGACTTATTCGAGTTTTGCGCGAACGCAACCACCGTAATCATCCCCATACAACCTAAAACAACCCAACCAACAGTCCCCCATGAGATGACATCAAAAAAGGCCAGTATTATTGAAACTCCCGTCACCGCTGATGCCAATTGAGCCATTATCTCCTCCTATCTGTCTAATTATGGAAAGTGTAGGAACCACACACTTCACTGATACCAAAGGTAAAATAACCAAGGGAGAAATTCGCTTGGATCCTGAATCATTACATAAATTCCATACGGCCATACAGCCCCACGAAGGAATGCAAAAAATACCCCTAGAGCAAAGCCTATAATCGAAGTGCCAAACCCAAGGTTCCAAAAGGCACCAGGACCAAATCCATAATAGACCGCGGCTGAACACATGCTTATGGAGGCGATACCAGCCCCAATAAGAAAGTATGCCGTAGCAATATTGCCAATTAGAGATTTTTGTTCAGTCATCCTGCCCCCCCCCAACATCACCCCTGTTTAAATAAAATCACCTAGTAGGCTTAACAGAGTTATCCAGAAAATTCTCCATTGTGGCTGATGGAGAAAGCGATGCTGGCTCACCAACAGCGACCATCATCGTTGATCTCTGGCCTAAATACATCCGCGCTTGAAATGCAGCATTTATCTGCTCTCCCGCCTCAACAAGAACACGCCTACCAATCATCCTTAGCGTCACATGATTACCTTGCTCTTCCCAATACATTTGCGAGTTTTTAAGATTAGTCATCTTTAGCCACTCGGCCATAGCCCACTCGGCCATTTTTTGCTTCTGGCTCGTCGTAGCATCTGGAGTTAACCGAAACGAAGTATCACATTGGGCAACAAATAATCGGCCAGAGCGATTGTCTCCAGCCTGCACCATATAGGTATTGGAATACAGATCATTGCCCAACGCCTGGACAACCTTCTTTACGGATGGCCGAAATGGAAAATCGACTTTGAACTCGCATTCTTTGTTAGAAAATTCAAACGCAAGTGATTCGCCGGAAATAATGGTCCCAAGCAAGATAAGTGTAATAACCCCGAACAACTGCATAACTGCAAATCCACTCCCTAGGGTGTGTGTGTCTCCGACCTGCAGCCAACAGTAAGCCCCCTAGGGCCAACAAGTCATTTATTATTGAGCCGCTAGCATCGCCGTTTTCGAGGTGCACACGTATAACCGTATAACTTTCAGCCCATTTCCGATAACCAGAACGTCTGAAAGCACCTAAACCTCAACAGAGATTCCGGTAATTGCTCCCTAATCCGGAAATTCAGGGGGAAAACTGGTAAAAAATAGTAAAAGTTACACGTGATTTGGGGTGGGCTAGTGTGTGCTGTTTTGTCCCGAAGGGACACGCCGTAAGATGGTGAAATGTTAGCTAAAGCCTATTTCATAAGATCACTTTCCTTATGTGCAGTATGTGCAGTGGCCGTTTTGCTCATCTCAGGGTGTGCAGCTACCGGCACAGCATATACAGAAGCAAAGTCTACAATCCCATCATTGGAAGTTGGGAAAGCTCGTCTATATTTCATGCGGGAAAGCTCTTTCATAAATTCCATCATAGCGGCACGAATTCATGCCAATGGCGTTAGAGTGGTAGAGCTGAATATGAGCGGCTTTGCCTACGCCGATCTGCCTGCGGGTGAAATTCTTATTATGATTGACGATCTGCTAAACCCTGGTGAATCGAGACAAATGATCAATATAGAAAGTGGCAAGACGTACTATTTCCTGGTTGCTAACAACTCTAGCAATGTCATGGCTGGGGCGATTGGAGGTTTCATCGGTGCGGTGTCAGAAGGCGGTGGGCGTTTCGCCTTTTACAGAATTTCTGAAGAGATGGCCTTGGAACAACTCAAAATAAAGAAGCTAAGCGGAACTTCGCCACCGTAGAGAATTTAATAGAACTGAAAAATACAGCTATTGTCCACTACTGAACGATAACAGACATCAAGCAATAGACCCCGCCAGTTTCTAACAGCGGGGCCTTTGTGGGGAGAAAATTAAAGAGCCTGTTAAGTGATTTTGCAGCTTCGGGAAAACTAGAATCTCGCTCCTAGCACAGCAAGGCCGGAGAAATTCCTAAATTCAACATCTGCACTGAATAGCGTCGCGTCCGTTAGGAAGTAGGAACCTCTTGCTCCAATGTAGACCCTATCCGTGATGTCGTAGTCCCCACCAAGAAAGACCTGTCCAGCAAAATTAGTATCACTATCATCTGCAGAACCAGTAGCCTGAAAAGTTGTCCCGTTAACGGTAACGGTAACACCGGCACTAATATCAGCGGAGGATTTTGCGAAGCCAATACCGCCCCCGATGTAAGGGTGAAATTTTGCGTTGAACAGTTTCCCCTTGTTATCACGAAGAGCAGCATTAACGAGAAACGCATCAATTTCGGGATCAATATCAAGAAATCCCGTCAGAGTAGCGTTGAGAAAGGTCGCCGATGCAGTTTCACTGTAGTCCGAGTCCTGAAGACGAAGATATTGCAGCCCAAGGGACAGGTTCTCATGAAAAGCATTATCAACCCAGAGACCCAAGCCTAGAGCCAGGCCAGTATCCGTATCGAGATCATCGGTGACACCCGCAAACTCGACCTCGGGGTCTCCTCCATGAAATCCCAACTCGAATTCAGCCCTTATATCTTTAGCTTGCACAAAATGTGTGTTTGCCGCGAAGGCCACAAAAAATAGTGCGGGGAGCAGGTAATTATATTTCATAGGCTTATTAATTATTAAGCGCCTAGTTGTAACCACCTATGGTGGCATGCGGCACATACCATTAATACCTAAAATATATAAAGGTGATCTTTTTTTTCGAGGGTGTGTCCAACAAAGCACAGCACCTAACGGGGTCAGGCCAAGTCGGAACTAACACAAATGAACAACTTTCTGCGGTCACGATTTCATACCAGTGGGTATCCTGCTAAGCTAGTTTCTATGAATCGTCTGCTGTACATTCCCTGCACTGCTGCTGCTGCTGTTGTTCTTCTTATTGGATGCTCGACTTATGGCCCCTACACCGGGTCCTCTACCTATGGAGGCGGTGATGCGAATGGCGTGACAGTGTATAAAACCATCCATAGCACTCAAGATCAGGTGGATACGGAGGCGGTGCTTCATTGCAAGAAATTTAACAAAGTGTCACGCCAACTAAGCTGCAGCGATATTCTAGTAAATAGTTGCACCTATGTTTGCGAGTAGCCTGCCGGAAAAAAAATACCGAGATGGCCAACTCAGTGTGAAGCTTGGCTTGTACACTAAGTGCTTTTATTCACTAATTTGAAACTGCGAGCGTCGGCCGGCCATTAATTAGGCCAGCCACGCAGCTAAGCAAAGCCTGCTTGATTATCTTGGCAAGGCTAAAAACGTCCCACCGTTTCTTTTAGCCACTTCCCTCATCAAGATAGGGAATCGGTTTGTTGAATACCGTGAACTAAAGCCAATACCGTGGATCTTAGCTAACCGCTTTCCGGTCCTTTTGTTGGTATTAAGGCCCCTTAAGGTTTGAATGACTGAATCATATGAAGAACCCGTATAATCATCGCCAAATACGTATATTGATAAGCTGATATTGGGGTTCGCATATTTTCTAAGCGCCACTGTTAGCCCCTCAACAGGACTACTGTTAGACGCACTGTTCCAATTTTTAAAAACCCCAGAAATTCTCTTTCGTCTTTGTGGGGTGTCAGGAATCCATTTTCCAGCATAGCCTGATATTAAGTGGGTGCCATTATCATTCAAAACCTGAAACCCCTTCACCTTCGGGTGAATATCTAAGACCTTGATAAACTCGGCCATTACCCGAGACCAAATATCTTTCATGCTGCCAGATGTATCGACAATGAAAATTACGTAATCACTGTCAACGGGAATGCCGCCAACTTCCTCATCTCTTTTCACCGCTGTATTTTGGGAAATTGATGCTCTTTTGAGTGACGATTGAACAAGCTCTAAGCCTACAATGTCACTTTCAAGTTTTTGTTTTTTGTCAGCACTCTGCTCTGAGGTCTGGTCACTTTGCTCCACCTGTTCGGTGAGTTCGGCCCTTAAAGCCTGTTCCTGATCCAGACGTTTTTTTTCAGCTTCGAGCTGCTGGGTAAGTTCGGTTATTTTCGTTTCGGCAGCAATTACCTTCCTTAGAAGAGCCTGGCTATCCTCCTGTTCGGAAGGAGCTGCAGCTTCTGGTGGTTTATAAAGCAGCACCAACAAAACAACTGCGCCAAACCCACATGAGACAACATCTAGGAAAGATATGTTGAAGATTTCAAAACTGCGTTTGGGGCGTTTCATGGCCAATTCTCAGCCGGGCTGATTAACAGGCCCCCAGTAGCTGAAGTCCAAGACCAAAATTCAGGCGAAGCTTCAGGATCTCCTTCAATAGGTAACAGGATTACATGAACTTTAACGCCTGATCGGGGCGCACTCTCCTGAATGGTTTGACGAAACAACATAACCCTACATGGGCCTGAAATATTGTTGCCCCTTCCAAGAAGAGAACTGCAGCTAGCAAATGGGTTAAGACTCCCATAACTAGATTCCCCTGATGTGGGCAGGCCATCCGTAATTACGTATAAATCTGTCGGGTTCAGGCCTGATACTTTTTGGAGTCCCTTTTGAAGGTTGGTTGTACCTTGTGGGACTAGGACCTCTACCTCCTGGAAAGCCTTAGCTATAGCCCTTGGGTTTCTATTATCTAGCCAGTCGGCGTTACCCAGTGTCTTTACCTTTTGATTAAAAGCTAGGATTGACACTTGGCCAGTCTGTGGAAGCCTTGCTAACAGCCAACGAACTATTTTCTTCGTTCGAATCCATTTTGGACCATTTTTTTTAATTCGTTCCGAACCGTTCTTTCTGCGGATGATTTCAATCAATTTCTCATCTGTCATTGATGCACTAGCATCGATTAGTAGAGCAATTTTCCGCCCTTCGACTTTTAATCCCATAAGATAGTTCTCTTCACCAATTCGATCGTCACTAACGACATCTGAGGTCTGAGCGATTGGTGTTTTTTTGATCAATTCTTTCAAGGCATCAAGGCGCGCCTGCTGCGCCGCAATCTGATTTTGGTCGTCAGAAACTCCTTTCTGAATTTTCTTGAGCATCGCCTGCAATATGGCAATACGTTCTTTTTCTTGATCCGTTAAGGCCTGCAAGCTTGAGATGCCTTCAGCTAATTGATGTTTCTGCAGCTCTAGGGAATCCAATTCTGATTGCAAAAAATCAGTTTCTACCACCGGCGCCTCTTCATGCAGCTTAATCAGCATGAAGATAAGAATAACGGCCCCAAGCCCGCATGACATGATGTCAATAAATGCGAGATTAAAGCCCTCTGTTTTTCGGTGCCGTCTCAGCTCCCGCCTACTTGCTAATACGGTTTAGAAGGAACTTCTCACAATAGGACTGGGTATCGACTACCAACCCATCCTGAAGCCTTTGGAGCTGATGTAGTAAAAACATCAAAAAAATACTGATCAACAAAGCGACAAAAGTTGAGTTAAACGCAACACCTAGGCTGTCCGTCATGCCCGAAATATCACCCGCCAAGGCTTGGTCAGCTTGCGACAAGGCCTGCCCAATCCCTCGAACTGTCCCAATGAAACCAATAGATGGAATGGCCCAAATTAGATATCGAATCATTGAGTTCTCAGCCTCTTGCTTAAGGGCCAACGCATTCATACTAGATTCGATGGCATCAGAGGTGTTCTGAACATCCCCAGTTATTGAAAACCGCCGCAAGCTAGCCATCAGGGCGGTAACAAGCGGGGTTTCTCTTATGTTTTCAGGTAGCTCACCTAAAGAAGTAAGGGCGCCTTCTAGGCTCGAGGAGTCTGCCGAAGATTCTTCAAGCAGGTCTACGGTGAAAAGATAGCGGTCTTTGAGAATCGCTAGACATTTACTGAGAATTAAGAAAACACCCCAGCCCATAAGGATGATGCAAATTTCCTGCTCATAATCTTTCAGAATCACGAACAGGTCTCGTGGAGAAGATTGCCCCGCTTCCTTAGCGGCTTCAATGAGAATGGCCGCCTCAGGCCTGACCAAGCCGATATAAGTTAGGTGGGTAATGGCAATGAAGAAAATAAGCGCCATAATGCTTTTAAGCATCTGTAACATTTTATATATCCACGGGGAATGAAGCGGGGGCGTTTAAGCTGAGTGACGGTGTACTGGTTTGAGCAATAGCTAATTTTATAACCACCCCACAAACCAAAATGAAAGCGGCAATAAACACTGCTTTTCTGTATGACATTTCAATTTTTGGCATTGGTTCCTCCGTATAAATATCTTGCTATCCTAAATCCAAGATCATCACGGCTTTCGGCCAAGCCCTCCCTAAAAGATGCGCGTAATTCAGTCAATGTCCCTGAGCGCCAGTTAGAACCTTTTAGAACATGAAGCCCCTCTCTTTTAGGGCCCAATGGGTCAACTTCGGCTTTTTTCCCATCGGGAGGCACTAACGAATAAAAGTCATGAACCCACTCACTGACATTCCCAACCAAATCGGAAAGCCCCGATTTCTCAGGATGAAAGCTCCCAACAGGGGCAATATCTGGAAAACCATCGTCGTAATTTGGCACATAAAACTGAACGAGCCCTTTGGCATTTTCATCAGCAATATTGCCTGTCATTGGAGGGAGCGTCGTATCATCTCCCCACGAAAATCTAGTTTGCGTAGAACGTAACGCTTTGCGGCTAAGCCATTCCCACTCTGCTTCCGTCAGCAATCGATAGCCGTCAGATGTGGGGTTAAACCCTCGAAGCTTGTTACTAGCGATAACATAAAATGGCCTCAGGCCTTCCTTAGAGCTAAGCCAATTGCAAAAGGAAATCGCTTCCAACCAACTTATAGAGGTTACAGGAATATTTGGAGTAGATGCCAATGGTGCTGTCTTTTTAAATTTTGAAAATTGTTCCTGTGTCACCTCAAATTTGCCAGCATAGAAGGGCTTTTCTAGTACGATATTTCTTAGAAACTCATTCGCTCGTTGCCCTGGTTCCCCCCGCGGCGCGCCCATTAAAAACTTTGTTGGAAAAAACAACTTTAATTCCACTCCTACCGAATTTTTGTACTCCTTAGGTGCCTCAGCTAGTCGGGCCTGTAATTCACTTTGTAAAGATACCGTGATTTGTTGAGCCATTTTAGGAGACGGCGTGACTTTTTTTTTGACCGCACGATAGCCTGGCTTCTTAATTTCGACATCATGCTGGATTGCCATCAGTTCGAGAATAATCGGCGTCTCTCCAACTATCGCGCCATCAATGTAAACATTGGCTTTCGGTTGGGATTGAATGTTGACCTTTCCAAGTTCTGGCTTGAGCTGAAAAGATAAGTTTCTCTCTTGATCTGGCTTTAGAGAAATTTTCTGAGTTTCAGAAAGAAAACCATTCTTGGAATAGTACAAGGTGTTGGTTTTTGTGGACGGGACAGCCAACCTTTTTTGGCGCCATTTAGAGGACTCTATTTTCTTTCCGTTTAGGAAAAAATCGCCGCCTGGTGGATCAAGTGTAATTTTTAAGAATGCAGTTTTCAGAGATAGTTTGTAATTTCGGCTGATCTCAGATTGCTCATTAGTGATTTCGATCGCATCAGAAGCAGCCACATAATTAGGGTGGGTAATTTCCACCTGATAGAGCCCTCCATTTTTCTCAATCTGAAGGGGCGTTGATCCAACCTCTACGCCATTTAAATTCACCGTAGCTCCGTCAGGCTCAGAGTCGATGTTTAGACTCCCCACTGCAGGCACTAAGTTCACCCGCAATTTTTTTTCCTCCTGACGCTGAATATGAATTTCGTGTTTTTGCTTTTGAAAATGAGGGTTATTGATTTCTAAATTGTAGCTTCCTGACTCTAGTTCACTATCAAATTCCTTGGCTGTGGCCACATGCTGACTATTAACGAACCAAAGAGTTTGATCGCTATCGGTATTTGTTTGAATTATTAACCGCCCCGGGATCTCCTCCAAAATTACACTGACTTTGCCCCCAATTTCATATGGAGGGATTGTTCTTTTCTCAGTCCTATACCCCTTAGCCGAGACAACAATTTCCGGATTACTGGTTAATGAATAAACCTTGTTCCCCACAGTGAAGCCCAACCCAGTTTGTAGGCGTACTGTTGAGGAAGAGGCGGCTTCTGCGGGCAACACTTCAATTGAAGTGCCCTCCATGATGCCCAACAAGGCAAATAGGAATAAAAAAGACCCGAAAAGACCAATCGCAAAGAGCAGGTACAGTCGCTTCTGTCTGGCCGCAGCAATTTTTAGATCAAGATTAGAGTTGTTCATCGCAAACGAGTTCGACGTAAATACGTTCTTGGTCAATTGGAATTTTGACCTTCATCAGTTTGGCCTTAAACCCAGGCCTAATACCCTCAAATATGTAGGTTCCCGGTTTTAATAGAATAACCTTCTCTTTAACCAGCCCCACCCTGCCAACACCCCTAACAAGAATACTAGTTTGGCTATCAGATCGGATGGTTACATTTGCATCTATCTCAAACTTACTAATCAAGGTTTTGAGTTCTGAGGCTAGTGATTTTAAAGCTATGCTTTTTTGGGAAAGCTTTCCCGCTTGGGCAAGGGTCTGTAAGGCCAAAGTCTCTACGTTGTCGGAAGCCAGCCTATGCGGGTTATGCAGATAGCTAGATATTTCTTGCGTTAAAGAAATAATCTCTACCGCTAACTGTAGGCCTTCCTGGATGTCTTGATTGTTTGGGTAGGCTTTGGCAGCGCCAGAGTAAACTTTATGTGCGGTTACCCAATCATCAATCAAAATTGCCGCATGGGCGTTATCAATTGCCTGCTCCAATTGTATCTCCTTCCCCAAGGCATCAATTTTATTTTTTAAAACGCTAATTTCTTGTCTTTTAGGGAAAATTTTAGCGGCTTGGCTCAAGCTTGTTTGGGCTTCTTTTAATTTACGGTGCTCGACATAAGCCAACCCATTTTCGACGAACTGGCTGAAGTTATTTTCATCAATTTTATTTTTTAGAGATTGGAGGATTGGGGTTAATTCTGTGCGTTTTGGATCAATCTGAAGAATCTCATTTAGCACAGTATATTCTTTTTTGATGTCATTTTCTGCCCGAGCGATTTTGGCCTTCTCCAAGAGAGGCAAAATCTGAGGCAAAATTGAAATTCTCTGTTGAAGCTCTAAGGCTACTGGGTCATCAGCTTTGATCGCTAATGCTTTGTTTATGTGAAAATTTGATTTTTTATAATTGTTCTGTCGAAAAAACTCAGCCGCACTAGAAATAGCTGATTCAAAAATCGAATCTTTTTCCTCCAGTGCAGCCTCAGCCAAATCCCTTGCTTGCTGTAGTTCAGCAATCGCCATCTTATAATCTCCCACATTGAAAGATGAGATTGCACGATTCTTTAGGACAATAATTTGGTTAAATTTCTCAGGGCTCCACTGGGACAGATCGGCGCCAGAAATTTTAGACTCAAGTTGAGAATCAAACTCCTTAATCCCCTCCTTAAATAAGGCGAGGTCATTCGTTGGGTCATAAATGGTCGGTTCTGCCTCCGGCTTTTGTGAGGAAGGCGAGACAGGTAAGGCAAGCAACGGCTTTGATGGCTGTTCGCTGTCCCGTAAGGGGTGCAACACACTAAAAAATAACAAAGACAGACTGATCACGCTGATGAAAACCAGTATGACAATTGTGCGTTGTCGAGAATTTTCCTTATATGCGTGCTTGAGCTTTTCTTCGAGCATTCTTCACACAGATCTTCTCACAGAAGCACGTCTGGTGTCGCCTCTTGAGCATAAATCTGTTTTAGAAATGCTCGCCACTGTGCAAATTGTTCCTTGGCCGTGCCAGTCAGCTCAACGGTCTTCTTCTCAAACTCAATAACCTGAGGGGCGAGTTCTACATCAACAGACTTTCCAAGCTCCGCGAGAGCGTCACGATGAACCTTAGCTTCCTCACTAGTCTGAAAACTACTACTCAACACGGATGCTCCAGCAGCGCCTGCAACAGTGGCCCCTGCCATCCCTAAGGAGGCATCGTTTGGATTGTCTGATTGTGCGCCGGCTACTGCTGCCGCTACGGCAAGAGCAATAAGAAGAACCCCGACAATAGCTTCACCCGCAGCTTTTGCGTTTGCCTCACCTTCAGCTTTCATCTCTTGGAAGCTTTGCTCTTGCCACATTTTATAACTGTCATCCATTTTTTGACTAAAGGCTTCATAGTCTGTCTGCAGTCGGTCCACAAACAGCTGGTCTCTTACTCGTATGGCTTTCACACGGGTTAGCATTAAGTCACCATCACTGGGATAACTGACTAAAGAAATACGACCGTCTTCATTTTTCATGTGCTGAGCAAAAGCATCTTCGGAGAAGCTGGCCCCAAAACGTAAATCTGTGAGTTTCGCCAATTGATTCAATTGCTTTGAATCATAATCGCTGAGCTCTTCAACTATGTAAGCTGCAGCTGAGTCAAACATGGGGTCATATGGGTCTGTCCCCTGATTTCTAACGTTGTTGTAAAATTCCTCTTCAACGGTGTGATCGAATGATTTGCTTAGCCAACGCTGGCCTGAAATGTCTACAACATCCAACCCCATTTCCACGTCTTCACCGTTGGATTCAATAATTTTTCCTAGAATGTACAGGTCCCCCGTTGCGGATTTGTCTGGAGTTACCCTTACTGCACCAAATGCCCCTGTTTTTTCCAAAGCCACTTTCAATTTATATGCGAATCGATTTGCTTCAGCCCGCCTCAATTCAGGCCAAACTCTTTCTTCCTCATAATCTTTTGGGTCTTCAGGCAGTCCTGGGTCAAAAGTCGGAATAATGACTTCAAGTTTGGGCTTTAATTCTGCAAGTTCCTCGCCCTCATCTCCCTCATAAGAAGAGGATGTAGCAGGACCAATATTTAATGCCTTAAAAAAGGCACTGTCAGTAGCACAGCTTGATAAAAAGAAAGTGCAGCTAACAACAAGCACAACTGTTTTTTTAAAAAACACCCTGATCCCCAAAGCCATGCTGGCTTTCCTACCTATTCGTCAACTGGCAAGCCTTTATATTTTCGATACTCATTCCAAAGTTTTTCTTTTGTAGCTGGGTTTTTTTCGTTTATCGCAGCGTGACGAATCTGCGCCTCCAACACACTATCATTATCTGACGGAGGAATATCGTCTGGCAATTTTCCATTACCACCAGAATTTTCACCCGCCAAAGACAGGCTATTCTGTGACAACACATCTCCCTGTTGGCCATCAGATAGTTCTGCTGACTCGCTGCCCTCAACACTAGTTACATTTTGATCTTGGGAACTTTCTGTTCCAGATAGCTCTGAACTGGCAACAGACCCGCCACCACCTAAAGCCCCGCCACCACCTGAAGATCCCCCAGTGCCTGAAGATCCCCCAGTGCCTGAAGCACCTCCAGCGCTGTTTTGAGTTGATTGCGCATGCTGACAAGCATCAAATTTACTCAAGGAATCAAAAAATGCCTCGTCCATACGAGTAATTTTTTCTTCTTTTGTGAGAGATGCATCATCCACAAATTCGACGCTGATCTCGGTACAATCAGCAGTCAAGCTAAGGCTCTCCCCATCTTGGGGTTGCTTAACAGTTTGTGCTCTAATCTCATCCGGCATAGCAAAACAGCTAACGCCATATAACAGTATGATGAAAAATCTCTGGAAAAACATATGACCCCCAGAAGGATTTTCGCTCGACTCTGGGCTATCTAATGATAGCTCAATTGGTTGCTAAGCCGCTGCCTGATACTTTCAGACAAGCTTATTACAGCCATGTTAGAATACAGCCATACATTGTAAACTATTTGCTTGCTACATCAATAATTTAAGAATCAGAACCGGTACTCTATTTTTGGCTGTGCCTAATGAAATGGCTACTTGCAATCATGCTTCTCACCATTCCGCTTACCGCCCATGCTCATGGCGGCGGACTAGACGGCCTCGGCTGCCACCACAATCGCAAGCAAGGCGGCTATCACTGTCACAGAGGAGAATTGTCCGGGCAAAGCTTCTCCTCAAAGCAAGATGCCCTTAACGCGCTTCCTGGATCTTCAGCAGAGAGCGTGGATCCGCCAAAATCACAACCCCGCCAGTGTTGTAAGGTATGTAAAAAGGGGAAGCCCTGCGGGAATAGTTGCATTTCAAGAGCCAAAATCTGCCACAAGTTACCAGGCTGCGCATGTTGATATATAGAGCCGTTATTCTTTCTTTAATGCTCATAGCTTTCAGCGTTCCTGTTTATGCTGACGTAACCGGCAAGCCTCGAATAATTGACGGAGATACCATTGAAGTGGCTGGCCAGCGTATCAGGCTGCATGGAATTGATGCTCCCGAATGGGGCCAGACTTGCGCCAGGGGAGACGAGGAATATTCCTGTGGACAGGCAGCAACCGAAGCCCTCAAGGAGATGGTGGCCGACAGAAAGATAAATTGCCAAGGTAAGGACGTGGACCGTTATAGACGAATTGTGGCGGTGTGCTTCGTCGGCGAGACTGACATCAACGCTCGCATGGTTGAGCAGGGCTGGGCGCTGGCCTATCGTCAGTATTCAAGTGACTACGTGGGACAGGAAGAAGCCGCCAAGGCTTCACGGGCCGGGATGTGGGCTGGGAAGTTTGTGAAGCCGTGGGAGTGGCGGCAAAAATGAAGGGGGGTGAGATGAAGGCTCGACGTAATCCTTCATGGAGCCGTGATGAGTTGATCTTGGCGTTGGACCTCTACATGCAAAACCTAACAACTCCGCCACGTAAAACCAGCCGTGAAATACAAGAACTATCTGATTGCCTGAACCGTCTCGGAATTCAAATAGCGGGGCAATACGAGAAGTTCCGAAATTCGAACGGCGTCTACATGAAACTTATGAACTTCAGGCGGTTTGATCCTGCGTTCCAAGAAGCCGGTAAGGTTGGACTTCAGCGCGGGGGCAAACTTGAAGAAACTATCTGGAATGAATTTTCAAGTGATCCTGTCCGTCTGAGGCAAGTCGCATCTGCAATCCGAACGGTGGTCATTAACGGTTCTGTCCCAAACTATTCACCGGAAGAGGATGAGGATACTAGCGAGGCTTCTGAGGGACGTTTACTAACGCGATTACACCGAAGTCGTGAGCGAAGTCGGAAGCTGGTTGATCAGCGCAAATCGAAGACGTTTAAAGAAAAAGGGAAGCTGACATGCGAGGCATGCGGTTTTGACTTTGAGACAACATACGGCGAGCGTGGCAAGGGTTTCATCGAGTGCCACCATCTCAAGCCAGTCCACGAACTTGCTGAAGGATCAAGGACAAAACTGGAAGACCTCGCTCTACTCTGCTCGAACTGTCACCGAATGGTCCACTCCCAAAAACCTTGGCTCACTGTGGAAAAATTGAAGGATCTGATACGTTAGAGTTTAGGATAAAATTGACCTCGAAAATCGACATATACCGCACTGCCAACCTCTTCATCCAACAACACGGAGAGGAAGCCGCTATTCAGGCAGCTATGAAGGCGGATGAAATGCTTGCCAGGGGGGATATGGATGGGAAGGCTGTATGGATGCGGGTGATAGAGGCGATAGAGGAATTATGGGATACAGAGTCGGAAGGAACGGTTCATTAGGTTGGGAACTCACAAAACGCTAGAGCTAATCCTGATGTCCGCTTATGGCTAACAGCAGACGTTGGGTGAAGCCCGATCTGAATTAAGGCCAGAAGCAAACATATAACACCCCCGTTTTTAAATCGGCGGGGGGAGTGTTTAGACTTCAAATACCCCACCCCCATAGCATCAAGGGGGTTTCACCCCCTTAACAAACCCCCGACCAACGTTCCGTTGGATCACTAAAAACACTCGCCGTTGGGCAGACCGGAAAGACATTACTTTCCGGTTGTATTCAAGCGTGATGAAGTTGCCGCCGCCTCAAGGCCGCGCCGCACCAGTAACCGTGCGCGGCCTTGACCCGGACGTCTGTGGTGAAAAATCGTCTGTAACCGTGGAGTTACGCTGAGATTCGCAGGGTAAATGCGCCCTACCCCGTGCTCCCTATGTGCTTCCTAGGTATATCAATGGCCTAGCGATTTCTCGCTAAGCCATTGATTTTAATGGGGGGCGCACGGGGGCTCGAACCCCGGACCCGCTGATTAAGAGTCAGCTGCTCTACCAACTGAGCTATGCGCCCACAGGGGAATGCCGGGCATATAACACCGGCCCAGGGTTTTGTCGAGATCAGGATTTTGTCGAGATTCCCCTTTTATTCCACCTGGCTGGCCCAGCGCCGGCCGATGCGCTGGTCGCGGTGCACATAGACCCCCATGATGATGCCAAACGAGAACATGAGCGTCAGCATGGCCGTGCCGCCATAGGAGACCAGAGGCAGCGGCACCCCCACCACGGGAATCAGCCCTGTCACCATGGCGATATTGATGAAGAAATAGAGGAAAAAGGTTGTGGTCAGGCCCAGCGCCGCCAGCCGCCCAAAATGGCTGCGCGACTGCAGGGCAATGGCAAACCCGTAGACCACCAAAAGCAGATACAGTCCGATCAGGCCAAGCCCGCCCACCAGGCCAAATTCTTCCGCCAACATGGTGAAAATAAAGTCGGTCTGTTTTTCCGGCAGGAAATTAAGGTGGCTTTGCGACCCCTGAAGAAAGCCTTTGCCGAAAATTCCCCCCGACCCCAGCGCAATTTTCGACTGCATGATGTGATAGCCCGCGCCCAGAGGATCGGATTCGGGATCGAGAAATACCAGAATGCGCTTTTTCTGGTAGCCATGAAGGAACTGCCATGCCACGGGAATCACCGCCAGCGCACCGAAGAAAAGAAAGGCGAATTTCCAGAGCCGCACCCCGGCCAAAAGAAACAGTGCGCCGCCGCCAAAAAGCAGCAGGATCGCCGTGCCCAGATCGGGCTGACGCAGCACCAGCCCCGCCGGCGCAAGGATCAGTGCCAGGGGCACCACAAGATAGGTGATCTTCCCCACATCCTCGGAATCAATACTGTGGAAATAGCGGGCCAGGGCGAGCACCAGGGTCACCTTCATGATCTCCGAGGGTTGCAGCTGAAACAGGCCAAGATCGAGCCACCGTTGCGCACCCATGCCGATGGTGCCCATTATCTCCACTGCGGCGAGAAGAAACAGCGAGACAAAGTAGAAAACATAGGCGTAGCGCAGCCAGAACCGTATATCCACAACCGCCACGGAGAGCAGAATCACCATCCCCACGGCAAACCGGATCGCCTGCCGTATGGCCCAGGGCTCCCAGCTGCCATTGGCCGCGGAATACAGCATGGCAAACCCCACCGCGGCCACAAGACACAACAACAGAATCATGGACCAGCTCACCTGCCAGAATTTTTCCGACAGGCGCATTTCCGAAGGATCAGAACGCCGAACCGCCATGCTCACTCACCCATCCCGCCGCGCCGGTTCGTCCCCGGCTACGGCAGTTTGACCTTCCCCCCCGATCCGGCGCTGGGTCTCAAGAAGGATATCCCGGCCCACCGGAGCGGCCACTTTCGAACCGCCGCCGCCGTGCTCCACCACCACCGAAACCACAAAGCGTGGATTTTGATAAGGCGCGTAGCCGACGAACAACGCGTGGTCCCTTTCCTCCCAGGGCCGCTGCCGGTTTTTGAGAACACCCGATTCCCGCTCCCATTTGCTGATGCGCCGTACCTGCGCGGTACCCGTCTTGCCCCCCATCTCCTTCCCCTTTTCATTAATGCGGGCGCGGAAAGCCGTTCCCCGGGGGGTATTGGCCACCGCATCCATGCCTTTCTTGACAACCGCAAGAGAGGCCGAGGAAATACCAAGATCGGGAAAAGCGGGATCAGGACGCCGCAGCGCGGATTCTCCGTCCACAAGGTCATGGGTTACGTGGGGCTCCACCGCGACCCCGCCATTGACGAGCCGGGCCGTCATGACCGCCAGTTGCAGAGGCGTGGAAAGCACGTATCCCTGGCCGATGCCGGCCAAAAGGGTTTCCCCCAACTGCCAGGACGATCCGATAACCGCCAGCTTCCAGTCACGGGTAGGTATCAGCCCGTCGCGTTCGGAGGGAATATCTATCCCCAGCTTGGTCCCCATCCCAAAGCGCCGTGCCATCTCGGAAATACGATCGATGCCGGTGCGCCGCGCCACCTCGTAGAAATAGACGTCACAGGACTGTTGCAGCGCCGACACCATGTCCACGGAGCCATGTCCTTTCTCCTTCCAGCAATGGAATCGGCTGTCGCCCAACTCCACATAGCCTTCGCAGAAAAACCTTTGATCGGGGGTGACGATCCCGCCTTCGAGAGCAGCCAGGGCGACCATCATCTTGAAGGTGGAGCCGGGTGCGTATTGCCCGGAAATGGACTTGTTGATAAGCGGGCTCCTTGAGTTGGAAACCAGATCGCGCCAGGTCTCTTCACTCAATCCCTTATTA
This sequence comes from Alphaproteobacteria bacterium, assembly GCA_016776635.1. Classification (GTDB taxonomy): domain Bacteria; phylum Pseudomonadota; class Alphaproteobacteria; order UBA11136; family UBA11136; genus UBA11136. The sequence goes on from JADHSZ010000007.1 coordinate 29,558, forward strand.
AAAGCGTTGGGATCGAAACCGGGCGTGGAGACCAGAGCCAAAACTTCCCCACTCAGCGCATCCATGACCACGGCGGAGGCGGAGAGGCCCTCCAGCCGATGGACAATGTAATCCTGGAGTCCGGAATCGATGGTCAGAACAAGCTCTTGTCCCGACTGTCCCTCGTCGCGCTCCAGTTCTCTGATGACCCGGCCCAGGGCATCCACTTCGATATGGCTGCTTCCCGCCTTGCCCCGCAATGCAAGATCATAGGTTTTTTCCACACCGTTTTTGCCGATGCGGAACCCCGGCAACTCCAACAGGGGATCGGCGCCCTGCTCTTCCTCCGATACGGCGGCCACATAACCCAACACATGCCCCGCGGCCTCGGCAAAGGGGTAATAGCGGCTTTGTCCCACCTCGATGGAAACCCCGGGCAGAGACGGCGCGTTGACCTCGATTCTGGCCACGTCATCCCAATCCAAATTCTCCTTGATGGTGACAGGAACGAAGCTGCGCTTGCGTCTGATTTCACGCAGAATACGCCGCCGTTCGCGCTCGGAAATAGGCAGCACGTTTTCCAGCGAGGAAAGGGTCGCCCCAAGATCCGGCGTCAGTTCCGAAACAAGAACCGCGCGGTAATTAAGCTGGTTAAGGGCAATGGGCACACCGTGGCGGTCCACGATACGCCCCCGTGGCGGCGGCAACAGGCGCAGGCTGATACGGTTATCTTCCGCCAGCATGGTGTAGCGGTCGGCTTCGGTTATCTGAAGATAATAGAGGCGCCCCACAAGGGCGGAGAACAGCAAGGCCTGTCCCCCTCCCAGCAATGCCGCGCGACGCGAAAATCCCTTTACCCGGGCATGCTCACGCTGCATCTCATGACTGCCGCAGGAAGGCCTGCTGGGCGCGGAAGAAAAGCCACGCAAAACAGGGGAACAAAGAGAGGGTCAGGAAAACCTGGAAAGCCACCCCTGACGGGCTGATGAGTGTCATGCTCAACAGCGAAGTAATCTCCCAAACCAGGGCCTGGGAGCCGACGGCCACGAGCATGAATCCCCACCACATGACCACAAACGAATTACCGATGAAGAACCGCCGTCGGGAAACAACGGTCAAGCGAACCAACAGGAAGACAAGGGCAAACGCCCCCAGCGGCGTACCGGAAAGAATATCCTGGAAAAGACCGGCGCCGAAAACCGCAACCGACGGCATCAGGTCGGGCCGGAAGATAGACCAGTAATAGACGGCCATAAGGGAAAGCACCGGCGATACCGCCCCGAAGGAGGGAATCTGCATGGGCAGGACACTGATCACCGCCAGAAGAAGAGTTATGGCCATGGGCGTAAGGCTGCGGGCCACAAGGTCAAGCCGGCTCCAGAGCATCAGGGCTTAACCTCTCCCCCGCCGGAACCACGCGCCATGGGTAAAAAACCGTCGAGGCCAAATTCCACCGCCCGTACATATTCCATGCGGCTCATATCCACAAAAGGCTGGATGCGGATGTCGCCCTCGGCGACGGAAATCACCTGGCCCACGGGAAGCCCCGGCGGAAAGGCCCCGCCATGTCCGGACGTCACGATGCGTTCGCCCACCGAGACCCTGGCAACCGAGGACAGATGAGCAAGCTGGGGCCGGTCGGAATTATCCCCGGCAAGGATGGCCCGGGACTGGGAGGTCTCGGTGACCACGGGAATGCGGGAGTTGATATCCGTAATCAGGAGAATGCGCGACGATCGCTGGCCGACGCCGCCAACCCGGCCCACAAGCCCGTCCCCGGTTACGGCGATCTGGCCTTCCCGGATTCCGTCACGGCTCCCTGAGTTAATAAGCATACTGCGGGCAAAGGCTCCGCCGGAATCCGAAATCACCCGGGCCGAAATAAAGCTCAGCGCCGAAGACGGCACGAAGTTGAGTAGTTTCTGCAATTCCCGGTTTTCCGTCTCCAGCTGAAGCGCCACGTTGCGCCAGCGCTTGAGACGGTTGTTTTGCTGCTTTAGGAGAGTATTTTCCCGATCGAGGGCGATCAGCCCCTGCACCCGGTCAACCGTCTGGGAAATGGTGGCCGCCGGACGGGACAGGGCATCGAGAATAGGCGCCACCGCATCAACGGCCGCGATGCGGGCCTGTTCCACGAAACGCACGTCGGCGCGGCCCACGACCATCAGGCCCAGCGCAGTCCCCACAAGGGCGAGAAAAGTAAAGCGCTGGACCAGCACCTTAAAAGGCGTGGTCAGACGTAATACGGAATTTGCCCGGCTCTTAAACATTTCTTTTCCTCATGCCCGTGAAAGAGAGCGGAAAAGCGAGGCAGTGGATCGAAAGTCTAGCCTCTAAAGTATCTACCTATTCAATTATTATATAAAGAAATCAAGGAACAATGAAGAAATCCATGAAACAGGCTAATACATGTTGATAAGCACGCTCTTCAGCGCTTTCAGGTTCTCGAGACAGCGCCCGGTTCCCTGCACCACGCAGGACAGGGGGTCCTCGGCGATGGAAACCGGCAGCCCGGTGGCATGGCGAAGGACGTAATCGAGATTACCCAACAGCGCCCCGCCCCCGGTCAGCACGATGCCCTTGTCGACGATATCGGCGGCCAGTTCCGGCGCGGTATGCTCCAGCGCCACCTTCACCGCTTCGATGATGGACCCCACCGGTTCCGACAAGGCTTCCGCGATCTGGCGCTGGTTGATGATTAATTCCTTGGGCACGCCGTTCATCAGGTCGCGGCCTTTTATCTCGATCTTTCCGCCGTCGCCGCTTTCGGGCGGACAGGCGGTGCCGATATCCTTCTTGATGCGTTCGGCGCTGGATTCACCTACCAGAAGATTATGATGACGCCGGATATAGGCGATAACGGCTTCGTCCATCTTGTCGCCGCCGACGCGCACGGAGCGTGAATAAACGATGCCACCCAGGGACAGCACCGCCACCTCGGTGGTGCCGCCACCCACGTCCACCACCATGGAGCCGGTGGGCTCGGTCACCGGCAGACCGGCGCCGATGGCCGCCGCCATGGGTTCCTCGATAAGGAAAACCTTGCGCGCGCCCGCGGCCTCTGCGGATTCCTGAATGGCGCGGCGTTCCACCGCCGTGGAGCCCGAGGGCACACAGACGATGACCTGGGGGCTGGCGAAGCTGCGCCGGTTGTGAACCTTGCGGATGAAGTGCTTGATCATTTCCTCGGCGACATCGAAATCGGCGATGACGCCGTCGCGAAGGGGGCGGATGGCCAAGATGTTGCCGGGCGTGCGGCCCAGCATCATCTTGGCCTCGTCACCCACGGCCAGCACCTTTTTCTTGCCCTTGACCTCGGCAATGGCGACCACGGACGGCTCGTTGAGCACGATCCCTTGTCCCTTCACATAGACAAGAGTATTCGCAGTACCCAGATCAATGGCCATGTCCGCGGACAACAGCCCCAGTAGTCTCGAAAACATCTTTACCTCATTCTTCCGGCTGTGCCGTCACAAGTAAGTTTCCCACAAGGCCATTCCTGCCCCGCGGATTCAAGCGGAAAGCGCCGCCGGGGCGGACTTTTCACGTTTAACGATGAGTTTGTTGAGGGCCTTCACATAGGCCCGCGCCGAGGCCACCATGGTGTCCACGTCGGCGCCCTGGCCGTTAACCGATTTGCCGTTTTCTTCCAACCGCACCGTCACCTCGGCCTGGGCGTCGGTGCCCTTGGTCACGGCATGCACCTGATAGAGCTGCAGCGTGGCCTCATGGGGAAACAGCTCGCGGATGGCCCGGAAGGTGGCGTCCACGGGGCCATCACCGGTGGCCTCGGCGGCTTTAACCTGGCCGTCGATTTCCAGCTCCATGGTCGCCTTCTGGGGGCCGGTTGAGCCACAGATAACCTGCAACGAGACGAGCTTGATGCGCTGGTCGCCGCTCGCCACCTGGTCGTCCACCAGGGCGATGATGTCTTCCTCGAAGATGTCCTTTTTGCGGTCGGCCAGTTCCTTAAAGCGGGCGAAAATCTCCTGCACGGCGTTATCACCCAGGTCGAAGCCCATTTCCTTGAGCTTCTCGATGAAGGCGTGGCGTCCCGAATGCTTGCCCAGGACCAGCTTCGACTGGGTCAGGCCCACCGATTCTGGGGTCATGATTTCATAGGTGCCGGCATGTTTGAGCATACCGTCCTGATGAATCCCGGCCTCATGGGCAAAGGCGTTGGCGCCGACGATGGCCTTGTTGGGCTGGACCACGAAACCGGTAATGGTGGACACCAGATGGGAGGCCCGCGTGATCAACTCGGTGTTAACGCCGGTAGTCAGGGGCAGGATGTCACTGCGGGTGCGCAGGGCCATGACGATCTCTTCCATGGCCGCGTTTCCGGCGCGCTCGCCGAGCCCGTTTATGGTGCATTCCACCTGGCGGGCGCCGACGTCCACGGCGGCCAGGGAATTGGCCACCGCCAGCCCCAGATCGTTGTGGCAGTGCACGGAAATAACCGCCTTGTCTATGTTGGGCACGCGCTCGAACAGCATGGAGATGAGCGCGCTGAATTCCATGGGCAGGGTATAGCCCACCGTATCGGGGATGTTGATGGTGCCGGCCCCGGCATCAATGGCCGATTCGATACAGCGGCACAGGAAGTCGTGATCGGAGCGGGTGGCGTCCTCGCACGACCATTCCACGTTATCGGTAAAGCTGCGGGCATAGGTGACGCTGTCGATGACCGCCTGATGCACGTCGTCGGGCTCCATCTTCAGCTTGTGCTTCATATGCAGCGGGCTGGTGGAGATAAAGGTGTGGATGCGCCTGTTATCGGAGGGTTTCAGGGCTTCCGCCGCGCGCTCGATATCGCCGCGGGTGGCCCGCGCCAACCCACAGACGGTAGTATTTTTCAGTTGTTTGGCGATGCTCTGCACGGCCTCGAAATCGCCCTTGGAGGCGAACGGAAACCCGGCCTCGATCACGTCCACGCCCAGTTCCTCGAGCATGGCGGCGATGCGCAGTTTTTCCTCCAGAGTCATGGAGGCGCCCGGCGATTGTTCGCCGTCGCGTAAGGTGGTGTCGAATATGACGACCCTGTTCTTATCCGGTTTTGCATTCATGGCTAAAATCCTTTGCAAATGACGAGATTTGAAAGCTGCTTGACGATTCACCCCTGAACGGCTGCGCACGCCCTAACGGCGGCAGAGCTCAGGGGCGAATAAGTCGAAGCGACTCGTCATTGCAAGGCAGGGCGGGGCAAGACTGTGGGGCAACAGCACAGGCAAAGGCGCCGCCACGGCGGGTCGCCGGGGGGGTGCCTTTTCCTCTCGGAACAAAGGGGATCGGACTGGCCGATTTCCCATATGTGATCAACTGTTCCACGGTTTACTTCGCCCAAATTACAAGGACACGTACAAACACTGCACAATTAAGGTTAACAAGGAATGAATGCCAAGGCGCACCGTCCCTTGCAGGGGGGTATAACTACGGCTTTTTACCCGGATTCCGCAATCCTTTTATGGGGCTTTAGCGTCTCCCGGTACTTTTTTGCCGCCAGCCTGTGCATGAGGTCCGGTCGGAGTTCCGATCCCGCATCGCGGAGCGCAATCTCCCATCGTTCTGACTAAACATACTGCCACCCGGACTTGAAGGCAGTGGCGGTGTGTGAAACCATGGCAATCAAAGCGCACGAAATCATGAGGCTGGCGCGCCTATAAACGGGAGAGACTGATGGTATCTCACCGTATTTCCTTGCTCCCTGCACTGTTGCTCATGGCCCTGTGGACGGGGCCGGTTCACGCCGGTCTCGAAGAGGCGGCCGCCGCTTACTATCGTGGCGATTACGCCGTTGCCCTGGAGGGAATTCTCCCCGCGGCCAAAGAGGGCGACTTGGAGGCCCAGGCCATCCTCGGCCTCATGTACGACAGAGGCCAGGGTGTCGCCAGGGACGACGCACAGGCTGTCTTCTGGTACCGCAAAGCCGCTACGCAGGGACATGCGGGAGCCCAGAACGCTCTCGGCCTCAAATACACCAATGGCGAGGGGGTGGCCAAGGATGACGCCAAGGCCGTGACACTGTTCCGCAAAGCCGCCGAACAGGAATATGCCGTGGCTCAGTATTCTCTTGGCTACGTCTACGAACATGGCCGGGGGGTCGCCAAGGACGAGGCGCAGGCTGTGCTTTGGTACCGTAAGGGCGCGCAGCAGGAAAATGTTCAGGCCATCGTCGCACTCGGCTATATGTATGCCGTTGGCCGGGGCGTGGCCAAGGACTATGCCCAGGCTGTCTTTTGGTACCGCAAGGGCGTGGAGTTAGGGGACACGTCGGCCATGGTCGCCCTCGGCAGCATGTATGAAGATGGCCTGGGGGTGGCCAAGGACGAAGAGAAAGCCATTGACCTGTATTTCAGAGCCGCCGAACTGGGAGATCTCTTCGCCCAGGACATCCTGGAATACGAATTCGGATACTGACGTCCCCTTCGGGAACCACCATTGCCCTAGTTCTTTTTCTTGTCCACCAGCTTGTTGGCGGTGATCCACGGCATCATGCCGCGCAACTTCTCGCCCACTTCCTCGATGGGATGCTCGGCGGCACGCCGCCGCATGGCGTTGAAGCTGGGCTGGCCGGCCTTGTTTTCCAGCACCCATTCCTTGGTGAAACGGCCCGACTGGATGTCGTCGAGCACCGTTTTCATGCGCTTCTTCACCTCGGCGTCGATAATCACCGGCCCGCGTGTCAGGTCGCCGTATTCGGCGGTGTTGGAGATGGAATAGCGCATATTGGCGATGCCGCCCTCATAGATCAGATCGACGATGAGTTTGACCTCGTGGAGGCACTCGAAATAGGCCATTTCCGGCGCATAGCCGGCTTCCACCAGGGTTTCGAAGCCCGCCCGAATCAACGAGGTCAGGCCGCCGCACAGCACCGTCTGTTCGCCGAACAGATCGGTCTCGCATTCCTCGCGGAAGGAAGTCTCGATAATGCCCGAACGCCCGCCGCCGATGGCCGAGGCGTAGGAAAGACCAATGTCATGGGCATTGCCGGACGAATCCTGCTCCACCGCCAACAGGCAGGGCACGCCGCCGCCGCCCTCGTACTGGGAGCGCACCGTATGGCCCGGCCCCTTGGGCGCCACCATGAAGATATCGAGATCGTCGCGGGGATTGATGAGCTTGAAATGGATGGACAGGCCATGGGCGAAGGCCAAAGCCGCGCCCTTTTTCAGATTAGCGGCCAGTTCCTGCTCATAGAGATCAGCCTGCAATTCGTCGGGCACCAGCACCATGACCACATCGGCCCATTTGGCGGCTTCCGCCGAGCTTTTGACGGCGAATCCGGCCTTCTTGGCCTTTTTGGCAGAACCCGAACCCTTACGCAGAGCCACGGCCACTTCCTTGACGCCGCTGTCCTTCAGGTTCATGGCATGGGCATGGCCCTGGCTGCCATAGCCGATAATGGCGATCTTCTTCTTCTTGATCAGGTTGACATCGGCATCACGATCATAAAAGACGCGCATGGTTTCTTCCTTTCACATCCAATTCCATTTCGCCCGCCCGCGGCTCCGGCGGCGGCGAGTCGTTACTTCAGGGGGTGGTTATTACAGGGGCTCCGTGCCGCGTGCAATAGCCACCACGCCGGTGCGGCAGGCATCCACGAGGCCCAGAGGAGTCATGAGATCGATAAAGGCGTCAATCTTGTCGCTGGAGCCCGTCATCTCGAAAACAAAAGAGCGGATGGTGCTGTCCACCACGCGGGCGCGGAAGATATCGGCAATACGCAGGGCTTCCACACGTTTCTCGCCGCCACCCTTGACCTTCACCAGGGCCAGTTCACGCTCCACGCTGGAGCCTTCCAGGGTGAGATCGGCGACCCGGTGCACCGGCACCAGCCGTTCAAGCTGGGCCTTGATCTGTTCGATGATCATGGCCGTTCCCGAGGTGACGATGGTAATACGCGAGATAATCTCCACCGGGTCCACCTCGGACACGGTCAGGCTCTCGATATTATAGCCACGCCCTGAAAACAGACCCACCACACGGGCGAGAACACCGGGCTCGTTGTCCACGAGTACGGCGATGACGTGTTTGTTGATGTCTTCTTCCGTTTCAGCCACTTGCTTACGCTCCGTTTAATCAGGTTTTCGCTCTAAACCAGAACCATGCCGTTTTCCCGTCCCTTGCCCTTGCCTTTGCCCTTGCCGTGGTCGGGGGCGAAAATAATCTCGTTATGGGCCGCGCCCGAGGGAATCATGGGGAAACAGTTTTCGTCGGGATCAATACAGACATCGGCGATTACCGCGCGGTCTTCCTTGATCATCTCACGAATCAGATCATCCACCTCTTCGGGCTTGGTGGCCCGCAGGCCCAGCGCACCAAAGGAATCCGCCAGTTTGACGAAGTCGGGAAGGGATTCCATATAGGATTCCGAATAGCGCCCGCCATGCATGAGCTCCTGCCATTGGCGCACCATCCCCATGTAATGGTTGTTGAGGATAAACACCTTCACCGGCAGCCGGTACTGCATGATGGTGGACAGCTCCTGCATATTCATCATGATCGAGGCCTCGCCGGACACGTCCACCACCAGCGCCTTGGGATGTGCGATCTGGACGCCCATGGCCGCCGGCAAACCGTAGCCCATGGTACCGAGCCCGCCCGACGTCATCCAGCGATTGGGTTTGGTGAATTCGAGGAACTGCGCCGCCCACATCTGGTGCTGGCCCACCTCGGTGGTGAAATAGACATCCTTTTTGCGCGTCAGCTCGCGCAGACGCTCAAGCGCATATTGCGGTTTGATGAGCTTCTTCGACTGCCTGTAGCTGAGGCTGTCGCGGTCCCGCCATTTGTCGATGGCCCGCCACCAGGACTTCAGGGCCTTGGCGTTGGGCTTGACTTTCCGCGCCTTCCACTCCCGCGTCAAATCACGCAGCACGGAACCCACATCGCCGACAATGGGCAGGTCCACCATCACATTCTTGTTGATGGAGGAAGGATCGATGTCGATATGGATAATCTTCGACTTGGGCGAGAAATCGGCGAGCCGTCCCGTCACCCGGTCGTCGAAGCGGGCGCCCACGGCCACCATCACATCGCAATCATGCATGGCGAGATTGGCCTCATAGGTGCCGTGCATGCCCAGCATGCCGAGATATTGCTTATCGGTGGTGGGGAAACATCCCAGCCCCATCAAGGTCACGGTACAGGGATAGCCGCTCTTGCGCACCAGCTCGGTCAGCGCCTTGGAAGCGGCGGGACCGGAATTGACCACGCCGCCGCCGGCGTAAAAGATGGGGCGCTTGGCCTTGGCCAGCATCTCCACCGCCTGCTTGATCTTTTTCGGATCGGCCTTGGTGCGGGGCTGATAGCTCTTGCGGCGCACCTTATGCTTGGCCACATACTGGCCCTTGGTGATCTGAACGTCCTTGGGAATATCCACCCCCACCGGGCCGGGGCGGCCGCTGCGCGCCACGAAGAAAGCCTCGTGTATGGTATTGGCGAGGACGTTCACATCCTTCACCAGATAATTATGCTTGGTACAGGGGCGGGTGATACCAACCGTGTCGGCTTCCTGAAAGGCGTCGTTACCGATCATATGGGTGGGCACCTGGCCGCTGAGACAGACGATGGGAATGGAGTCCATCATGGCGTCGGTCAGGCCGGTCACGGCATTGGTGGCGCCGGGACCAGACGTCACCAGAACCACGCCCACCTTGCCGGTGGAACGGGCATAGCCCTCCGCCGCATGGACCGCGCCCTGTTCATGACGGACCAGGATATGGCGAATCTTGTTCTGCTTGAACAGTTCGTCATACAAGGGCAGCACGGCGCCGCCGGGATAGCCGAAAATGACATCCACGTCCTGATCCCGCAGCGCCTTGAGAACGATTTCAGCGCCGGTTAATTGGCCACTCGCCATTGTTTGTTCCTTCTTCCTGTCGTCTTGTTATTACGTCGAATTATTGCGTCGAACGGCGCCATGCTTCCGCGCGGCCTCGCCCGTTCCCCATAACATATGGTGAGAGCCCGGGCTAAGAAAGCAGAGAATGTCCCGCAGAGCGGTGAAAAACCAGACTTTATTCTCCGCCAGGGGTCAATAAAAAGCGGTGCAGAAAGGAAAATATCTCCGCCAGCCGGGTTTCCTCGTACAGACCTTCGATCACCAGGCGTTCCATCTCTTCACTGTCGAGCTGGTGGCGGAGCCACGTCATCTGCCGTTTGGCGTAACGCCGGGTGGCCTGCTGGGCATTAAGAACCGCCGTCTCCAGGCCGGTCTCGCCGTGGCAATGACGCAGCATTTCCCGCAACCCCACCGCCTTCATGACGGGAAGGGAAGGATCGAGTCCACTGGTGTTCCCGTGGGCATCCCCACTGGCGTCAAGAGTCCGCACTTCGTCCACGAGACCCGCCTCTATCATCTGCTGAAAGCGCGCGTCACAGGCCCCATAAAGCGCCTCGCGGGGCGGCATGAGGACAATCATGGCGAGTCGCACTCCCGCCGCCGCCAGTCCTTCCTGCGGAGTTTGCCGTTTTTGCCACTCGCTTAAGCTTCGCCCCGTGGCCTCCAACACCTCCCAGGCGCGGATCAGGCGTTGGCGGTCATTCACATGCAGCCGCGCCGCCGTCTCCGGGTCGCGGGCTGCCAACTCCACGTGAAAGGCCTCGCCCCCCAGCTCCTTGTGACGGGCGCGGGCCGCACCACGCACCGCCTCGGGGATATCCGGGATGGCGGCCAGCCCCCGTATCAGGGCGCGCAGATAAAGTCCGGTGCCGCCGACACAGACCGGCAACCGTCCCTCACCCGCCGCTTCCGCGATTTCTTCCAGCGCCATCTCCCGCCAGCGCGCCGCCGAACAGGGGGACTCGCCGTCGAGAACACCATAAAGCCGGTGGGGAACGCTGGCCGTTTCATCCACGCCGGGGCGGCTGGTGAGAATAGCGAGATCACGGTATACCTGCATGCTGTCGGCATTGATGATGGTGCCGTCGAACTTTTCAGCCACGGCCAGGGCAAGGCTCGATTTGCCGCTTGCGGTGGGACCGGCGATGATGACGAGTGGGGACTCCATGCCCCCCGCTTACCACGGTTTACAGGAAAACTCATAGTGGCTGAGACACCACCCCCCTCCCCTCAACGCCCAGACAGACGTCCAGCCGACCCTCGTTTTTCCTCGGGCCCCTGCGTCAAACGTCCGGGCTGGAACCCGCAGGCTCTGGATGTCCTCAGCGCAGAGACCGCCGGACGCTCGCACCGCTCGCCCGCCGGGCGGGAACAGCTGGCGCAGGTCATCAAAAAAAGCCGCGCCCTGCTGGAGCTTCCCGAGAGCCATCTGCTGGCCATCATTCCCGCCTCCGATACCGGCGCCATGGAGGCCGCCCTATGGTCGCTGCTGGGCTCCCGCGGCATTGACGTTCTGGCCTGGGAGACCTTCGGCATGGACTGGCTTACCGATATCCGCGACCAGCTCAAACTCACCGACCTGCGCGCACTCACCGCCGAATACGGGAGCCTGCCTGATCTGGAAGAGGTGGATTTCTCCCGCGACGTGGTGTTTCCCTGGAATGGCACGGCATCGGGGGTCTGCGTTCCCGGCGGCGAGTGGATCGCCGAAGACCGCCAGGGGCTGACCATCTGTGACGCCACTTCGGCTGCCTTCGCCATGGACCTGCCCTGGGACAGGCTCGATGTGGCCACCTATTCCTGGCAAAAGGTGATGGGCGGCGAGGCCCAGCACGGCATACTAATCTTAGGACCGCGCGCGGTACAAAGGCTGGAAAGCCACATCCCGCCCTGGCCGCTGCCGAAGATTTTCCAGCTCACGGTGGACGGCCGCCTCAACCAGGCTCTGTTCGCCGGTGACATCATCAACACCCCCTCCATGCTGGCGGTGGCAGATGCCCTGGACGGTCTCGACTGGGCCTTGTCCCTGGGCGGGCTTAGCACGCTGATGGAGCGTTGCCGTGATAATTTCGATCTCATCGCCCAATGGGTAGTGAACAGCGATTGGGCCGGTTTCGTGGCCGAGGACCCGGCCACGCGCTCGATCACGTCGGTGTGCCTGAAGATCACCGCGCCCTGGTTTCTCGATCTCGATCCCTCGCAACAGGCCGCCGTCACCGAACGCATGACGGCGCTGCTGGAGGAAGAAAAGGCGGGCTATGACCTGGGGGCCTATCGCAAATCGCCGCCGGGATTACGAATTTGGGCCGGAGCCACGGTGGAAAAGGAAAACATCTCGGCCCTTCTTCCCTGGCTCGACTGGGCCTATGCCACAGTAAAAAGCGAGACTCCCCACCCAGAATAAAAAAACAGCGCCGGTGCAACGGCGCTGTTTTAGGTTGGGGAAGAATTATTACTTATGTGCTTCCGGGGCTGAAATTTCTCACTGACCGGTGGCGTTATTCCTCCTCCGCCAGGGGAACGCTGATGAAACGGCGGTCGCCGCTGCGTTCCACGAGAAACAGAACAATTTTCCGCTTCTTTGAAACCAGGTCCTCGATCTTCGCTTCCACCTCTTCGGGGGTGACCACGGGCACCTGATTAACCTCGACGATCAGGTCTCCCGCGCGCATGCCCCGCTCCGAGGCAAAGCCCTGTTCATCGACACCGACGATCACCACGCCCTGGTCTTCATCGGAAAGCTCGAAACGTTTCCTCAGTTCCGGCGTCAGGGCCGACAGACTCAGCCCCACCGAGGCGAGAGTCATTTTTTTGGTTTCCTTGTCGGCGCCGGGTTTGCCGGGCGCGGCGTCGGCCGTTTTCTCGAATTCCTCGAGCTGGCCGATGCTGACCTCGAAGGTCTCCTCCTTCTCGTCGCGCCAGACCGTCACCTTCACGGTCTTGTCGATGGGCGTCTCGGCGACGATACGCTGAAGGCGGCGCACATTGGGCACCTTCTTGCCGTCGAAGCTCAAGATCACATCCCCGGCCACGAGCCCGGCCTTTTCCGCCGGCTCGCCTTCATTGACCTTGGCGATCAACGCACCCTTGGGCTCATCGAGGCCCAGGCTTTCGGCGATCTCCTCGGTAACGCCCTGGATTCGCACGCCCAGCCAGCCACGGCGGGTCTCGCCGAACTCTCGAAGCTGGGAAACCACTGCCTTCGCCAAGGCGGAAGGAATGGCGAAGCCGATGCCCACACTGCCGCCCGAAGGCGAGAAGATGGCGGTGTTAATGCCGACCACATCACCCTCCATATTGAACAGAGGCCCGCCCGAATTACCCCGGTTGATGGAGGCATCGGTCTGGATATAGTCGTCATAGGGGCCGGAATTGATGTCACGGGCGCGCGCCGAAATGATGCCGGCGGTCACCGAACCCCCAAGACCGAACGGATTGCCGATGGCCATCACCCAGTCGCCGACGCGTGCCAGATCGGAATCGCCCCACTTGATGGCGGGGAGCTTCTTCTTTGCCTCCACCTTGAGAAGGGCGAGGTCTGTCTTGGCATCGCGGCCGACGATTTCGGCCTTGAGTTCCGTATTGTCCTGAAAAATGACCGTAATCTCTTCGGCCTCGGCGATGACGTGGTTGTTGGTGACGATATATCCTTCCGCGTCAATGATGAATCCCGATCCCAGCGACATGCCCTTACGCGGCTGGTTGGGTTTCTGACGCTTGCGGTATTCACGGAAAAATTCCTCGAAAGGCGAACCGGGAGGAAACTCAAAGGGCTCGAGACCGCCGGCGCCGCCTTCGATCATCTGGGTACTGGAAATATTGACCACCGCCGGCGAAAGTTTCTCCGCCAGATCGGCGAAGCTCTCGGGCGCGCCGCGGGCCACCGCCGCCACCGACCACAACATGATGCAGGCGGCCATGAAAACCGCCCCAACATAAGAAGCCACGAAAGGAGAGGTGAAAGAAGCAGTGGAAGGGGCTGAGTGATCCCGGCCGCGCCGGAGCGAAGGCCCGGATTCCGTAATCCCGTGGGCGGGGATACCGCCGGCGAGGCTTGGGTTGGTATTCATGGCTGTCACGTGGTTTCTCCTTGTTTGCACACTCGTTTCTGCCCCCGCAGAAGGCATCATGTGACAGGCAAATATGGTGCAAATATGGCGCGGATGGCTTTTTCTCCGCCGCGCCGGCCCTATCCCCGCAACAGCCATACCAGCACCACGCCCACCACCGCCGAGACCAGCCCGGTCTGGCGCAAAGTGGCGGCGGGAATATCAAGGGCCACCGCGATCACGCGCTTCATGCCCTCGGGAAAAAGTGCATAGAGGGCGCCCTCGATCACCAGAATCAGCGCCAGCGCCGTGAGAAGGTCTTTCATCCCCTCATATCCCGCTTACCTAATGTACAACCGGCCCCAGAGTCATCCAGAAGAGCCGGATGGAAGGCCCATCGGGCGTTTATAATTGTGACGAGGCCCAACTTGTGAAATCCTGCCTTTGACCATGCGGGTTGCCCCTTGGAATTCCCCGTTGCGGGAACCGTTCCCCCCAAAAAGAGGAGAGGGAAAATGCTTAAATGCCTGACGACCAATATGTGTATCATCCTCGCCGGAATCGCGGCCAACAATTATGTCTATCTTCACGACCTGCTCTGGAATACCAACGAGGGCTGGATTTTTCTTGGCCCCAAGAGCTACGCCGGGATCGTCATATCGGTCCTGGTCATCCTCTACGGCCTCAAGCGCATGGCATGTCCGGGGACGGGCTCATCGGAAGAATCCTCCGGGGAAGAATCTTCCGGCGGCTGACCGGCGCACGGCTTTTTAACGAGACCTATTGCGCGCCTGACATCTCCGGCGCGCCGGGAGTCTCTCCGAAATAGCGGAGGAATTCGCTGCCCGGCGCCAACACCATGGTTGTGTCTTCCCTTTCCATGGAACGGCGGAAGGCCAACAGCGAACGATAGAAATTATAGAACTCCGGATCCTGATTCGCCGCATCGGCGTAGATGCGCGTGGATTCGGCCTCGCCCTCACCGCGCAGAATTTCTCCGCCCCGGTTAGCATCGGCAAGAATCACTATCTTATCCTTATCGGCCGCGGCGCGGATGCGTTGCGCCGCCTCGGAACCTTCCGAACGGATTTTCTTAGCCGCCTGCTCGCGCTGTGATTTCATCCGTTCATAGATGGCCTGGCTGTTGGCCTCGGGCAGATCGGCGCGGCGGATACGCACATCGATAACTTCGATGCCCAACTCCGCGGTCTCGGCGTTCACCTGGTCGCGAATGTCGCGCATAATCCGTTCGCGCTCTTCCGACAACAACGAGGTCAGGGGCACCTGGCCCACCACGCTACGCATGGCCGAATTAATCAGGGGGGCGATACGCTGACGGATCACGGCTTCAGTACGCACCGTCTGGAAGACCTTCAACGGGTCGGTAATACGATAACGGGCGAAGGAATCGATCAGCATTTTCTTCTGATCGGCGGCGATGGGCTCTTCCAAGGGAAGATTAAAATCAAGAACCCGCTTGTCGTAATACACAACCTCCCAGACGAAAGGCATCTTCCAGTGCAGCCCCGGGTCTTTCACAACGTCCACCGGCTTGCCGAACTGCAAAATAATCACCTGCTGAATCTGGTTGACGGTGTAAAGGGAGCTGGAGCCGACGACGGCCAGCACGCCCAGAAGAATCCCCATAATCATCATCATTCGGGCGCTCATTTGCCGCCCTCCCCGCTTCTGTTCTGGGATGGCGCCGGGCGCGTGGTCCTCTTCGAGGAAGACCCCGCCGCGCCACTGCCCTGCTTGAGAAGCTCGGAAAGCGGCAGATAGGGCAGAACGCCGGTGCCATCCCCGGCGGGAATGTCAATGATGACCTTGTTGAGATCGCCCACCACTTCCTCCATGGCTTCGAGATACATGCGCCTTCTGGTGACGTCCTTGGCCACCTTGTAGGCGTTATAGACCGAGAGAAAACGCTTGGCGTTACCGGTGGCGCGGGCAACGATTTCCTGTTTATAGGCCTCGGCCTCCTGGGTGATCTGCGCCGCCTCGCCGCGCGCCTTGGGCACCAGATTATTGCGATAGGCCATGGCCTGGTTCTGCAGAGTTTCCTGATCAGCCTTGGCCGCCTGGACATCGCGGAAGGCATTAAGCACCGGCTCGGGAGGATCGACCTTCTCCAGCTTCACCTGACTGATTTCAACGCCGGCGCCATAGTCATCGAGGACGCCCTGCATGAGCCCCTTGGTATGTTCCTCGATCCCGCCGCGTCCCTTGGTCAGGATCGGCTCCAGCCTGTCCTGGCCGATGGTTTCGCGCATGGCGCTTTCGGCCACGCTTTTCACCGTGGCTTCGGGGTTGCGGATATTAAACAGGAACTGTCCGGCATCCTTGATGCGCCAGAACACCGTGAAATTGATATCGACGATATTCTCGTCCCCGGTCAGCATCAGGGCCTCTTCGGGCACTTGGCGCGTGGGAGAATTTTTCCCCGCCTTGAGGGGAGAACGGAACCCCACTTCAATCTTGTTGATGCGGGTCACGGCCGGGGTAATCACGCTTTCGATGGGTCCGGGCAGATGATAGTGCAGTCCGGGCTGGGTGGTGCGCACCCATTTGCCGAAACGTAAGACCACGCCTTGTTCGTCGGTGTCCACCTTGTAAACGCCGCTGAACAGCCATGCCGCCACGGCAATCAATAAAACAATCAGAATACTGCGCCCGCCACCGCCGGGTATTAAACTGCGGAACCGGTCCTGGCTCTCACGCAGGATATCCTCGAGATTGGGGGGCTGCGGCCCGCCCGGTCCCCGGCTTCCCCAGGGTCCGGAGCCTCCGCCACCTGGGCCTCCTCCTTGATTCTTCCACGGCATAGGGTCTGACTCTCTTTCTCTCTTTAGTTTATTCCCGGAAAGGACCGGAGAACCGCCTGAATTCCCGCCACTATCGGAACGCCATCTCGTCTAGGGCTTTGCATTCGTCGTCATCAGCTATATATGAAATTAACGTCCCCACTGCAATCGGGGGCGAGCATCATATTCCCTAAGCAAGCATACGGCAAACAGGCGGAGAATAAAATCCATGGCCGAGGTCACGGAAGAGCAAGTTCGGGGCGCCCTCTCAAGCGTAGCCGCCCCCGGCGGAGACAAGGATTTAGTGGCCCTGGGGCTGGTTTCGGGCGTGGTTGTCCGCGACGGCAACGTAGGCTTCACCATCGAAATCACGCCTGAACAGGCTGGGGCCTTCGAGCCCGTGCGTAAACAGGCCGAAGAAATCGTAGCCGCCCTGCCCGGCGTGCTTTCGGTGACCGCGGTGCTCACCGCCGAACGCGTCCAGCAACAGCAACGGCCCCAACAACCCCCCCAACAGGGACAGCGCCAGCCCCCCTCGAAGGAACTGGTTCCCGACGTGGGCGCCATTGTCGCCGTGGCCTCGGGCAAGGGTGGCGTCGGTAAATCCACGGTTTCCATCAACCTCGCCATGGCCCTGCTCGCCAAGGGCCTGAAGGTGGGGCTGCTGGATGCCGATATCTACGGCCCGTCCATGCCTAAAATGCTGGGGGTATACGGCCGCCCCGATTCCGAGGACGGTAATATGCTGGAGCCCAAGGAAAACTATGGACTCAAATGCATGTCCATCGGCTTTCTGGTGGCCGAGGACACGCCCATGATCTGGCGCGGCCCCATGGTCATGAGCGCCATCGAACAATTACTGCGCGACGTCAACTGGGGCACGCTTGACATCATGGTGGTGGACCTGCCGCCGGGAACCGGCGATGCCCAGCTCACCATGGCCCAGAGGGTGCCGCTGACCGGCGCCATCATCGTCTCCACGCCCCAGGACATCGCTCTGTTGGATGCCCGCAAGGGGCTCAACATGTTCCGCAAGGTAGAGGTGCCGGTGCTGGGCATCATCGAGAATATGAGCTATTTCGCCTGTCCCCATTGCGGCGAGCGCACCGATATCTTCAGCCATGGCGGCGCCAAGGCCACCGCCGAAGAGATGGGCGCCGACTTCCTCGGCGAGATTCCCCTCGATATGGCCATCCGCGAAGCCAGCGATGCGGGCAAGCCCATTACCGCCGCCGATCCCGACAACCCCCATTCGCAAGCCTTCATGGCCATAGCCGACCAGGTCTGGGAAAAAGCGCAGGCCCTGAAAGGTGACTCCCAAGGCCCCAAAATCGTCGTGCAATAAGATGCGGCGAGGCACGGCCGAGGCCCCGTCCCGCGAAACTGGAACGAGCCTGGTTTAACCGCCGAAAATCTTTCTCAGATTCTCAAAACCAACGTCATAGATGCCCTGGATGATCTTGACGGCGTCATCGTTGGATGCACCCTCGGCCTCGAAATCACTCGACCATTCCACTTCACTGCCGTTGCCGTCCTCGCGCACCCGGATGGTGGCCTTGTAGCCTTTCACCGGAAGCGGACTTTCGAGAATTTCGTAGGAATAGACTTTCTCGTCGTCGTCCATCTCCGTCAGTTTCTCGACCACGGTACCGCCCCCCAAGAGGTGCAATTTGCGGATGGTGGTGCGGTTGGTTTTGTCCTCTTCCACCTCGCTACACTCGACGATGGGATGCCAGTTGGGCAGAGCGTTGAAACTGCCGATCATATCCCAGACCTGTTTGGCGGAGACGGGAAGCGGCGTCGAAAGGGTTACGTTGGGCATGGCGGAATCCTCCCTTTTAGAGCGGTTCCCTTATCTTAAGCCTTAATTCGATGTTTTGTCGCAGCCTTTTGTCGCAGCCGGGCGCTCTCTATTCCTCTGGGCGCTCCAGCAGTTCCATCAGTTCGCGCCATTCACGTTTTGAAAGGCCGCTGGAGTCCTGAGTCGGCTCCTTGCCGCCGATCAAATCCTTCACCACCCCCATGGCCGCCGCCGAGAAAAAAGCGCCGCCCGTTCGATAGTCGGTGAAGGCCTCGTGAACCAGCGGCACCCACCGCTTCAACTGATCCAGCATAATTTCGGCATAGACGCGGATTTCATACTGGGCGTGGGGATCGGCGCGCAGGGAAAGGAAATGCATGAGGTTGTGGAGGTCGATCTTCCAGTACCACTGGGTATAGGTGTTGAGGGTTAAATTCATGCGCGCCAGTTCCCGCGCCAACCCCTTCTTTCCCGGGTCCACGGAATTGCCGTCTTCATCCTCGTTGAGCATTTCCGCGTAATGGCGGTAACAGGTCTCGGCGTCCTCGCGCAAAAGCTCCAGGGCGCGGGCGGCTTCGTCGCCTTCCAGCACCTCGCCGCGGCCCTGATGGTTGGCGCTCGACTGCATGGCCATCTGTTCGGGCGCGGGGATATAGAATTCCTTATCGAGAATGGAATAGCGCGCCGAATACTCGTTGACGTTGGCGGTACGGTGCCTGATCCACTGGCGCGCCACGAAGATGGGCAGCTTGACGTGGAACTTGATCTCGCACATCTCAAAGGGCGTGGTGTGGCGGTGACGGATGAGATAGCGGATCAGCCCCCGGTCCTCACTCGCCTTCTTGGTGCCTTTGCCATAAGAAACACGGGCCGCCTGCACCACCGCCCCGTCATCGCCCATATAATCAATGACACGGACAAAGCCGTGATCGAGCACGTGGGTGGGCTGGTAGAGGATTTCCTCCAGGGCGGGAACGGTAACGCGGCGGGTTTCGGTGCTTTGCGCGCGCGCGCGCGCCACGTCTTCCTGCTGTTCCGGCGTCAGAGGCATAATCGTCTTCGCTCCTTGGGGGTGAGAGAGGCGGTTTCCGGGAAGGCTCCAGAGAAGGCCCAGAGAAAAACCCAGGGCCATGACTCTACCCCCTCATCTCCCCTCTTTCCACAGCGGAAAAACCCAACCCGGCACAAAATTCTCCCTTCGGGGCACTTTCAATAGAAGCCGGATGCGC
This sequence comes from Alphaproteobacteria bacterium, assembly GCA_016776635.1. Lineage (GTDB taxonomy): Bacteria > Pseudomonadota > Alphaproteobacteria > UBA11136 > UBA11136 > UBA11136. The sequence continues at coordinate 49,264 of JADHSZ010000007.1, forward strand.
TTATATTATGGATGTCGGGCGACCGACTATGGCGATAAACGTCATACTCACTACCCGTTACGGACCCGGGGGCAGTACCCGGCGCCTCCACCATTTCCCGGCCACGATTTTGCGGGCCACAGGTGGGCCTTGTTATGGGGGCGATACAGGATCGACGTGCGTGGAAACGGTATGACTTTTGCTCGGCATGGTACCACCGTTATCGGGCCGATCGTCAATTGCGAACGATAATCAAATCGCACTCGCTGCCTAACAATAGGTAAGCGCGGTTCGGGGGGCACCGGGCAACAGAAGCCCCCCACTTTGCCAGACCGGCCCTACAGGAGTGGACCCACAGGACATGACGGACGAATTGTTGCAATACGATCAGATGGTCGAAAATGCGCTTCGCTCCGTGGTCCGCGAGTCCCTGACCCAGGTTGCCGAACACGGCTTTCCCGGCAAACACCATTTCTACATCACCTTCCGTACCGGCCATGGCGAGGTAGAGATTCCCGAACATCTGAAAAAACAGCATCCCCAGGAAATGACCATTGTTATCGAACACCAGTTCTGGGGGCTGGAAGTGGAAGAGGATTTCTTCGAAGTCACCCTGAGCTTCAACAAGATACACGAACGCCTGCATATTCCTTTTGCCGCCGTTACTGGATTCGCCGATCCCTCGGTTAAGTTCGGCCTCCAGATGACCTCCTCCGGGGGAGACGAACCCATCCCCATGGAGATCAAGGACAGCGACGCGCAGGAGGCGGAAACCGATGCCGATACCGACGCCGATGATGACACCCTCCCGGCGGGCGGCGGCGAGGTGGTGACCCTGGACGCCTTCCGCAAGCGGCCGGGCAAGAGTTGACCTCACCCCCCGGCATCTAGCCCCCCTTTTCGGCCCTTTCCCGGACAGTTCCATGTCAGACTTCGTCTACCACGAAATGTTTCCCCTAAGCGGAGTCGAAAGGCCCTTCCGCCGCTTGACCGGGGACCATGTGAGCGTGTCCGAATTCGAAGGCCGCAAAGTCCTCAAGGTGGCCGACGCGGCGCTGGAGCTTCTCGCGGCCGAAGCCTTCCGCGATGTCTCCCACCTGCTGCGGCCGCAACATCTGGAAAAGCTTGGCGCCATCCTCGACGACCCCGAGGCCTCCGATAACGACCGCTATGTGGCCTGGGAACTGTTGAAGAACGCGGGGATTTCCGCAGGCATGATCCTGCCCATGTGCCAGGATACGGGCACCGCCATCGTCATGGCGAAAAAGGGCCAACAGGTCTGGACCGAAGGCCGGGACGAGGCCGCCCTGTCAAAGGGCATCTGCCGCGCCTATGACGAATCCAACCTGCGCTTCAGCCAGTTGGCGCCGTTGGACATGTTCTCGGAGGTCAATACCGGCAACAACCTGCCGGCCCAGATCGACCTCTACGCCACGGTCGGTGACGAATATCATTTCCTGTTTCTCGCCAAGGGCGGCGGTTCAGCCAACAAGACCTTCCTGTTCCAGAAAACCAAGGCGTTGCTTAATCCGGAAGCGCTGCTCGGCTTTATCGACGAAAAAATCCGCACCCTGGGCACCGCCGCCTGTCCGCCCTACCACCTGGCCGTGGTCATCGGCGGCACGTCGGCGGAAATGAATCTGAAAACGGTGAAACTGGCCAGCGCTCATTATCTCGACGGTCTGCCCACCAAGGGCAACGAGCACGGCCAGGCCTTCCGCGACCTCGAACACGAACAACAGATTCACGAGATTACCCACAATACCGGGATCGGCGCCCAGTTCGGCGGCAAGTATTTCTGTCATGACGTGCGCGTCATCCGCCTGCCGCGCCACGGCGCCTCCTGCCCGGTGGGGATCGGCGTTTCCTGTTCGGCCGACCGCCAGATCATGGGCAAGATCACCGAAGAAGGCGTGTTCCTGGAACAGCTGGAAACCAATCCCGCGAAGTTCCTGCCCGAGGTGGACGAAGCGGCGTTGGGCGGCGAAGTGGTGGAGATCGACCTCAATCAACCCATGCACGACATCCGCAAAACCCTTTCCGGCTATCCCATCAAGACCCGGCTTTCGCTCACCGGCCCCCTGGTGGTGGCCCGCGACATCGCCCATGCCAAGCTCAAGGAACAGGTAGACGCCGGCGGAGAGCTGCCCGGCTATTTCCGCGATCACATCGTCTATTACGCCGGCCCCGCAAAAACGCCGGAAGGCTACGCCTCGGGCTCGTTCGGGCCGACCACGGCGGGGCGCATGGATTCCTACGTCAGCCTGTTCCAGTCCCTGGGCGGCTCCATGGTGATGCTGGCCAAGGGCAACCGCGGCGGTGCGGTCAAGGAAGCCTGCAAGAAACATGGCGGGTTTTATCTCGGCTCCATCGGCGGGCCCGCCGCGCGGCTCGCCCAGGACTGTATCCGCAAGGTGGAGGTGCTGGAATTCGCCGAACTCGGCATGGAGGCCATCTGGAAGATCGAGGTGGAGAACTTCCCCGCCTTCATCGTCATCGACGACAAGGGCAACGACTTCTTCGCCGATATCCTCAGCCCCATCCATAACGGTTGATGACCGCCCCACCCACCGAAAACAGCGACGGCGCGCGCATGGGCAAGCATTCGGTGGTCATCGCCGGTCACCGCACCAGCGTGTCTCTGGAAAACGCCTTCTGGGAAGTCTTAAGCGAGATCGCGGCGCGCCAGAACCTGTCACGCAACCGCCTTATCGGCATGATCGATTCGCGCCGCACTGGCAATCTCTCCAGCGCCATCCGCCTTTACGTGCTCGAAGAACTGCGGCGCCCGACGCCATCCGTTTAAAGCCCTCCGTCTGGGGCTATTTGAAAATTCCCTTCAAAATCCCCTTCAATGCCTTTTCCGGTTCCTTGAGGGGATCGACGGTTTCGGGCTGTTGCGTCGGTGCTGGCGCGGGCGCGGTCTGACCTTCCGTGGGTGCTGGCGCGGTCTGGGTCGCCCCGCCGCCGCCGAGGATTTTATCGAGAATTTCTCCCGCGCCGCCTTCACCCTCCTTCTTGGGGATCACTTTGCGCAACAGGGAACCCACGCCGCGCTGCAACAGATAGGCCTGCATGCGTTCGATGTCGAAGACCCGCTTGGGCTGATCTATGGAGCCGCTGAGATGCATGCCGAAGGGCGGCGCCTTGGGATGTTCGGTAAGGAAAAAATTGGCCTTGATATCCAGCACCCAGCGCGGCAGGTCGATGATCCCGGTGGCCCGGCCCTCCCCGGCATGGGCCAGCAACAGGATATCATCGGTGCGGACCACGCCCTTTTCGATATTGAAGGTACCGTCGAGGCGCGAGAACCGGGTCTGCCCCCCCGACATGGAGCTCTGAAGCAAAGACAGGAAGCCCATGGCGTTATCGAGTTTTTTCAATCTCTCGCTGACGGCGGTGAGGTTGAAACCATCCACCACGCCCTCGGTCACCTTCATCACCCCCTTGCCGGAAAGGGCGGAGATCATTTCCAGGGAAGAACGGCCCGAGGTGGCGGTATTAAGGGTGAACTGCAGCCGTCCGTCGGCCACGTCGATGTCGCCGGCGGTGAACAGGGCTTGTTTGATATCGGCATTGGCCACGGAAATATTGCTGGTGAGGGTGGGCACCGCGGCCGCCACCAACTGGCTCTGCATGTTGAAATCGCCCTCGAACATCTTTCCCGAAAGCTGGGAAACGGTGAGTACCGATTCTTTCAAATTCATCACCAGCTGCGGCTGGTCCACCCGGTATTTGTCATAGGCCAGCGCCGCGGCCGCCAGCTTGATATCGGCGTCGAAGGCGGTGAGCCCGGACAGATCGAGGGGCGCCCTGGACCACGGCACAGAGGGCGCGGGGGGCGCCCGTTTTTTGCCCTTGGTTGCGGCGAGAACGGGTCCGGCGCGCCACTCTGGGGCCAGCCCCAGTGACTTGGAAGCCGCGGGCAGGAACAGGTCGGTAACGATTTCGCTTCCCGAAAGGGTGGCGGTCACATGAGGCCGCGCGCCGCCAAGGGCAATCTGGGCCTCTCCGGCAAGGGCCACCGGACCCACCTTGCTGTCCATATTGGACAAGGTGAGGCGGTTGGCGTCGCCGTGGACCTGGCCGCGAAAGCTGAATCCCCCCAGCTTGACCGCCGCCGGACGATAGTCGGGGGCAAAGACCCGGGCCAGCTTGACGACGCTGGAATGGCTCGCATCCACGATCATGTTTATTTTCGGATTCAGGATCGTGTCCTCCACCACCCCGGCCAGGGTCGCCTTGGCTCCGGCCAGGTCGAGACCGGCATCAATACGAACAGAAGAAAACGAGCCCGTCAGTTTTCCAGCAAAACCAAGTGCTCCCATGCGGGAGGCATAGTCCGGGGGTTCGGCACCGCCAAGACGGAACAGCGCGGGAATATTCTTGGTCTTGAGGTCAAAACCGAGATTCACCTGCGGCGCCGAATCCAGCTTATCAAGCGAACCCGTGACCTTGATCCCGGCCCCGGCAAGGTCGCTGATTCCGGCATCGTGCAGAGTCAGTTTTCCGCCCTGGATGGTGCCGTCGAGACGCGCCCCCTTGATGGCCGTCTTGTTGTAGTCGAGGATGCCCGCCGTAATCTTGAAATTGGCGTCGAACCCGCCCAGCGCCGCAAGCGCGCCCGGTGACCCTTTGCCGTTACTTTTTAGGGGGGCGGGTTTTTTCGCTCCCGCATCTCCTCCGATATCTCCCCTGGCCTTGCTCACGGCTTCAAGGCCCTTGGCTGCCCCTTTTCCGGCATCCCCGGCAACGGGCAGATAGGCATTGAGATTGAGACGGTCGAGATCGAGACTGAGCCCAAAGGCCGGACGCTCGCGCAAGGCAATGACAAGACCACCGGTCATCTTGGTGGCGTCGAGACGTATGGCCAGATTGGTCACATTCACCTGCTGGCGCGATCCCGCGACCTGTCCCGACAGGCTGAGCCCGCGCAGGCGGTCGGCGGGAACTCCGCCGGCGTCGATCTTCAACCAGTCAAGCAGGGCGCGCAGGTTCTTCGACGCCGCCTTGAAACTTCCGGCGAAAACCGGCTGCCCCTTGCTCGCGCCCAGCGTCCCCGACAGGGCATAGCTGGTGCCGCCGGGAAGCTGCGCCGTGGCCTTGCGCACCGACAACTGCCCCTTCTCAAGGCCCGCCTCCACAACCGCCTCGCGGATCACCTTGCCGTTATAGACCAGCACCTCGGTGGAGAGGTTGAGGGAAGCGGCGACACCTGAAGGCAGAGCGAACCCGGAATCGGAGGAGGCCTTTTTCTTGTCCCCCTTGTCCCCCTTGGTTCCCGTGGCGGCGGAGGACTCCTTGCCCCGTTTCTCGCCATCGCCGGAGGCGGGTTTTGCCTTGGTGCTCGCCATGGCCAGCCATTCGTCGAGATCAATGCGGCCGAAGTGCAGGGCGCCCGCCACCCGCGGGGAGGGCGACAACGCAACGGTGACGGCCCCGCCGGCCTTGATGTCACCCAGTTGCAGGGAAAGGTCGTTCACGCCCAGCTTTTCAGCCGAAGCGCTCAATGTGCCCTCCACCGTCACCGCCTGGGCGAGGAACCCGGGCAGGGCCGGCATGGCGCCGGGGGCCGAGAAAGAGATAGCCTCGCCAAGGTCATCACCTGTCACCTTAAGAGTGCCAGTAAATTCCCCCTCGGCGGACAGCTTCGACAGCGATCCGGTAATTCGCGCCGTGACTCCTGCCGGATCGAGACCCGCTTCCAGTATCACGGGAAGAGGACGGGCGGGATCGAGAGGCCCCACCCTGGCGGAAAAACTCAGCGGCAGGCCGTGGGTGACCATATCCCCCTCGGCCTCGAAGGGGCCTTGCAGGGATTTGGCGGTGATATCGGCATTGAGGCCGGCGATCTTCTCAAAGGTTCCCGAACCCGCATCGCGATAACTCAGGGTGCCGTTTTCGATGGCGAAATGGTTGAGCGTTACCATCACATCGGGGCTGCTCCCAGAATCAGTCCCCGAATCAGCCCCAGGCCCGGCTCCCGAATCCCCGTCCTTGGCGGCGGGAATGGTGGGGTCCATTTCCTCTCCGGTAGAGGTCTCCAGCGCCGCGAAGGTCCAGTTATTGAGGCCGTTTTTCAGAACTTCGAGATGAATGACTGGTTCCACCAGGGAAATGGATTCCACCTCCACCTCTCCTTCGAACAGGGGCCGCAGCGCCACCCGCACGGTCAGAGCCTTGAGGCTGACCATATCGGGCTCGACAGCGCCTTCCACATTGGCGAGATGAAGGTCGCGGACCGACAAAGCGGGCGTGGGAAATACCGAGAGCTTAAGGTCGCCGCCGATGAAAACATCACGACCCGTGGCCTTCTTGGCCTGGCTGGCGATGGCGCCCTTGTACTCGTTCCAGTCTATGAAACTGGGCACCACCAGGGCGGCGGCGATAAAGATCACAATCAGGCCCAACAGGCCCGTCAACAGCTTCCGCAAAAGGCACCCTCCCCGGCAACCTCACACCATGGCGCTAGCACCCCATGACGGACGTTGCATTGGTTCCCCGTAATCTGGAAAATCGTAATCTGGAAAGTCACTGCGGGGATCACACTATTCACCCGGGCACTCTAGAGCACCCTCCGATCAAATGAAATCATTTGACCGGAATAATTTTACGCCGTGACGTCGTTGCGCTTCTTTGCCCATATCCCGTATCGTCATGCGAAGCGCTGCCCAGAGTCTCTCTGAGTCACGGCGTAAAAGAACCCTGCTGATGTCCCCCGCTGACACCCCCAATATCAAAGAGGATCCAAGGTGCCCCACCCTCCCTTCAAGACACGGCTGAAAAAAGGCCGCCCCGCCCTGGGATGCCTGTCCAATATGGGCAGCCCCGTGGCCGCCGAGATTCTCGCCGCCAGCGGTTATGACGCCGTGATGACGGATATGGAACACGGCCCCGGCGATTTCGCCAACGCCGTGCAACAGTTCCAGGCCATCACCGCGGGCGGCGCAGTGCCCCTGATCCGGGTGCCCGCCAACGACCCGGTGGACCTCAAACGGGCGCTTGATTCCGGGCCCGCGGGCGTCATGGTGCCGGCGGTAAGTTCCGCCGCCGAGGCCGCCGCCGCCGTGGAGGCCTGCCGCTATCCGCCACAAGGTATTCGCGGGGTCGCCCATTCGGTGGCGCGGGCCTCTGGTTACGGCACGGATGTGGAAGGTTATCTGCGATGGCTGGAGACGGAGTTCCTGCTCATCTGCCAGATCGAAACCATGGAGGGGCTGGGCGATGTGGACGCCATCGCCGCCGTGGCGGGCGTGGACATGCTGCTGGTGGGGCCCATGGACCTGTCGGCCAGCGCCGGCCATTTCAACGATCCCGACTGCGCGGAAATGGACTCCCTTATGGCGCGGGTGGCCGAGGCCGCCGGCAGTGAGGACATCTTGCTCGGCACCATGGCCACCGCCGGGAGAGCCGCGCCCGATCTCTTCAAGGCGGGCTATGACTTCGTTCTCGATACCGTGGATATTGCCCTGTTGCGCGAGGCGGCGCGGGCCAAGGTGGCGGCGAGCCGCGACTACACAAAATAAGGACTGGGATTCGCTCTAGAGAAGCGACGCGACAAAGGCCGCCAGCACCAGAACCGGGGCAAAAAAGCGGATCTTCTGGTCGGAAACGATAACCAGTCGTTTTGCAAAGGTGGCGTTACGAACGGTTTTCATAGGGGCACTCCCTGTCGTGTAAAGGGGATAACGGAAGTTGACGCCTACCTTAGCAAACAAAGGTTTGCGGGCCGTTAACGATGGCAACAATTTGATGCAAATGCGTGAAACTCCTCCCGCCATCGCATCATTTTCCCCATCCGCCACCTGCTATCGCTTTTACTAGAAATCCGCCTTAATAAAAAATTAAAGACCCTGTGACCCTGGTCACAGACATTTTTACTTTAGAATTTTACAAGAATTAAACTCTACACGCTTGGTTGTGGAGGGAGCCGGGTATTACGGCGATAACAGCCCCTAAAAAGCCGCCCCCAGAAGCCCCCCCGGACGACGATGATAAAAATGACGAAAAAAATTCTCATTGCCGAGGACGATCCCGTCGGCCAGCTCGTTCTGGAGAAATTTCTCAAGGATGAACGCGTTCGCATTTCCTGTGTCGATAACGGGGAGGACGCGGTGACGCTGCATGAACTTCATGGCTTCGACCTCATTTTCATGGATATAAGAATGCCGCGAATGGACGGCCTTTCGGCAATCAAGCGCATCAGAAAACTCAATGACGAAAAGGCCAGGGTTCCCATTATCTGCGTAACCGCCTATGCCATGGACGGGGATGATAAAAAGTTCCTGAAAGCCGGCGCCGATGCCTATATTGCAAAGCCCTTCAACAAGGAACAGATCACCGCCGCCACCGCCACCTACCTGGCTTCCGCACAAACGGCGTAACCGCACCCGTCACGCGGAACGGGGAACACCCTGGGAATACCCAATGAAAAACCGGGCCCTCCCGCGCCATAAACTGATTCATCGGGGACTAACCAGCCGGATACTGATGGTCCTGGCGCTGCTGCTTGCCGGGCCGCTGGCGGCGGTGGCCGGGGGTGCTGTAAATCTAGATGCCGACTGGCGCACGGCAAGCCGGGACAGCACCGGGCTCGCCCCCGACCCGGCCACGACACCCGAAGCCATCGTCCAGGTCTATGCCGCCCGCGCCTTCGGCTGGCGCGGCCTGTTCGGGGTCCATAGCTGGATCGCCGCCAAGCGGGAACACGCCCCGGCCTACACGGTCTACCAGGTGATCGGCTGGCGCGCCCTGCACGGCGGATCGGCGCTCACCGTGGGGACGGGCGTGCCCGACCGCGAATGGTTCGGCAACGCGCCGGAGATTCTCGCCGACTTCAGGGACGGCCGTGACGGGGTGGATGTGACGGCCATGATCGACGCCATAGACACCGCCGTGGCCGCCTACCCCTATGCCGGGGAATACCGCCTCTGGCCCGGTCCCAATTCCAACACCTTCACCGCCTTCGTGGGACGCCGGGTGCCGGCCATGAACCTCCACCTTCCCGTCACCGCCATCGGCAAGGATTACCTCGCCAATGGCAGCCTGCTGGCCAGCGCCCCCAGCGGCACCGGAGTCCAGCTTTCCCTGCTCGGTGTGGCTGGGCTTACACTGGCACAGCGCGAGGGCGTGGAGATTAATCTTCTGGGGCTTGGTTTCGGTGTGGACTTCCTGCGCCCGGCGCTGAAACTTCCCGGCATCGGCCGCATCGGTATGGACAGGGAATGACCCCGGCCTGATTATCCGGCAGGCCCCATCAAACCGTCGGGCAGCGCCGTGGCCAGTTGCGGATAGAGACAGAGCAACACGATCCCCGCCGCCATACACAGCATGAAGGGCCAGGCCCCGCGCAGCACCGACTCGCGCGGCACCGCCGGGGCCAGGGCGTGCACCACCTGAAGGTTGAGCCCCACCGGCGGTGTGATGAGGCCGATCTGCATATTGAGGGTCATCATCACCGCCAGCCATACCGGATCGAAACCGGCATCCACCGCCAGGGGGATGAGCAGGGGCACGGTCATGAGAATCACCGCCACGGGGGGCAGGAAACATCCCAGCGCCAACAGCACAACGTTGATCCACAGGATCAGGGTCCAGCGCCCGAGATCCATATCCACCACCCACAGCGCCACCGCCTCGGGGATGGAAAGCTCCAACAGCATGGAGCCGAACATGGCGGCACCGGCGATAATCATCAGGATCATCACCGATTCCCGCGTCGCGGCGCGCAGGATGGAAAAAAGATGCCCTCTCTGGCGCAGGCCATAAAGGGTGACCACCAGGGCGAGGATAAGAATGGCTCCCACCCCCGCCGCCTCCGAGGCTTCCACCACCCCCTTCACCAGAACCACCACCACACCGGCCACCACGGCCAGGGCGGGCAGCAGGCGCGGCAGGGTATGGAGCCGCTCGGCCAGGCTATAGCGCCGTACTTCGCCGTGGAAACGCTCGCGGCCGCCGTAAAGAAGCGCCAGCGATACCGCCATGAACAGCACCAGCAACAACACCCCCGGCACCAGACCGGCGAGGAACAGGCGGCCGATATCGGTATCGGTGGCGATGCCGAACACCACCATGGTGAGGCTCGGCGGAATCAGGATGGCCAGGGTGCCCGACGCCGCCAGCGAGCCCGTGGCCATGTCCTGGGGATAGCCGTCCGCCAGCATGCCGGGCAGTTCCTCGCGTCCGATCCCGGAAACCGTGGCCGGCGAGGAACCCGACAAACCGGCGAAGATTCCCGCCGCGCCGATGCCCGACAACACCCGCCCGCCGGGGAAGGGATGGAGCCAGCGCTTCACCGCTTCGCTGATATCACTGCCCAGATGCGAGGCCGAGGCCGCCGCCCCCATCAGCACGAACATGGGGATCGCCACCAGGGTGAACTCCTCCAGGGAACCGAAAAAGGTGGCCGCCACCGAGGCCAGCTCGCCGCCTTCCCCCACCCAATAGAGAAAGATCGCTGCCACCCCGCCGAGCGCAAAGGCCACCGGCACGCCGATGGCAAGCACGGCCAGGGTCACCACGGCGATAACGGCGCCAAGAGCCAGGGTGGTCATGGCGCATCCTCCCCGGTTTCTTCCGCTTGTGCCGGGAACGGCGCTTCCATCCCCTGAGCCAGGCTCACCACGTTGGCCAGATATTGCAGGGACAGCACCGCCAGTCCGAAGGGCAGCGAGAGATAGGGAATCCACAGGGAAATGCCCCAGGCCATGTCCGAGGTCCAATGCTCGCCATAGGCCTCGCGCCACAGGTCGAGCCCGTCCCAGGCCAGCACCAGACAAAAGGCCAGGGAAAACAGCGCCGCGGCCAGGGAAAGCAGATGCCGGGCCTTCGGCGTCAGACTGGCGGGCAGCACGGCGACACGGATATGGCCGCGGGTCTGCATCACGTAGGGCGCGCCGACGAAGGCGATGGCGATCATGAAATAGGTGGCCACCTCGCTCTGCCAGGTGGTGAACTCGCCCATGCCGTAGTGCTGGATCACGAGCTGGCACAGCACCAGCATCACCGCCACCACCATGCATGCGGCGAGCCAGCCGCAGAAATTCGATAATTTCGTCACCGCCCGGATGAAGCCCGGCATGGCGTCTCCCCTGCTGAACCTGAACCGCGGCGCGCCCTGAATTGAGCAAAGCGCGTCACATCCCGGATAGTACCGATGATAGGCAACTGCGCGCCGCCCCGCACCCCTCTTTTTTCGTGAAGCCCGCCTTTCTTTGCGCGCCGTGGCCGGTAATTCCCCCATTGCCTTTATCACCTGCATCCATACTGCTTTGCCGCCCCCTCCCTCCGCCATAACCGCCACTCGGTGTTTACGGGAAGGAACAACGCTGTTTATAGTGACGGCCCCGGTAACGGAACCGGACAGGAAGCGCGGACGGACATGGAAAGTTTTCTCGCCATCGGCCTTATCGTCGGCAAGCTCGCCGTGGTCATCGCTATCCTTCTCATCCTGCCCATCCCCCTGACCTGGATCGAGCGTAAGATCGCGGGCCACATCCAACAGCGGCTGGGCCCCATGCGGGTGGGCTGGCACGGCCTGTTACAGCCCCTGGCCGACGGCATCAAGCTGTTGTTCAAGGAAGACCATATCCCTGTCGAGGCCGACCGTTTCCTCTTTACGCTGGCGCCCATCATCGCCCTGGTGCCGCCGTTCCTGGTCTTCGTGGCGATCCCCATCGGCGACAGCATCACCCTCTTCGGCACCGAGATCACGCTCTACCTCGCCGACATGAACGTGGGCCTGCTCTATATCCTCGCCGTGGCCGGGATCGAGGTCTACGGCGTGATTCTCGCGGGCTGGGCCTCCAACAGCAAATACGCCGTGCTGGGCAGCCTGCGCACCTGCGCACAGATGATCAGCTACGAGATTCCCATGGGGTTCTCGGTCATCGGCGTGGTCATGCTGGCCCAGTCCATGAGCCTGCTCGACATCGTCGAGTCCCAGGCCGGGCTGTGGAATATAGTCACCCAGCCGCTCGGCTTTTTCGTGTTTTTCGTCTCCGGTCTCGCCGAGGCCCAGCGCATCCCCTTCGACCTTCCCGAGGCCGAGGGCGACCTCGGCGCCGGATACCACACCGAATACAGCGGTATGCGGTTTTCCTTCTTCATGATCAGCGAATACCTGATCGTGGTCTTCCTCTCGGCGCTTATGGTGCTTCTGTTTTTCGGCGGCTGGCACGGCATAGCGATGATTCCCCTGCCGCCGGTGGTGTGGTTCCTGCTCAAGCTCTCCTTCTTCATCTGGATGTTCATGTGGCTGCGCTTCACCTTCCCCCGCTACCGCTACGACCAGCTCATGAGCATCGGCTGGAAGGTGCTGTTGCCGCTGTCCCTGGCCAATATCCTGATCAGCGGAGTCTTTATGTTATGAGCCGGAGCAAACGGAGAGACGGGACATGATCGCGAGAGTGGCGCAACGGATGTCGGGCTGGATCGGCTGGGTCTTCTTCCTCGACCTGCTCGACGGCCTGTCCCTGACCCTGAGCTACATGTTTTCGAAAACCGTTACCGAGCGTTATCCCGATAACGAGAAATGGATGCCCTTCCCGCGCTACCGCGGTCACCATTTCCTCAAAAGCAACGCCGAGGGCAAGACCAACTGCGTGGCCTGTGAACTCTGCGCCAGGATATGTCCCTGCCGCTGCATCACGGTGGTGCCCCATGAGGACGAGGACGGCGAGCGCCACCCCCGGGTCTTCGAGATCAACCTCGGGCGCTGTCTCTATTGCGGGCTGTGCGAGGACGCCTGTCCCGCCGACGCCATCGCTCTGGGCCGCCATTACGAGTTCAGCGACTACGATAACAAGGCGCTGGTGGTGGGGCGTGACGCGTTGATGGCCATGCCGGGGAAGGCTGTGAGAGGGGGCGAGGTGGTGCCCGCCCGGCTTTCCACCGAGGACGGCGTCACCGTGCCCGCCATCGCCGGCGGCGAGGGCGCCGACTGGTGGCGCAACATCCGCCGCCGCTAGAACATTTCACTACAGAGACAAATCAGAGACAAATCATTCCGGTCAAATGGTTTCCTGTTAGCCCTGAACCGCTCTAAACAAAAAATCGCCGGAATCTTTGTCAGCCCGTGCGTTTGACGGTTGATCCCGTGCACGCGCCTCTCTACAGTTTCCCCCGGCGCGGCTCGGGGGGGATGAGCCGGCCATGGCCCGAACGCCGCGCACCGATTCCGGAGCGGCGATCCGGATCGTCTTTCAGGGGGGGACGATGGAAACGGCGTTCTTTCTTCTCTTCGCGGGCATGGCCGTGCTCTCGGCGCTGGTGGTGGTGGTCGCGCGGAACCCGGTCCACAGCGCGCTCTCACTCATGGTCTGCTTCGTCCAGATCGCCGCCCTCTTCATCCTTCTCGGCTCCCCCTTTCTCGCCGTCATCCAGATATTCGTCTATGTGGGGGCGGTGATGGTCCTGTTCCTGTTCGTGATCATGATGCTCGACGTGCGCAAGGACGTCCATGTGAGGTTCCGCGCCAGCGCTGTCCCGGCTTTGATCGTGCTCGTTATTCTCGGCGCCGAGATGCTGGCCCTGCTGTTGGGAAGCGGGCACATTCCGGCGCTTTCCGCCGCCGCTGGGCCGGACGTGGCGGGCAGCGTCAAGGAACTGAGCCTGACCCTTTTCGCCGATTACCTGCTTCCCTTCGAGGTCGCCTCGGTGGTTCTTCTCGTGGCCCTGGTGGGCGCCATCGTGCTGGCGAAAAAGGAGACCGGGTAATGGTCCCCCTGTCGTGGTACGTGGCTCTTGGCGCGGGCCTGTTCGTGATCGGCGCGGCGGGCGTGCTGCTGCGGCGCAACGTTCTCGTGGTGCTCATGTCGCTGGAGCTGATGCTCAACTCGGCGAACATCAACTTCATCGCCTTCTCCCGTTTTCTCGGCGATCTCGGGGGGCAGGTATTCGCTATCTTCGTGATTACCGTCACCGCCTGCGAGGTGGCTGTCGCCCTCGCCATCCTGGTCACCGTGCTGCGCAACAAGGCGACGCTCGAAGTCGATGAAATCGCCATCATGAAAGGGTAAGGGAGTGGACGCCGCAGTATCCGCAGCATCCGCCGAGGCCGTCGAATCCGTCAGGCCGCTTCTCGCCGTCGTCGTGGCGTTGGCGGCGGCGGCGGCCATCCTCCTGCTCCATGGCCGTGACAACCTTCGGGACGCAGTCACCCTCTGCGCCTCCGTGGTCATGTTCCTCATCGTCGCCTCCATGGCGCCGGTGGTGCTGGCCGGGGGTACTATCGAATACAACATGTTCCAGATTCTGCCCGGCGCCGATTTCGCCTTCCGGGTGGATGCCCTGGGCATGGTCTTCGCCAGCGTCTCGTCCTTCCTGTGGATGGCGGCGGCGGTTTATTCCATCGGTTATATGCGGAGCCTGGAGGAACACGCCCAGACGCGCTTTTTCGCCTGTTTCGCGGTTTCCCTGGCGGCCGCGGTAGGCGGCGCCTTCGCCGCCAACCTGTTCACGCTGGTGATTTTCTACGAGGCCCTGAGCCTCGTCACCTATCCCCTGGTCTATCATCACGAAAACGAGGAGTCCTGGCACGGCAGCCGTACCTATCTGGTCTATCTGGCGGGCGCCTCGAAGACCGCCCTGCTCGCCGCCCTGGCGCTCACCTACTATCTGGCGGGGTCGTTCGATTTCGTGCCGGGGGGGCTGCTTAACGGGGTCACCGCCTCGCCGCTCCTGCTGAGCGTGGTCTATCTGTGCTATCTGGCGGGCTTCGCCAAGGCCGCCATCATGCCGCTGCATGCCTGGCTGCCCTCGGCCATGGTGGCGCCGACGCCGGTGAGCGCCCTGCTGCACGCGGTGGCGGTGGTCAAGATGGGCGTGTTCTGCGTGCTGCGGGTGATCTTCAACGTCTTCGGCGTGGATCTGATGGAGACTCTGAGTCTCGGCATCGCCACCGCCTATGTGGTCTCCTTCACCATCATCACCGCCTCCATCTACGCCCTGACCCGTGACGACCTCAAGGCGCGGCTTGCCTATTCGACGGTGAGCCAGCTCTCCTACATCATCCTCGGGGCGGCCATGCTTTCCCCCGCCGCCATAGTCGGCGGCATCGTCCATATCGCCGGCCACGCCTTGTCGAAAATCACGCTCTTCTTCTGCGCCGGCTCCATCTATTGCGCCTCGCGCCGCAAAAAGATCAGCCAGCTCGCCGGGATCGGCCACAAGCTGCCCTGGACCATGGCCGCCTTCTTCATCGGTTCGCTGGGCATGATCGGTGTCCCGCCCTCGGGTGGATTCATCAGTAAATGGTATCTCGTACTGGGGGCGGTGGAAGCCCACGAGCTGGTCTTCCTGGTGGTGCTGCTGGTGAGCACGGTACTCAACGCGGCCTATTTCCTGCCTGTCACCTATACCGCCTTCTTCAAGAAGGAAAGCGCCGCGCGCGACCGCGCCGAGGGCGAGCCGAAGGAAATCCGCGAGATTCCCATGGTCGCCATACCCCTGGTGGTGACCGCCCTGCTGTCCCTGCTGATGGGGCTCTATCCCGGCTATTTCCTCACCTTGGCGCGGGGGGTGGTGGGATGATCGCGAAGATCGTCAATTTCTTCGGAGACCCGGCCTACAGGAAACGCCGCTGGCGGCTGTTCATTGTGGTTCTGGCGCTGGTTTTCGCCGCCGACTTTTTTGTGCCGCGCCATCATGTGGAATTTTTCTGGGACGCCATACCCGGCTGGGCGGCCGTGTTCGGTTTGGTCTCCTGCGTTCTCATCATCGTCGTCTCCAAGTTCCTGGGTCACCAGGGGGGGCTTATGAAGGACGAGGGCTATTATGATGAGTGAATGGGTCCATCCGGGACTGCTCTTCATCCTCGGGGCGCCGCTGATTCCCCTGTTCGGCGGACGGGCGCGGCAGGTCTTGATGATTCTCGTCCCCACCCTCGCCATCCTCAGCGTGGTGGGCATGACGCCGGGAACCTTCGGCGTCTTCGAGTTCGCCGGGATATCCATTATCGCGGGCCAGGTGGACAAGCTCAGCCTCGTCTTTGCCCATGTGCTCACCATCATGTCGCTGATCGGCATGATCTACGCACTCCATGTGGAACGCTCCTCGGAACATGTGGCGGCGTTTCTTTACGTGGGAAGCGCGCTCGGCGTGGTCTTCGCCGGCGACTGGTTCACCCTGCTCGTGTTCTGGGAGATCATGGCCTTCTCCTCGGCCTATCTGGTCTTCGCCTCGAACAACGCCTCGGCCACACGCGCCGGTTTCCGCTATCTCATGGTCCATATCACGGGCGGCGTGCTGTTGATGGGCGGGATCGTGCTGCACGGCCTGGAGACCGGCTCCATGCTGTTCGGTCCCATCGCCGAGGGCGGCGGCCTGGCTTACACCCTTATTCTTATCTCCTTCATACTCAACGCGGCGGTGCCGCCGCTCAACGCCTGGCTCACCGACGCCTATCCCGAGGCCACCGTGACGGGTGCGGTATTCATGAGCGCCTTCACCACCAAGACCGCCGTCTATGTCCTGCTCAGGGTCTTTCCGGGAACCGAGATTCTGATCTGGCTGGGCACCGCCATGGCCCTTTACGGCGTGATCTACGCCGTGCTTGAGAACGACTGCCGGCGGCTTCTCGCCTATCACATCGTCAGCCAGGTGGGCTACATGGTGGCGGGGGTCGGCATCGGCACCGAGATGGCCATGAACGGCACGGCCTCCCACG
>JADHSZ010000057.1 GCA_016776635.1 Alphaproteobacteria bacterium
GCGGTGAAGCTGCGTCAGTTCCTCTTCGAGAATCTGCACCTCGTGCTTGATCTTAAACAAGCCAAAGCCAAGCAGCGCGGCCAGCGTCAGGCAGAAAAGAGTCATGGGGCGGATCATGGGCTTGGGGCTCCGGGGTTTGACTCGGGGGCGGTGTCCCAGGCCGGTTCGCCGGTGCGGATGGCGCTGCGCAGGCGGCCCGACCGGGCGCGGGGATTGGCCTTGATTTCCTCTTTGCCGGGCTGGATCACGCCCTTTGAAGGGATGGTGAAGCTGGGGGAGAGGCTAGGGTCTGTGGTCTCGGGGCGGTGGCGCGAGGGCCGCGGTGAGGCGCCGCTGCGCTGTTTAAGGAAGTCCTTCACCAGGCGGTCTTCCAGCGAGTGGAAGGACACCGCGGCGAGAACGCCGCCGGGGGAGAGAATTGTCTCGGCGGCTGCAAGTCCGCGGCCGAGCTCTCCGATCTCGTCATTAACGTGAATGCGCAGCGCCTGGAAGGTGCGGGTGGCGGGGTCGAGGCCATCGCGGCTTTTGCCGACCACGCTGCGGACGATATCGGCAAGCTGGAAGGTACGGGTGATGGGCGATTCGCCCCTGGCTTCGACGATGGCCTTGGCCACCTGCCGTGAGCGGCGCTCGCCGCCGAACTGGTAGATGATGTCGGCGAGTTCCTTTTCGCGCATATGGTTGACCACGTCCGCCGCGCTTGGCCTGTCGCCATGGGCGCCTTCCATGCGCATGTCGAGGGGGCCGTTATAGCGGAACGAAAACCCCCGTTCCGGCTGGTCGAGCTGCATGGAGGAAACGCCGAGGTCGAAGGTGACTCCATCCACCTGGGTCACGCCGCGCTCGGCCAAAAGGCCGTCCATGTCTCCGAAGCATCCGGTGATGAGTCCCAGGCGGCCGTCGAATTCCTCCGCCATGGCGGCTCCTGCGGCAATGGCATCGGGGTCGCGGTCGATGGCCCAGACCGTGCAGTCGGCGGATTCAAGAATGGCGTGGCTGTAGCCGCCCGCGCCGAAAGTGCCATCCACATAGACGCCGCCGTCATGGGGGGTAAGCGCGTCTACTACCTCGTCAAGAAGAACCGGCTGGTGGGCGGCGGGAAGGGGACAGATGACACCGCCGGAAGAGGCGCTGGCACAGGCGTGCATGATGGGCCTTGTGGGAGATGTGAATGTCATGATCCGTCTCCGTTGCCGTTTCGGCCCCTTGGTATGGGCCGCAGCCTCAGGCTCACGCCCTTGCTGGCGGCTTGTTTGAGGGTGTCCTGGTGATAGGTTTTGTAACGTTGCGGCTGCCACATCTGGAAGGTGGGGCCGTTGCCCACGAACAGAATCTCGTCGCTGATATGGGCATGGGCGCCCAGCAGCTTGGGCAGCACCACCCGGCCGGTGTCGTCGAAGGCGAGCTGTTCGGCCTGGGCGAAGATAAGCCGGGCCAGGTCCAGTTCTTCGTGGGAATACTGGTCGGGTTCGTCGAGGCTGGCCGAGAGCGCTTCCATGCGGTCGATGCCGCAGGCGTCGATGGCGCCAAGTTCGGGAGAGGGGAAGGCAACGATGCCGGCGAAGCTCTGGCCCGCCAGTGTCGCCCGGAAAGGCGCGGGTACCGAGACCCGCCCCTTCTTGTCGACCTTGTTCACCGTCGTGGACAGGAACAGTGCCATGTGACCCCCAAGTAAAAAAACACCTTTTACATGCGCCGCCCCGCACTCCTTTTATTTCCTCCGGTTACTTCCGGATGGCGACGCGCGGAACCTCGCCTTGCCCCATAAGCTTCCCCCGCCGTAAACATGGGATACTATGGGATTTTGTGGTATCCTATGGGTATGGATTGAAAAGCACAATAAAAAACTGGGAGGGAGATTTTTTTACTAGTGATGGGGTGGTTTTCATTTTCCTCCCCAAGGGGTAGGGGGAATTTTGGACTTTCATGCAAGCATCGTTTACGTGGCCGCAAATGAAGGCCCAAGTGTTCATGTAATGTTCTCATTACTTGTTGGGATTTTATCTTGAGAATCGTCTTTCCGGGACGGCCAAGGTGGAGAACTGGTCCGTAATCGGAAGGGGTGACCGGGAAAGAGAAAAATGCCAGACGGTCTGTAAGCCGGGTTCTGTCCCCTCGAAAGGGAGATGACCATTCATCTGGGACGTCCGTCACCGGACGCCTCTTGCACCCTACCCGGACGGCGACGCGGAAACGCGTTGGCGTGGCCTGCCGTCCCTATTCGGGCTTGCTCCCGGTGGGGTTTGCCGTGCCGCGGCCGTTACCGGCGCGCGCGGTGCGCTCTTACCGCACCCTTTCACCCTTACCCGCTTTTTCCCCGAAAGGAAGCAACGGGCGGTTTGCTTTCTGTGGCACTTTCCCTAGGGTCGCCCCCGCCGGGTGTTACCCGGCACCGTGTTTCCATGGAGCCCGGACTTTCCTCCCCCCGGCGGGTTTCCCCATTGCCGGGAGGCGGTCATCCGACCGTCTGGCAGGACTTAGGTAAGCCCTTGGGGTGAAAAGATCAAGATGGGGGGCTGGGTTCAGCTCTCTTCGGTTTTTGTTGGCGCCCCTTCCGTTGCCGCCACCAGAGCGCGCAGTTTTGCAAAGGTGTCGGCATCCATTTCCCCGCTCACGTTTTGGGGGTGGAAATGGCGCTGGAAGGCGGTGATCACGAAGCGGGTGTAGGCGTCGTCCTCGCCGTTGACGGTGATGGGATATCCGAAGCGCCGCAGCAATGTTTGGGTTTCCGCAATGGGAGGCGGGTGTTCGCCCCCCAGGGCCACCTCCGTCCCGAGGGGGGGCTCCGGCCACAGCCCGATTCCAGCCCTCGCCAGCCTTGCCCAGTCGAAAAGTTCGCCGGGATCCTGTTTGCGCGAGGGCGCCACGTCGGAATGGCCGAGAACATGGCGCGCCGGGATGGGGTGACGTTTCAAGAGGTCGCCCGCCAGTTGTTCCAGGGCCTTCATCTGGGGCTCGGGAAAGGAGCGGTAGCCGAATTCGGCGCCGGGATTGACCAGTTCGATGCCGATGGAGCGGTCGTTGATATTGGTGGCGCCGCCCCAGGAGGCGGTTCCGGCATGCCAGGCACGCATGTTTTCCGCCACCAGCCGGTAGACCGTGCCGGATTCGTCGATTACGTAATGGGCGCTGACCTTGGCTCCCGGGTCGCGCATGCGCGCCAGGGCGGCCCTGGCGCTTTTCATGCCCGTGTAATGGATGACGAGCATATCCACGGCCACGCCGGAGGGGCGCGGCTCGAAATTGGGGGAGGGCAGGTCCTGCATGGTCTTGAGCCGAACTCCGTAATCGGGCGCGCGCGCGGGTGCGCCGGGAAAATAACTACAGCCCGAAACCATTACCACGGCAAGGATTAAGGGAAGAAAGCTTCTCATGGTTTTTCCCCCTGTTGCGGTTGCGTCTCGACGGGTTGCGCCGCTATGGGCTTCACCACTTCGCCCCGCGCCGCAACGGGTTGCGCCGAGGCGAAAACGATAATGGCCACCCCGGCCAGGGTGGCGGCCGCGCCCAGAACCATCATCTCGGTCAGTTCCTCGCCGAGAATCATAGTGCCGCCGAGAATTCCCGCCAGCGGCGCCACCAGGGTATAGGGCACTATCTGGCTCATGGGATATTTACCGAGCAGATAATACCACATGCCATAGACGGCGATGGTGGAGATCAGCGCCATATAGGCTACCGCGCCATAGCCGCGCCAGCCCGCCGTCATCAGCGCCTCTCCCTGTCCCGATTCCAGCATCAGGGAAAGGGCCAAAAGCTGGGGCGCGGCGAACAGGGATATCCAGCCGTTGAGGGTAAAGACATTGATGGGGCCGAGGCGCTTGATGGGGATGTTGGAAAAGGCCCAGCCCGCGGCGGCGAGCACGATCAGCAACAGATAAACCCCATTGCCCTGGAACTCGGCGCGGCTGCCGATAAGGATGACCCCGGCGAAGGCGATGGCGGTGCCAATGAGGCTGGCCGTCGAGGGCCGCTCATTCAGCAGGAGTATGGCCATGATCACGGCGAAGGGAAGCTGGAGCTGGATCACCACCGCGCCCAAAGCCGCCTCCACCTGGGTCAGTCCCCAGAACAGCAGGCCGAAATGGAAGAAACCGAGGATCATGGAAATACGGGCGATCTCCACGATCCGGCCCGTGGGCGGGCGCATGAAGGGCACCAGCAGCACCGCCACCAGTGAGAAGCGCAGGGCCAGCATGAGCAAGGGCGGCAGTTCCGGCAGGCCGGTCTTGATGACCACGAAATTGAACCCCCAGCAGGCCATGGCCAGGATCATGAGGAAGATGTGGACGGGTTTCATGGAGTCTTATGTACATATCCCGGACGCGCCTCGCACGGGACAAAATGGGAGAAAATCATCCCGCTTAAAAGATTTCCGTCAGCTGACAACCGGCGGAAAGGAATCGGGATCACCCGGTTCCGAAGATAAAGGCGTCGCGGAATTTCATATCGTCTTCGAGCTGGAGTTGGACGGTAACGTAAAGGTCGCGTACCGACACCATGCCGATGATCCGTTCTCCGTCGACGACGGGAAGATGACGAAAACCCAGCTCGCGCATTTTTGTAAGGGCGTTCGTGGCCCAGTCATCGGGATCTATGGTCACCGGATTCTTGGTCATGATCCGTGAAACCTTGGTCTTATCCGGATCCCGCCCCTGGGCGATGATCTTTATGGAAATGTCGCGTTCCGTGAAGATTCCCTCCAGCTTGTCCCCCTTGGTGACCAGAAGGGCGGAGATATGGTGCTTGGCCATGATCTCGGCCGCCTCGCGGGCGCTGGCCGAACCCGAAATGCTTTGAATAGTCTGGCCCTCGACCACATCGGGAACGATTTTTCGTTTCATGCCGTTTTCCCCCTTGCTTCTCCCTAATATCCGGAACGGCTTTCTGCTTTATGCCGTTCCCCCTGCTTTTCTCTGATGTCATGGGGCCAATAACCATAAGCTTGGCAGGGGTAAGCAGCTTTGGTCAAGTGGCGTGGCCCGTATTCCGGCGGCCTTTGCGTGGCGCCGCTCACGTGGCGACGCTGTCGCGAAGGCCCTCCTCTTCCTTGCAAACCGCCACCCGGCAAGGGTGTTCTCCTTGCTTCATCAGGAGATTGAGACGTATTTCCGGAAAATTTTCCGGGATGAAGACGATTCCGTCGGGAAAATCTTCGGTGACCCTGAGCCGTGCCTTGGCCTCGCCGTGAGAGGATTTGACGATGACCTGGTCCTGGTCCGAGAAACCAAGGGCGGACGCCTCCCGCGGGCTCATCTCCACGTAGGGTTCGGCGGCGAGTGTTTTCAGGATCGCGGAATTCCCGGAGACATACCCGGAATGGAAAAGGCAGTCACCGGTCACCAGTTCGAGCCCCTCTGAGTCGTGACTTTGAGAGGCCCCCGCAACCGCGGCGGGCGCATCATCGGGGGCGGCGCCGACCTTGGCGGCGGATTCTGCGGATTCCACGGATGACACGGTAAACGCGCCATCGACAGAAGTGACGGAACCGATGGCGTCCCCTCCGTCCCCACCGAGATCACCGTAAGACGGCACCAGACCCGTGATCTCGGAAAAGGCGTCCGCCGCCGTGGCGGCGCCCAGGTCATGGCCCAGGGCCGAGGCCAGCAAGGCGAAAATCTCCGTGTGGCCCTTGGCCTCGAAGGCGGGGCGGCGTACCGGCCGCAGCGTCTGCACCCGGCCCTCGTTGCTGGTGAAGGTTCCGGCTTCCTCGGCGAAGGCGGCGGCGGGAAGAACCACGTGGGCAAGGCGGGCGGTGGCGGAGAGAAAGGCGTCCTGAACCACCAGCAGACCGCATTTCGAGAGTGCGCGCTCCACCAGTTCTCCGTCGGGATAGGACAAAAGAGGGTCGCTGCCCACCACGTAGAGCATGTCCATCTCGCCCGTCCCGCAGCGCGCCAGCATCTGGTGAACGTCGGCGCCCGGCTGTGACGGCAGGGGCGTTCCCCAGGCTTTTTCAAGAGCCGCGCGGGCGGGCGCGTCGTCCACGGACCGCCAGCCGGGAAGCACGGTGGGCAGCACGCCCAGCTCCCAGGCTCCCATCTGGTTGGGGCGGTCGAACAGGAACTGCAGTCCGGCCCGTTTCCCCGCGGCCTCGAGGGTCTGGCCGAGAGTGCCCAGCAAGCGCAGGGCCGCCGTCGCCTGTGGCGAGCGCAACAGATCGACGCCCACCAGAATGGTGACTTCCGGCGCGGCCGTGAGGGCGGGAACCGCATGCTCCAGGAATTCCCGGCAGGACGCCGGGGCGTCTCCCTTCTTTCCGGCGAGCACGTCCAGCATGGCGGCAAGCAGGGCGGCCTCGCCGCCGGGGGCAAGACGCAGGGAAGCGGCGGCCTCGGCATCAAGCCTGGAAGGCCGCGAGGAGGCCACGAAGATCTGTTTTTTCCCGTTGAGTGCGGCGTCGCGCATCAAATATTCGCTCACCGGGTTGCTCTCGGTGACGTTGGAGCCGATCACCAGGATACAGTCGGCCTCGAGAACCCGGTGCAGGGGACGTCTCGCGTAAAGCCCGCCGAACAGCCCTTCCAGGGCCTGGTGCGGAACACTCCAGCGGGTCGAGGAATCGATGCTGTTGCTGTGGAATGCCGTCCGCATCAGCTTCTGGAACAGATACAGCGCCTCGTTGGCGAGGCGCGGCGAGACGAGACCGCCAACCGCCCCTTTTTCAGCCGCCGCCTTGGCGTGTTCGGCTATGTGGCGGAGCGCCTCCTCCCAGGACACGGCGGTGAGAATCCCGTCTTTGCGCAGCAGGGGCCTTCTCAGCTTGTCTTCCCCGTCCATAAAATCGAGGCCGAACCGTCCTTTCACGCACAGGGTTTCGCCGTTGACGCCGGTCTCGTATTTGGAACGCACCCGGGCCAGGCGGCCATCCCGCAGGCCCACGGTAAGATGACAGCCGGTGCCGCAATAGGGGCAAACCGTGTCCACCTCGGTCAAATCCCAGGGCCGCGCCTTATAACGGTAGGGGCTGCTCATCAGCGCGCCCACCGGACAGACTTCGATACAGTTCCCGCAATGATCGCAATCGCTGAGGCTGTCGCCGAAGCCGGTTATTTCGGCGTCCATGCCTCTTTCGGCGGTGCCCAGGGCCACCGCCCCCACCACTTCCTCGCACATGCGGACGCAGCGTTGGCACTGGATACAACGCTGGGCATTGAAGACGATAACCGGATTGAGCTGGATATCCTCGGAGCGGAAAACCCGCTTGTCATCGGTAAAGCGGCTTTCCCCCGCGCCATAGGCGAAGACCGTATCCTGGAGTTCGCATTCCCCCGCCTTGTCGCAGACCGGGCAATCCAGGGGATGATTGGCGAGCAGGATTTCCAGCATGGATTGCCGCGTCTGCGCGATCAGGGGCGTGTCCGTCTTCACCACCATGCCGTCGGCGATGCGCGTGGCGCAGGCGGGCTGGAGCCTCTTCTCGAGGGAGAAATGGCCCTCGATCTCCACCAGGCACATGCGGCAGGACGCCAGGGTGGTCAGCCGTTTCTGATAGCAGAAGGTGGGAATATGGATGCCCCGGCTGCGCGCCAGATCGAGGATCAGGGTGCCGTCGGCCACCTCGAGGGTTTCCCCGTCGATGGTGACCGTGACTGTGGCTGTGTCTGTAGTTGTAGTCATGGCACTCGCGCCCCGCCCTCAGAGCGGTTCAGGGTTGATAGGAATCATTTGACCGGGATGATTTTGTCCCGTGGCGAGGCACACTTTGAAATGCGATGCTTGCGCATCGGATGAGAAGTGTAACGATGCCCCGGGGCAAAAGAACCCGGCCGAAGGTGGGGCGGATCGGTCCCTCGGAAGCGTTGCAGCGCTTGCCCGATGCCTCCACATCGCGCCGCGCGCCGCGCCTGCCCGAATGAACCGATTCGCTGCCATCAAATTGTCTCCTATCAATCCTGACCCGCTCTAATGGAACGGGCACTCCTTTTTTTCAACATGGTAGACGAATTCGTCACGGAAATGCTGCAGCGCCCTGCGCAGCCCCCAGGCCGCGCCGTCGCCCAGGGCACAGAAGGTATTGCCGAAAATTCCGTCGCACAGGAAATCGAGCTGTTCCAGGTCCCCCTCTTTGCCCTCGCCGTTTTCCAGGCGGCGCAGAATCTTGACGGCCCAGCTCAACCCTTCGCGGCACGGGCTGCATTTACCACAGGATTCGTGGGCGAAGAATTCGGTGATCCGCGTGGCCACGCGCACGACGCAGTCGTTATCGTCGATAACGATGACACCGGCCGAGCCGAGCATGGTGCCGGCGGCGGCCAGCGATTCGAAGTCCATGCACACGTCGAGATCGGATTCGAGGATCATCGGCGCCGAAACGCCGCCCGGAATGACCGCCTTGATCTTGCGGCCCGGCTTTGCCCCGCCCGCGTGCTCCTCCACCAGTTCGCGCAGCGGTATGCCCATGGGGAGCTCGTAGAGCCCGGGCTTGCGCACATGGCCGGAGAGGCAATAGAGCTTGGGTCCGGGGCCGGACGCGGAACCGATGGCGCTGAACCATTCGGCGCCGCGGGTGACGATATGGGGCACACAGGCCAGGGTCTCCACGTTGTTGACCACGGTGGGGCTGGCGTAGAGCCCTTCAATGGCGGGGAACGGCGGCTTGAGTCTGGGCTGGCCACGCCGCCCTTCGAGAGATTCGATCAGCGCCGTCTCCTCGCCGCAGATATAGGCGCCGGCGCCGCAGTGTACGTAAATATCGAGATTGAAATCGCTGCCGAGGATGCGCTGTCCCAGATACCCCTTGTCATAGGCCTCCTGCAGGGCGGCCTCGAGCCTTTGGATGCTCAGGGTATATTCCCCCCTGATGTAGATATAGGCGGTCTCGGCGCCGATGGCGTAGGCGCAGAGGATCATGCCCTCGATCATCTGGTGGGGGTCTTTTTCCATAATCGCCCGGTCCTTGAAGGTTCCCGGCTCTCCCTCGTCGGCGTTGCAGCAGAGATATTTTTTCAGGGCCGGGTCCTTGGGCACGAAGCCCCATTTGACTCCCGTCGCGAAACCGGCGCCGCCGCGCCCCTTGAGGTTGGACTCCTTGACCAGTTCAATCAGCTCGTCGGGTTGGTAGTCGCGCAAAACCGTGGCCAGCGCCTGGTACCCGCCCGACGCCTCATAGGCGCCGACGGTATGGGAATCCGGGGTCTCGGCGTTCTTGAGGAGGACTTTCTCCATCATGCCGGCGCTCCTTCCCGGCCACCGTCGGCGGGCCGCGCCTTTAACTCCTCGAGGATTTGATCGATTCCCTCGGCGCTCAGAGTCTCGTAATAGGTTTTGTTAATCTGCATCACCGGAGCGGTGTCGCAGGAGCCGAGACATTCCACCACGGAGAGGGTGAAAAGCCCGTCCCCGGTGGTCTCTCCGCGCGCGATTCCCAGCCTCTTCTCGAGATGGGAAAGCAGGCTTCCGGCTTCGAGAAGGAGGCAGGAGACATTGGTGCAGAGTTTGATGTGGAACCTGCCCACGGGCGTGGTGTTGAACATGGTGTAGAAGGTGGCGATTTCGTAAACCCATACTTCGGGCACGCCGAGCGCCTCCGCCACCTCCAGCAGCACTTCGTCGCAAAGGTAGCCGTATTCCTCCTGGGCCAGGAAAAGAGACGGCATGATCGCCGAACGGCGCGTGGGATAGCGCCCGGTGATCTCCTCGATTTTTTTCCTCATCTCTTTGGTCAGGAACCGCGGCCCGGATTCCGCAGAGACCTCGGATTCCACCGTCATTTGTCCACCTCCGCAAGCACCGGATCGAGGCTTCCCAGCATCGCCACCACATCGGCAAGATAATCCATATTGCTCGCCCCCTGCAGGGCCTGGAGATTGACAAACGAGGGAGCTCTCACTTTCATGCGGAAGGGTTTTTCGCTGCCGTCGCTGATGATGTAGAAGCCCAGCTCTCCCTTGGGGGCCTCGACGCAGGAATAGATTTCGCCCGCCGGCACTTTGAAACCGTAGGCGGAGAGCTCGAAGTGATTAATCTGGGTCTCCATGGAACAGCTGAGCAATGCCTTATCCACCGGAAAGGCCACCTTGGGATCGTCGGTCTGGAACGGCCCTTGCGGCATGTCCCTCATGCATTGCTCGATGATGCGGGTGCTTTCCCTCATCTCGTCGATGCGGCACTGCCAGCGGTCGTAACAGTCACCGCCCTCTCTGACGATGACGTTGAAATCGAGCCGGTCATAAATCTCGTAGGGACAGTCCCGCCGGATGTCCCAGTCCACCCCCGAGGCCCGCAGATTAGGACCGCTCAGGCCAAGGTCGATGGCGTCCTCCGGGGTGATCACGGCAATCCCCTTGGTGCGTTGCAGAAACACCCGGTTGCGCGCCACCAGCCGTTCGTAGTCGCTGATGCGCTGGGGAAAAATCTCGCAGAATTCCCGGACCCGTTCGGCAAACCCCTCGGGCAGGTCCTCGCGCACGCCGCCGACCCGGCAAAACGAGGTATGCATGCGGGCACCGCAGATCATTTCCAGAAGGTCCAAAACCATCTCGCGCTCGCGCATGGTGTAGAGCAGTACGGTCATGGCGCCCACGTCCATGGGCAGGGCGCCGGCGATAAGCAAATGCCCGGAGATACGCGACAGTTCCGTCATCATGACGCGGATATACTGGGCGCGTTCCGGCGCCTCGATGTCGAGAAGTCTCTCCACCGCGAGCACGAAGGCCTGATTGGTGGACGGCGGACAGAGATAATCCAGGCGGTCGGTAAGGGGGATGATCTGGGTATAGGTGAAATCCTCGGCCAGCTTCTCGGTGCCGCGATGAAGATAGCCGATATGAGGATCGACGCGGGCGACGTATTCGCCTTCCATCTCGAGAACCAGCCTCAGTACCCCGTGGGTGCTGGGGTGCTGGGGCCCCAGGTTGAGAAGAACCTCCTGGGTGCTCTTGCCGTCCTGCTCTATCTCGTCCAGTACCGTTACGTCCGTCATCTCTTTTCGCCCGGTTGCGGGGAGCCGGGAGGCGAAGAGCCACCGTCCCGGTCGTTTCCAGGGGTTTTCTCATCTCCGAAGGGGTTGTAGGCGTCCTTGTAGCCGCGCAGGGGAAAGTCCTTGCGCATGGGATATCCCTCGAATTCCTCCCACATGTAGATTCTGCGGAGATCGGGATGGCCGTCGAAGACGATGCCGTACATGTCGTAGGTCTCGCGTTCGTGCCAGTTGGCGGTCTTCCACACCCCCACCACCGAGGGAACCCGCGCCGAATCGTCGACCCGGCACTTGATCCGCAGCCGCCATTTCAAGGGGACGGAATACAGGTGGTAGACCACCTCGAAGCGGGGCGCTTGCGGATGGCGGTCAACGCCGCAGATGTCGGAAAGGAAATTGAAGCGCAGTTCCGGGTCGTCCTTGAGGAACCAACAGAGATCGACCACAAGGCCGGGCGGGACGGCGAAGGTGTGCATGCCGTGGGAGCAGCCCTCATGGGTCACCTCTTCCCCGAAGCGTTCGGCGATCTTGGTGCAGTAAAGCGGAGCGTCCACGGCTATCCCGCGATGGCAGATTCCGGACCGCCCCTTCTTAATACGTGGGATTTCTGGATTTTTTCCTGAAGCAGGAGGAAGCCGTGCATGAGGGCCTCGGGCCGGGGCGGACAGCCGGGAACATAGACGTCCACGGGAACCACCAGCTCGGAGCCCTGGACCACGGCATAGGTGTTGTACACGCCCCCGGTGGTAGCACAGGTGCCCATGGCGATAACCCAACGCGGTTCCGGCATCTGGTCATAGAGGCGGCGCACCACGGGGGCGAACTTTTTGGTCACGGTGCCGGCGATGACCATCACATCCGACTGTCTGGGTGAAGACCTGAAAACCACCCCGAAACGGTCCAGGTCGTAGCGCGAACAGCCGGTGGCGATCATCTCGATGGCGCAGCAGGCGATGCCGAAAGTCTCCGGCCACAGGGCGGATTTTCGCGACCAGTTGATGATGCTGTCGGCGGTGCTGAAAAAGACGTTGTCGGGAAAACGGTTTTCTAGGATTCCCATTCCAGCGCTCCCCTTGCCCAGGCGTAGGCGAATCCCACCAACAGAAGAAAGATGAAGACGAACATCTCGATATAGCCAAAGAGCCCGATTTCATCGAGTACCACGGCCCAGGGAAACAGGAACATGGTTTCCACGTCGAAGATCACGAATAAAATGGCGATCAGAAAATACTGTACCTTGAACAGCCCCGCCGACGCCTCCCCCCAGGGATCGACGCCGCACTCATAGGGGCGATTCTTCTCGTAATAGGGATTGGATGGACAAACCAGCCTTGAGACGAAGAGTATGACCAGGGCGAGGAAGGTTACGACCCCCACCATCAGGAAGACCGGAAGATAATCAATGGGCATTTTCATACCTCCGTATGTTACCGGTCCCAAAATATCCTGATGGGGCCGGAAGGAGGAATCGCGATGGATCACACGGGCTCATGCTCCCTCTCTTTCTTGGCACATGAGAAAATACCCTCAGTCTTTTAAGTTAGAGCACTATCCGATCAAATGGAATCAATTCTGATGGCTTCATGGCGTGGATATCCGCCAGGCATGGCGTGCCGCGCGATGCATGGCGCATCGGGCAAGCGCCATAACGTAGCGGGAGCCCGCCATGGGCCATCCCTTCGGGACCGGGCATTTCGAGCCTGGAAGGGCGTCGGGCTTCTCGACCGTAGGCCCCGCTACGCTCTTCAAAGCTCTCCTGCTCCAGACCCGAAATACCTCGGTCAGAATGGTTTAATTTGATCGGATAGTGCTCTGAGGAAATCCCCTCTGTTTTTCAACCTATCCCGGGGAAAACGGCTCCCCGGGCCATATCAAGAAACCACGCCGGAAGCAGGCCGATGCCCACCGTCCCCAGACCCGCAACCGCGAGGGCAAGGCGCAGGGGCGGCGTCAGCGCCAGATCGAAACTCCGTGCCGGCTCCTTCATGTACATCAGCATGACGATGCGGAGATAAAAATAGGCGGCCACCGCGCTCAGCAGCACGGCGATCACCGCAAGCGCCACGTGCCCCTGCGCCACCAGGGCGGCGAGGATATAGAACTTGGCGAAGAAACCGGCGGTGGGAGGAATGCCGGCAAGGGAGAACAGGAAAATCAGCATCAGCAGGGCCAGGCCCGGATGTGACTTGGCGAGACCGGCATAGTCCTCGATGTTCTCGCCGCTGAAATCTCCCTTCCTCATCATGACGACGGTCCCGAATATGCCGAGATTCATGAAGGCGTAAATCAGCAGATAGAGCATGATGCCGGCAATCCCGTCCTGCCCCCCCGCCACCAGACCGAGCAGCGCGAACCCCGCATGGGCGATGCTGGAATAGGCCAGCATGCGTTTGATATTGGTCTGGACCAGGGCGACGAAACTGCCCAGGGTCAGGGTCAGGACCGCGACCACCGTGACCACGGGGAGCCAGATGTCATCGACCACCGTCAGCGCCTCGGGGAAAATACGCAGAATAATGGCGAAGGCGGCAGCCTTGGGCCCCACCGACATAAAGGCGGTAATGGTGGTGGGCGCCCCCTCGTAGACGTCGGGAACCCACATATGCAGGGGCGCGGCGCCGACCTTGAAAACCAGACCCGTCACCATGAACACCACGGCGAGAACGAGCATCGGATCGGAAGGCCCGTCCCGGCTCAGGGCGGCGGCCAGTTCACTGAGCTGGGTGGCGCCGGTAAGGCCGTAGACGAGGGAGACCCCGTAGAGGAAGATTGCCGACGAAACCGCCCCCAGGATCACATATTTCAGCGCCGCTTCGTTGGAACGGGAATCGTGGCGCATGAAACCGGTCAGCACGTAGACCGACAGGGCCATGAGCTCGAGACCCACATAGATGGAGACGAGATCGATGGCCGAGGTCATGATCATCATGCCGGCCAGGGCGAACAGCAACAGCACGAAATATTCCCCGCGCTCCAGGTCCTCCTCCTCCAGGTATTTGGGGGACATCAGGATGACGAGGGCCGTCACCATAAGCACCACGATCTTGAAAAAGACGGCGAATCCGTCAACCACGAACATGCCGCCATAGGCCGGACGGACCGGCCCCGCCAGGGCATAGGTGGCGATGGCGGCGGCGGCGACCACGGCCAGGGAAAGACCGGCGAACAGAACCATGCGCCCGCGCGCGGGGATGAGGCTGACCAGCAACAGCAGACAGGCACCGGCGATGATGATGATCTCGGGCAGGCTGGCGACAATCGAGGCAATGATCATGTCCGTGTTCATAAGCGCCCTGCCTTACCTGTACGCGCCATAGACCTGATCCAGCAGGTGCTCGACGGAGACGTGCATGACGTCGAGGAAGGGTTGGGGGTAGAACCCGACCCAGAAAACGAACACCACCAGGGGCAGGGCCGCCACAATCTCGCGCCCGTCCATGTCCCACATGGCCTCGCCCTTTTCATAGACCGCGGGCCCCAGGGCCACCCTGCGGAACATGCTCAGCAGATAGGCCGCGCTGAGCACCGCGCCGGCCACGGCGAAGGCGCCGATCGCCATATTGGAGGCGAAGGCCCCCACCAGTATCAGCAGCTCGCCGACGAAAGCGTTGGTTCCCGGCACCGCCAGCGACGACAGGGTGAATATGGCAAGCAGCACCACATAGACCGGCGCTACCTTCATCAGGCCGCCGTAATCGCTGATGCGCCGGGTGTGGGTCCTCTCGTAGATCAGCCCCACGAACAGGAACAGGGCGCCGGTGGTGATGCCGTGATTGAACATCTGCAGGATACTGCCCTCCAGCCCCCTTGGATTGAGCGCGAACAGCCCCAGGGTGACGAAGCCCATATGGCTGATGCTTGAATAGGCCACCAGCTTCTTCAGATCGTCCTGGGCCAGCGCCAGGAAGCCGCCGTAGATGATCGCCACCACCGACAGCACCAGAACCGGCAGGGCGAAATACTGTGAGGCCTCGGGCAGCATGGGCAGCGAGAAGCGCAGGAAGCCATAGGCCCCCATCTTGAGCAGAACTCCGGCCAGTATGATGCTGCCCGCCGTCGGCGCCTCCACATGGGCATCGGGCAGCCAGGTATGCACCGGCACCATCGGCACCTTGACCGCGAAGGCCACCAGGAAGGCCGCGAACACCCAGGCCTGGACGAGGAAGGAATAGTCCCCCTCCATCAGCGCCAGGATGTCGAAGGTCTCGCCGCCCTGGAAATAAAGCACCAGGATTCCCACCAGGAACAAGACGCTGCCCACCAGCGTGTAGAGGAAGAACTTGAACGCCGCATAGACCCGGTTGTCGCCGCCCCAGACGCCGATGATGAGATACATGGGGATCAGCATGGCTTCCCAGAAAAAATAAAACAGGAACAGGTCAAGGGCGCAGAAGACCCCCAGCATCAACGCCTGCATAACCAGAAGACTGATCATGAACTGCGCCACCCGGCGCGTGATGGAGCGCCACGAGGCGAGGATGCATATCCATCCCAACAACGCGGTCAGGAACACGAACAGCACGCTGATGCCGTCGATGCCGAGAGCGTAGGAGATACCCAGCGACGGCACCCAGGGAATGGTTTCGCGGAACTGCATGGCGTAGGTGGTGCCGTCGAAGTCGAGCAGCAGCCGCGTGGCGAGAAGGAAATCGGCGACGGCAAACGCCAGGG
This sequence comes from Alphaproteobacteria bacterium, assembly GCA_016776635.1. Taxonomy (GTDB): domain Bacteria; phylum Pseudomonadota; class Alphaproteobacteria; order UBA11136; family UBA11136; genus UBA11136. Next base: position 15,593 of record JADHSZ010000057.1, read on the forward strand.
CGACCCACCGCACCTCGTTGTCGGAACGCAGGAAGGGCAGGATCACGGCACCGATGACGGGCAGAAAGATGATCAGGCTGAGCATGGGAAATTCGGTCATGGTGCTCCCCAGAGCGGCTCAGGGCTGATAGGAACCATTTGACCGGGATGATTTTGTCCCGTGGCAAGGCACGCTTCGAAATGCGATACCTGCGTATCGGATGAGGAGCGTAACGACGCCACGGGGCCAAAGCATCCGGCCGAAGGTGGGGCGGATCGGTCCCTCGGAAGCGTTGCGGTGCTTGCCCGATGCCCCCACATCGCGCCGCGCGCCGCGCCTACCCGAATGAACCGATTCGTTTCCATCAAATTGATCCCCATCAGTCCTGACCCGCTCTAGCCCCCCGAAGCCACGAAATAGACGACGATCCCGGCCACCACCCCGCCCACCATGGCCATGGCGTAATGGGTCAAGACCCCCGTCTGCAGGCGCCGCAGGGCCGCCCCCCAGGCCATGGCGGTGCGTGCCACCCCGTTGACGCAGGCATCCACCACGTTCACATCGGTCTTCAGCCCGAGGCGTGCCGAGCCATGGAGAAAGGGCAGCACCGCCGTATCGGCGAGCCGGCTCACGGCGCCCTCCCACAGCGCCACCGGTTTCTCGGCGAACCACATGAAGAGCCGCGCTCCCTTGCGATAGAACCAGTCTGTATCGATGCTGATGGTGCGCTCGGGATCGAGCTGGCGCAGCAGCAGGACGAAGCCCAGGGCCGTGAACATCAGTATGCCGAGACTGCCGGTCACATGGGCCGCCGTATAGGGTTCGAAATGAACCGCATAGGGAAGCAGGGAATAGAGCATCCCCGGGAATACGCCGATGGCGATGCACAGAACCGCGGCGATGACCATGGCGGTGAGCATGTTGGCGGGCGGTTCCTTGGCGCGGAGTCCCGAATCGCGGCCGAAGAACATGTAATAGGGAAGCTTGAGCCCGGTATGGAGGAAGGTTCCCGACGAGGCCAGGGTCAGCAACAGCGCCACCACCGCCAGATGATTCTCGCCGGCCGCGGCCACCACCATGGACTTGCTGACGAAGCCGCTGAATAGCGGGAAGGCGGAGATGGCGAAGGCGCCGACCATGTAGAGCGCCACCGTCCACGGCATGGTCTTGTAGAGCCCGCCCATATCGGTGAGCAGGCGCTTGCCCGTCATGTGGATGACCGCGCCCGCGCCCATGAATAACAGCCCCTTGTAGATGATATGAGCAAACGCGTGGGAGGCCGTGCCGTTCATGGCCATCTCGGTGCCGATGCCGACCCCCGCCACCATGTAGCCCACCTGGCTGACGATGTGATAGGCGAGAAGCCGCCGGCAGTCGTTCTCAAGCACGGCGTAGATCACGCCGTAAAG